>JALHQP010000021.1 GCA_022841885.1 Aquincola sp. | reverse complement strand
GCCCGGTCGCCCGCCGGACGGTCGCCGCGCGGGCCGCGGCGCGGGCCACGACGGTCGTCGTCGCCTTCCGGCTTGGCGGATGCGACGGGCGCTTCGCCCACGCCCAGGCGGTCACCGCGGTAGACCCACACTTTGACGCCGATGACGCCGTAGGTGGTCTTGGCTTCCGAGAAGCCGTAGTCGATGTCGGCCTTCAGCGTGTGCAGCGGCACGCGACCTTCGCGGTACCACTCGCAACGCGCGATCTCGATGCCGTTGAGGCGCCCCGAGGACATGATCTTGATGCCCTGGGCGCCCAGGCGCATCGCGTTCTGCATCGCGCGCTTCATGGCGCGGCGGAACATGATGCGCTTCTCGAGCTGCTGCGTGATGCTGTCGGCGATCAGCTGCGCATCGACTTCCGGCTTGCGGATTTCCTCGATGTTCACCGCCACCGGCACGCCCAGGCGCTTGGTCAGCTCGGCTTTCAGGTTCTCAATGTCCTCGCCCTTCTTGCCGATCACCACCCCCGGACGCGCCGAGTAGATGGTGATGCGGGCGTTCTTGGCCGGACGCTCGATCAGGATGCGTGCGACCGCCGCATTCTTGAGCTTGGTCTTCAGGTAGTCGCGCACCTGCAGGTCCTCGGCCAGCATCTGGCTGAAGTTGCGGTTGGTGGCGAACCAGCGCGAAGCCCAGGCACGCGTGACGGGCAGGCGGAAGCCGGTCGGATGGATCTTCTGTCCCATGGTCTTCCTTAGTTCCCGACGGTCACGTAGATGTGGCAGGTCGGCTTGCTGATGCGGTTGCCGCGGCCCTTGGCGCGCGCCGAGAAGCGCTTCAGCGTGGCACCCTGCTCGACGTAGACCGACTTGACCTTCAGCTCGTCGATGTCCGCACCGTCGTTGTGCTCGGCATTGGCGATGGCGCTGTCGAGCGCCTTCAGCACGATGCCAGCCGCCTTCTTGGGCGTGAACTTGAGGATGTTGCGCGCCTGGTCCACCTTCTTGCCGCGGATCAGATCGGCCACCAGCCGGCCCTTGTCGACCGAGAGGCGCACGCCGCGAACGATTGCTTGCGTTTCCATGTTCGTGGCCATCCTTATTTCTTCGCGGCCTTCTTGTCGGCCGGGTGGCCTTTGAAGGTGCGGGTGAGCGCGAACTCGCCCAGCTTGTGGCCGACCATCTGATCGGTCACGTACACCGGCACGTGCTGCTTGCCGTTGTGCACGGCGATCGTCAGGCCGATGAACTCGGGCAGGATCGTCGAGCGGCGCGACCAGGTCTTGATCGGCTTCTTGTCCTTGATGGCCGCCGCCTTCTCGACCTTGGCCTGCAGGTGCCCGTCAACGAACGGGCCCTTCTTGAGCGAACGAGTCATGTCGTCAGCCTCTTACTTCTTGCGACGCGAGACGATGAACGTCTGCGTGCGCTTGTTGTTGCGGGTGCGGTAGCCCTTGGTCATCGTGTTCCACGGCGACACCGGCACCTGGCCCTCGCCGGTGCGGCCTTCGCCGCCGCCGTGCGGGTGGTCCACCGGGTTCATCGCGACGCCACGCACCGTCGGGCGGATGCCCTGCCAGCGCTTGGCGCCGGCCTTGCCGTACTGGCGCAGGCTGTGCTCTTCGTTGCTCACTTCGCCGATCGTGGCGCGGCAGTCGATGTGGACGCGGCGCACTTCACCCGAGCGCAGGCGCAACTGGGCGTAGGTGCCTTCGCGGGCCATCAGCGTCACCGAGGTGCCGGCCGAACGCGCCATCTGCGCGCCCTTGCCGGGCAGCATCTCGATCGCATGGATGATCGAGCCGACGGGAATGTTGCGGATCGGCAGCGTGTTGCCGGCCTTGATCGGGGCTTCGGCGCCGCTGATCACCGTCGAGCCGATCTCCAGACCGCGCGGGGCGATGATGTAGCGGCGCTCGCCGTCGGCGTAGCACAGCAGCGCGATGTGGGCGGTGCGGTTCGGGTCGTACTCGATGCGCTCGACCTTCGCCGGAATGCCGTCCTTGTTGCGCTTGAAGTCGACGACGCGGTAGTGGTGCTTGTGGCCACCACCCTTGTGACGCATCGTGATGTGGCCGTTGTTGTTGCGGCCCGCGTTCTGGATCTGCGGCTCGAGCAGCGAGGCTTCCGGCTTGCCCTTGTGCAGGTGCTTGTGCACCACCTTCACCACGGCGCGGCGGCCGGGCGACGTGGGTTTGACCTTGATGACAGCCATTTAAGCGGCCTCCCCGGAGAAGTTCAGCTCGTGACCCTTCTTGAGGGACACGTAGGCCTTCTTGATGTGATCGCGGCGGCCGATCGAGCGGCCGAACTTCTTTTCCTTGCCGCGCTGGTTGATCGTGCGCACGGCGTCGACCTCGACCTTGAACATCAGTTCGACGGCGGCCTTGATCTCGGGCTTGGTCGCGTCGCGCAGCACCTTGAACAGCACCTGGTTGTGCTTCTCGGCCACCGAGGTGGCTTTCTCGGAGACGATCGGCTCGACAAGCACCTGGGCCAGGCGGCCCTGATCGAACTTCTTGGCGGCGCTCATGCGTACATCTCCTTGAGCTGCTCGATCGCGCCCTTGGTCACCAGCACCTTCTTGTAGAAGACCAGCGACAGCGGATCGGCGTAGCGCGGCTCGACCACCAGCACGTTGGCCAGGTTGCGCGAAGCCAGCAGCACGTTCTCGTCGACCTGGTCGGAGATCACCATCACCGACTCGAGGCCCATGGCCTTGAACTTCTGCGCCAGCAGCTTGGTCTTCGGCGCCTCGACCTTGATCGAGTCCACCACCGCCAGGCGCCCGTCGCGCGCGAGCTGCGACAGGATCGACGCCATGCCGGCGCGGTACATCTTCTTGTTGATCTTCTGACTGAAGTTCTCGTCCGGCCGGTTCGGGAAAATGCGGCCGCCTCCGCGCCACAGCGGCGAGGAGGTCATGCCCGCGCGGGCGTTGCCCGTGCCCTTCTGACGGAACGGCTTCTTGGTCGAGTGCTTGACCTCGCCGCGGTCGAGCTGGGCACGGGTGCCCTGGCGCGCGTTGGCCTGGAAGGCCACGACGACCTGGTGCACCAGCGCCTCGTTGTAGTCACGCGCGAACACGGTGTCCGGCGCGTCGACCTTGGACGTGGCCTGGCCCTGTTCGTTCAGGAGCTCGAGCTGCATCACTGGGCTCCCTTCTTGAGCTTGGCCTTGACGGCCGGACGCACGGTCACGAAGCCGTTCTTGGCCCCCGGCACCGCGCCCTTGACGAGCAGCAGTTGGCGGGTCTCGTCGACGCGCACGATGTCGAGGTTCTGCGTCGTGGTGGTCTCGTCGCCCATCTGGCCGGACATCTTCTTGCCCGGGAACACGCGGCCCGGGTCCTGCGCCATCGAGATCGAGCCCGGCACGTTGTGCGAACGGCTGTTGCCGTGCGACGCGCGCTGCGAGCTGAAGTTGTGGCGCTTGATCGTGCCGGCGAAGCCCTTGCCGATCGAGCTGCCCTGCACGTCGACCATCTGGCCGGCGGCGAACAGGGTCACGGGCACCGTGGCACCGGCCTTGTACTGGCCGGCCACGTCGGCGCCGACGCGGAATTCACGGGTGATCTCACCCGCCTCGACACCCGCCTTGGCGAGGTGCCCGGCCTGGGGCTTGTTGACGCGGCTCGCCTTGCGCGCGCCGAACGCCACTTGCAAGGCGTTGTAGCCGTCGGTGGCTTCAGTCTTGACCTGGGTGACGCGGTTGTTGGACACGTCCAGCACCGTCACGGGCACGGCGTCGCCGTCGTCCGTGAAGATGCGCATCATGCCCACCTTGCGCCCCAGCAAACCGAGACGGTTGCTCAGACTCATGTTTTCTCCAATGCCCGGCATCGATTGGTCGGGCTGATGAGTTTGGCGGCCCAGCGCAGTTTTCACACTACGCCCTGGGCCGCCGGGAAAGCCTGCGAGTTTACTGCAGTTTGATTTCGACGTCCACGCCCGCCGGCAGGTCCAGCTTCATCAGGGCGTCGACCGTCTTGTCGGTCGGGTCGACGATGTCCATCAGGCGCTGGTGCGTGCGGATCTCGAACTGGTCACGGCTCGTCTTGTTGACGTGCGGCGAGCGCAGGATGTCGAAACGCTGCATGCGCGTCGGCAGGGGCACCGGGCCCTTGACGATGGCACCGGTGCGCTTGGCGGTGTCGACGATCTCGATGGCCGACTGGTCGATCAGCTTGTAGTCGAACGCCTTCAGGCGGATGCGGATCTTTTGCTTGGTCATGGTGTCCGCTCCTTATTCCATGATCTTTGCGACGACGCCGGCGCCGACGGTGCGGCCGCCCTCGCGGATGGCGAAGCGCAGGCCTTCTTCCATCGCGATCGGGGCGATCAGCTTGACCGTGATGCTGACGTTGTCGCCCGGCATCACCATCTCCTTGTCCTTGGGCAGCTCCACTGCGCCCGTCACGTCGGTCGTGCGGAAGTAGAACTGCGGCCGGTAGTTGTTGAAGAACGGCGTGTGACGCCCGCCCTCTTCCTTGCTCAGCACGTAGATCTCGGCCGTGAAGTGGGTGTGCGGCTTGACGCTGCCGGGCTTGCACAGCACCTGGCCGCGCTGCACGTCTTCGCGCTTGGTGCCGCGCAGCAGGATGCCCACGTTGTCGCCCGCCTGGCCCTGGTCGAGCAGCTTGCGGAACATCTCGACGCCGGTGCAGGTGGTCTTTTGCGTCGCGCTGATGCCGACGATTTCGATTTCCTCGCCGACCTTGACCACACCACGCTCGACGCGGCCGGTCACGACGGTGCCGCGTCCGCTGATGCTGAACACGTCTTCGACGGGCATCAGGAAGGCGCCGTCGATGGCGCGCTCGGGCGTGGGGATGTAGCTGTCCAGCGCGTCGGCCAGACGGAAGATGGCCTGTTCGCCCAGTTCGCCCTTGTCGCCTTCCATGGCGAGCTTGGCGCTGCCCTTGACGATGGGGGTGTCGTCGCCGGGGAATTCGTACTTGCTGAGCAGTTCGCGCACTTCCATCTCGACGAGCTCGAGCAGCTCGGCGTCGTCGACCATGTCGCACTTGTTCATGAAGACGATGATGTACGGCACACCGACCTGGCGCGCCAGCAGGATGTGCTCGCGCGTCTGGGGCATCGGGCCGTCAGCGGCCGACACGACCAGGATGGCGCCGTCCATCTGGGCTGCGCCGGTGATCATGTTCTTGACGTAGTCGGCGTGCCCGGGGCAGTCGACGTGCGCGTAGTGGCGGTTGGCGGTCTCGTATTCGACGTGGGCGGTGTTGATGGTGATGCCGCGCGCCTTTTCTTCCGGCGCCGCGTCGATCTGGTCGTACGCCTTGGCCTCGCCACCGAACTTGGCCGCCAGCACCGAGGTGATCGCCGCCGTCAGCGTCGTCTTGCCATGGTCCACGTGCCCAATCGTGCCCACGTTCACGTGCGGCTTCGTACGTTCGAATTTGCCTTTTGCCATTTCTGAAATCTCCGTTGCGTAAAGAGCGGTGCCAGTGAGGGTTTAAGGTCTTCCCGCATCGCAACGCCACTGGCAGCGTTGCCCCGAGGCGGGAAGACCGACTGCGTTACTTGCTGGTGCGCGCCGTGATGATCGCGTCGGCGACGTTCTTCGGTGCCTCGCTGTAGTGCTTGAACTCCATCGTGTACGTGGCGCGGCCCTGGCTCATCGAGCGCAGCGTGGTCGAGTAGCCGAACATCTCCGACAGCGGCACCTCGGCCTTGATGACCTTGCCGCCGCCGGGCATGTCGTCCATGCCCTGCACCATGCCGCGACGGGACGACAGGTCGCCCATCACCGAGCCGGCGTAGTCTTCCGGCGTCTCGACTTCCACCGCCATCATCGGCTCGAGCAGCACGGGGCTGGCCTTGCGGCAGGCGTCCTTGAAGCCGAGCGACGCGGCCATCTTGAACGCGTTTTCGTTCGAGTCGACCTCGTGGTACGAACCGAAGGTCAGCGACACCTTGACGTCGACCACCGGGTAGCCGGCCAGCACGCCCGCGGGCAGGCTGTCCTCGACACCCTTCTTGACCGCGGGAATGAACTCGCGCGGCACCACGCCGCCCTTGATGGCGTCGACGAACTCGAAACCCTTGCCCGGCTCCTGCGGCTCGACCGTGAAGACGACATGGCCGTACTGGCCCTTGCCGCCCGACTGGCGCACGAACTTGCCTTCGACGTCGGTCGCGGTCTTGCGGATCGTCTCGCGGTACGCCACCTGCGGCTTGCCGACGTTGGCCTCGACGCCGAACTCGCGCTTCATGCGGTCGACGATGATTTCCAGGTGCAGCTCGCCCATGCCGGAGATGATGGTCTGGCCACTCTCCTCGTCGGTGCGCAGGCGGAACGACGGATCTTCGGCGGCCAGGCGGCCGAGCGCGATGCCCATCTTCTCCTGGTCGGCCTTGGTCTTGGGCTCGACGGCCTGCGAGATCACCGGCTCGGGGAACACCATGCGCTCGAGCGTGATGATGTGGTCCGGGTCGCACAGCGTCTCGCCGGTGGTCACATCCTTCAAGCCGACGCAGGCCGCGATGTCGCCGGCCAGGATTTCCTTGATCTCTTCGCGCTGGTTGGCGTGCATCTGCAGGATGCGGCCGATGCGCTCCTTCTTGCCGCGAATCGGGTTGTAGACCGAGTCGCCGCTCTTGAGCACGCCCGAGTACACGCGCACGAACGTGAGCTGACCCACATACGGGTCGGTCATCAGCTTGAACGCCAGCGCGGCGAACTTCTCGTCGTCGGCGGCGCGGCGCTGCGTCGGCTTCTCGTCGTCGTCCATGCCCGGCACGGGAGGGATGTCGATCGGCGACGGCATGAAGTCGACCACGCCGTCGAGCATGCGCTGCACGCCCTTGTTCTTGAACGCGGTACCGCAGAACATGGGCTGGATCTCCGCGGCGATGGTGCGCGTGCGGATGCCGAGCTTGATCTCGGCCTCGGACAGCTCGCCCGATTCCAGGTACTTGTTCATCAGCTCTTCGCTGGCCTCGGCCGCCGCTTCGACCATGTTCTCGCGCCACTTCTGCGCCTCGGCGAGCAGGTCGGCAGGAATCTCTTCGAAGTTGAACTTCATGCCCTGCGAGGCCTCGTCCCAGATGATCGCCTTCATCTTGATCAGGTCGATCACGCCGGTGAAGTTCTCCTCGGCGCCGATAGGGATCACGATGGGCACCGGGTTGGCCTTCAGGCGAACCTTCATCTGCTCATAGACCTTCAGGAAGTTCGCGCCCGTGCGGTCCATCTTGTTGACGAACGCCAGACGGGGCACCTTGTACTTGTTGGCCTGGCGCCAGACGGTTTCCGACTGCGGCTGCACGCCACCCACGGCGCAATACACCATGCAGGCACCGTCGAGCACGCGCATGCTGCGCTCGACCTCGATCGTGAAGTCCACGTGGCCCGGGGTGTCGATGATGTTGATGCGGTGCTCGGGGAAGGACAGGTCCATGCCCTTCCAGAAGCAGGTGGTCGCAGCCGAGGTGATCGTGATGCCACGCTCCTGCTCCTGCTCCATCCAGTCCATCGTGGCCGCGCCGTCGTGCACTTCACCGATCTTGTGGTTCACACCCGTGTAGAACAGGATGCGCTCGGTGGTGGTGGTCTTGCCGGCATCGATGTGCGCGGAGATACCGATGTTGCGGTAGCGCTCGATGGGGGTCTTGCGGGCCATGGTGAGACTCCAAATGCAGGGGCCGCCGACGGGTTAGCAATAACCCGGAGGCGGCCGCAGGAACAGGGTTTAGAAGCGGAAGTGCGAGAAAGCCTTGTTGGCCTCGGCCATGCGGTGGACTTCGTCGCGCTTCTTCATCGCGCCGCCGCGGCCTTCGCTGGCCTCGAGCAACTCGTTGGCCAGGCGCGCCGCCATGGACTTCTCACCGCGCTTGCGCGCCGATTCCTTGAGCCAGCGCATGGCCAGTGCCACGCGGCGGATGGGACGAACTTCCACGGGAACTTGGTAGTTCGCGCCACCGACGCGGCGGGACTTGACCTCGACCATCGGCTTCACGTTGTTCAGCGCCGTCAGGAAGATCTCCAGCGGGTCCTTGCCGGCCTTCTGCTCGACCTGGTCGAGCGCGCCATAGATGATGGCTTCGGCGACGGCCTTCTTGCCGGACTCCATGATGACGTTCATGAACTTGCTGAGGTCCACCGAACCGAACTTCGGATCGGGGAGGATGTCCCGCTTGGGGACTTCGCGACGACGCGGCATTTCTTTCTTCCTTCGGTTTCAGTTGGCCCCTTGGGGCCGCGAAGGGCCATCAGGACCCTTCACTTACTAGGCCAGGCGGGCCTTACGCTTTCTTCGGGCGCTTCGCGCCGTACTTGGAGCGGGACTGCTTGCGATCCTTGACGCCTTGCAGGTCGAGCGAACCACGAACGATGTGGTAGCGCACGCCCGGCAGGTCCTTCACGCGGCCGCCGCGCACGAGCACCACCGAGTGCTCCTGCAGGTTGTGGCCTTCGCCGCCGATGTAGGAAATGACCTCGAAGCCGTTGGTCAGGCGCACCTTGGCGACCTTGCGCAGCGCCGAGTTCGGCTTCTTCGGAGTGGTGGTGTACACGCGAGTGCACACGCCGCGACGCTGCGGACTGTTCTGCATCGCCGGCGATTTGGATTTCGTGACCTCGGCCTCACGGCCGTGGCGCACGAGCTGATTGATGGTGGGCATGGTGGGTGACTTGTTCCCGTTTGAAGTCAGACCAGAAAATGCGTTTGACTTCGCCGCCAACGGCGCCCTGCAAAGAGGACGCGCGCAAACGACCGGGCCAACGCCGGAAAAGCCCGCGATTATATTGGGCGCCACCTTACCCAGCAAGCCGCAGTGACCAATTCCGCCCCGGATACCTTGAGTGAGCTTACGCTCACATCCGACATGCCGCGGATCGTACTGGACACGAACGTGGTCCTGGACTGGCTGCTTTTCGGCGAGCCGGCCGTGGCGACCCTGGTTCAGGCGGTGACCCAGGGCCGCCTGCGCTGGGTCGTCACAGCGCCGATGCGCGACGAACTGGCGCATGTGCTGGCGCGAGGGCTGGCCGCCGCGCGTGGGGCCGACGTGGCCACGCTGCTCGCAACTTGGGACCGCCACGCGGCGCTCTGCCCCGAACCACCCTCCCAGGGCCTGCTGCGCGTCACCGATCCGGACGACCAGAAGTTCGTCGATCTGGCCATGGCCGCCGGCGCCCGCTGGCTGGTCAGCCGCGACCGCGCCGTACTCAAGCTGGCACGGCGAGCCGCCGCGGCCGGCGTTGCGATCGTCACGCCGCGCTCACTGGACACGCCGCCCGCCTGAGCGCCGAAAGAAGAAAGGCGGCCCGCAGGCCGCCTTTCTTGGCTCAAGCGAAATCGCTCGCCTTACTCGGTCGCCGCCTCGCCACCCGTCGCCGGGGCGGTCTCGGCGTCGACCGCGGCCAGTTGCGCCGCAGCCAGCTCCTCGGCCTCCTGCATCGCAATCGCGCGGCGTTCGGACTCGTCCATCTCTTCCTTGACCTTGCGCGCCTGGTGGAAGGCCATGCCGGTGCCCGCAGGGATCAGGCGGCCGACGATGACGTTTTCCTTCAGGCCGCGCAGCTCGTCGCGCTTGCCCATGATGGCAGCCTCGGTGAGCACGCGGGTCGTCTCCTGGAACGAGGCGGCCGAGATGAAGCTGTCGGTCGACAACGACGCCTTGGTGATGCCCAGCAGCAGGTCGTGGTAGGTGGCGACCGTCTTGCCTTCGCTGCGCAGCTTGTCGTTGGTGTCCAGCAGCTCCGAGCGTTCGACCTGTTCGCCGCCGATGTAGTTGCTGTCGCCCGGGTTGGCGATCTGCACGCGTCGCAGCATCTGGCGCACGATCACCTCGATGTGCTTGTCGTTGATCTTCACGCCCTGCAGGCGGTAGACGTCCTGCACCTCGTCGACGATGTAGCGCGCCAGCTCCTCGATGCCCAGCAGGCGCAGGATGTCCTGCGGGTCCGCCGCGCCGTCCACCACCAGCTCGCCCTTGTTCACCACCTGGCCTTCGTGCACCAGGATGTTCTTCTCCTTGGGCACCAGTTGCTCGTGCACATGGCCCTCGGGGTCGGTGATCTGCAGGCGGTTCTTGCCCTTGGTCTCCTTGCCGAACGACACCGTGCCGGTGACTTCGGCCAGCGAGCCGGCGTCCTTCGGGCTGCGCGCTTCGAACAGCTCCGCCACCCGCGGCAGGCCGCCGGTGATGTCGCGCGTCTTCTGGCCTTCGACCGGAATGCGCGCCAGCACTTCGCCGGTCGACAGGTCCTGGCCGTCGCGCACCTGGATCAGCGCGCCCACCGGGAAGCCGATCGTCACCGAGTGGTCGGTGCCGGGGATCTTCACCTCGTGGCCGGCGGCATCGAGCAGCTTGACCTGCGGGCGCACCACCTTGGTCGCGCCGCGGCGCTTCGGGTCGATCACCACCAGCGTCGACAGACCCGTGACCTCGTCGACCTGCTTGGCCACCGTGACGCCTTCCTCGACGTTCTCGAACTTCGCCTTGCCGGCGAACTCGGTGATGATCGGGCGCGTCAGCGGATCCCAGGTCGCCAGCACCGTACCGGCCTTGAGCTGCTGGTCGGGCTTGACATTCAGCGTCGCGCCATACGGCACCTTGTGGCGCTCGCGCTCGCGACCATGCGGGTCGAGCACGATGATCTCGCCCGAACGCGAGATCACCACCAGCTCGCCCTTGCCGTTGCTGACGTAGCGCATCGTCGGGTTGAAGCCAATGTGGCCGTCCGACTTGGCTTCCACGTTGTTGGCCACCGCCGCGCGCGACGCCGCACCACCGATGTGGAAGGTGCGCATCGTCAGCTGCGTGCCCGGCTCGCCGATCGACTGTGCGGCGATCACGCCCACCGCTTCGCCGGTGTTGACCAGGCCGCCGCGGCCGAGGTCGCGGCCGTAGCACTTGGCGCAGATGCCGAAGCGCGTGGCGCAGGTCAGCGGCGTGCGCACGCGGACTTCGTCCACGCCCGCGGCCTCGATCGCGTCGAGCGCCTCCTCGTCGAGCATCTGGCCGGCGCCGAGCAAGGGCTGCTGCGTCTCCGGGTGCAGCACCTCGACCGCCGACACACGGCCGAGGATACGGTCGCGCAGCGACTCGATGACCTCGCCGCCTTCGACCAGCGCACGGGTGTTGAAGCCGTGCTCGGTGCCGCAATCCTCCTCGGTCACGACCAGGTCCTGCGTCACGTCGACCAGGCGGCGCGTCAGGTAGCCCGAGTTCGCCGTCTTCAGCGCCGTGTCCGCCAGGCCCTTGCGGGCGCCGTGGGTGGAGATGAAGTACTGCAATACGTTCAGGCCTTCACGGAAGTTGGCCGTGATCGGCGTCTCGATGATCGAGCCATCCGGCTTGGCCATCAGGCCGCGCATGCCGGCCAGCTGGCGGATCTGCGCGGCGGAACCGCGCGCACCCGAGTCGGCCATCATGTAGATCGAGTTGAACGACTCCTGATCGACTTCCTTGCCGTGGCGGTCGGTGACCTTCTGCTTGGCAAGCTGGCTCATCATCACGCGGCCGACCTCGTCACCGGTCTTGCCCCAGATGTCGACCACCTTGTTGTAGCGCTCGCCGGCGGTCACCAGGCCCGAGACGTACTGCTGCTCGATCTCCTTGACCTCCTTCTCGGCACGCTCGATCAGGCCGTGCTTCTCCTTCGGCACCAGCATGTCGTCGATGGCGATCGAGATGCCCGCGCGCGTGGCCAGCTTGAAGCCGCTTTGCAGCAGCTTGTCGGCGAGGACCACGGTTTCCTTCAGGCCGCACTTGCGGAAGGACACGTTGATCAGCTTGCTGATCTCCTTCTTCTTCAGCGCCTTGTTCAGGTTGGAAAACGGCAGGCCCTTGGGCAGGATCTCCGACAGCAGCGCGCGGCCGACCGTCGTGTCCACCAGCTTGGTCGTCGAGACCCACTCGCCGTCGGCGCCCTTGCTGTACTCGGGCAGGCGCACCGCGATCTTGGCGGTGATCTCGACCTGGCCGTTTTCCAGCGCACGGATCACTTCGGCGATGTCGGCAAAGACCATGCCTTCGCCCTTGGCGTTGATGCGCTCGCGCGTGGCGTAGTACAGGCCCAGCACCACGTCCTGAGACGGAACGATCGACGGCTCCCCCGAAGCCGGGAACAGCACGTTGTTGGAAGCGAGCATCAGCGTGCGCGCTTCCATCTGCGCTTCGATCGACAGCGGCACGTGCACGGCCATCTGGTCGCCGTCGAAGTCGGCGTTGAAGGCCGCGCAGACGAGCGGATGAAGCTGGATCGCCTTGCCTTCGATCAGCACCGGCTCGAACGCCTGGATGCCCAGGCGGTGCAGCGTCGGTGCGCGGTTCAGCAGGACCGGGTGCTCCTTGATGACCTCCTCGAGGATGTCCCAGACCACCGGCGTGCCGGATTCGACTTCCTTCTTCGCCGCCTTGATCGTGGTGGCGATGCCCATCGCTTCGAGGCGCGAGAAGATGAAGGGCTTGAACAGCTCGAGCGCCATCAGCTTGGGCAGGCCGCACTGGTGCAGCTTCAACGTCGGGCCGACCACGATGACCGAACGGCCCGAGTAGTCGACCCGCTTGCCCAGCAGGTTCTGGCGGAAGCGACCGCTCTTGCCCTTGATCATGTCGGCCAGCGATTTGAGCGCGCGCTTGTTCGCGCCCGTCATCGCCTTGCCGCGGCGGCCGTTGTCGAGCAGCGAATCGACCGCTTCCTGCAGCATGCGCTTCTCGTTGCGCACGATGATTTCCGGCGCCTTCAACTCCAGCAGCCGCGCCAGGCGGTTGTTGCGGTTGATGACGCGGCGATACAGGTCGTTCAGGTCGGACGTGGCAAAGCGCCCGCCGTCCAGCGGCACCAGCGGACGCAGGTCCGGCGGCAGCACCGGCAGCACGTCCATCACCATCCACTGCGGCTTGATGCCCGACTTCTTGAAGGCCTCCATGACCTTCAGGCGCTTGCTGTTCTTCTTGATCTTCAGCTCGCTGCCGGTCATGTCGTTGCGCAGCTTGTCGATCTCGACGTCGAGGTCGATCTCTTCGAGCAGCTTCTTCACGCCCTCGGCGCCCATCAGCGCGACGAACTCGTCGCCGAACTCGGTGCGCTTGGCGTCGTAGTCGTCCTCGGACATGATGCTGAACTTCTTCAGCGGGGTCATACCGGGGTCCACCACCACGTAGGCTTCGAAGTACAGCACGCGCTCGATGTCGCGCAGCGTCATGTCGAGCACCAGGCCCAGACGCGACGGCAGCGACTTCAGGAACCAGATGTGCGCGCAGGGCGCAGCCAGGTCGATGTGACCCATGCGGTCACGGCGCACCTTGGTCTGCGTCACTTCGACGCCGCACTTCTCGCAGATCACGCCACGGTGCTTCAGGCGCTTGTACTTGCCGCACAGGCACTCGTAGTCCTTGATCGGGCCGAAGATCTTGGCGCAGAACAGGCCATCGCGCTCCGGCTTGAAGGTCCGGTAGTTGATGGTCTCGGGCTTCTTCACCTCGCCGAACGACCAGCTGCGGATCTTCTCCGGTGAAGCCAGGCCGATCTTGATGGCATCGAAATGCTCATCCGGGGTGAACTGCTTGAAAAGGTCGAGGAGTCCCTTCATGGTGCTATCTCTTTCCTTCCTGAATTAGTTGCGCTCGAGCTCGATGTCGATGCCGAGCGAACGGATTTCCTTGACCAGCACGTTGAACGACTCGGGCATGCCCGCTTCGATGGCGTGTTCACCCTTGACGATGTTCTCGTACACCTTGGTGCGGCCGTTCACGTCGTCCGACTTGACGGTCAGCATCTCCTGCAGCACGTACGAGGCACCATAGGCCTCCAGCGCCCAGACTTCCATCTCGCCGAAGCGCTGGCCGCCGAACTGCGCCTTGCCGCCCAGCGGCTGCTGCGTGACCAGGCTGTACGGCCCGGTGGAACGTGCGTGCATCTTGTCGTCCACCAGGTGATGCAGCTTCAGCACGTGCATGTAGCCGACCGTGACCGGCCGCTCGAAGGCTTCGCCGGTGCGACCGTCGTGCAGCTGTGCCTGGGTGCGGGTCGCCGTCAGGCCCTTGGCTTTGGCGATCTCGTCCGGGTAGGCGAGCTTGAGCATCGCGCGGATCTCGTCTTCCGACGCGCCGTCGAACACCGGCGTCGCGAAGGGCACGCCCTTGGCCAGGTTGCCGGCCATCTCGACGATCTCGTCGTCGCTCAGGGTCTCGAGCTTCTCGGTCTTGCCGCCGGACTGGTTGTACAGGCCGTCGAACAGCTTGCGCAGCTCGGCCGCGCGGGCCTCGCCCTGCAGCATGTCGCCGATGCGCTGGCCGATGCCCTTGGCAGCCCAGCCCAGATGCACTTCGAGCACTTGGCCCACGTTCATGCGCGAAGGCACGCCCAGCGGATTGAGCACGATGTCGCACGGCGTGCCGTCGGCCATGTAGGGCATGTCCTCGACCGGAACGATCTTGGACACGACACCCTTGTTGCCGTGGCGGCCGGCCATCTTGTCGCCGGGCTGCAAGCGGCGCTTGACAGCCAAGTAGACCTTGACCATCTTCAGCACGCCGGCCGGCAGCTCGTCGCCCTGCGTCAGCTTCTTGCGCTTCTCTTCGAACGCAAGGTCGAAGCTGTGGCGCGTCTGCTCGAGCGAGTTCTTGATCGACTCGAGCTGGTTGGCCAGGTCCTCGTCCGCCGGTCGGATGTCGAACCAGTGGTACTTCTCGACGCTGTCCAGGTAGTCCTTGGTGATAACCGTGCCCTTGGCGATCTTCTGCGGGCCGCCGTTGGCCGGCTTGCCGTTGAGCAGCTTGGCAATGCGGTCGAAGGCGTCGGACTCGACAATGCGCAACTGGTCGTTCAGGTCGAGGCGGAAGCGCTTGAGCTCGTCGTCGATGATCTGCTGGGCACGCTTGTCGCGCGTGATGCCTTCGCGGGTGAAGACCTGGACGTCGATCACCGTGCCCATCGTGCCCTGCTCGACACGAAGCGAGGTGTCCTTCACGTCGGACGCCTTCTCGCCGAAGATCGCACGCAGCAGCTTTTCTTCCGGCGTCAGCGTGGTCTCGCCCTTGGGCGTGACCTTGCCGACCAGCACGTCGCCCGGGTTCACCTCCGCGCCGACGTAGACGATGCCCGACTCGTCCAGGCGCGCCAGTTGCTGCTCGGAGAGGTTCGGGATGTCGCGCGTGATTTCCTCGGCGCCCAGCTTGGTGTCGCGCGCCATCACCACCAGTTCCTCGATGTGGATCGAGGTGTAGCGGTCTTCGGCGACCACGCGCTCGCTGATGAGGATCGAGTCTTCGAAGTTGTAGCCGTTCCAGGGCATGAACGCGACCAGCATGTTCTGGCCGAGCGCGAGCTCGCCCAGGTCCGTGCTGGCGCCGTCGGCGATCACGTCCTTGCCTGCCACCTTGTCGCCGCGTCGGACGATCGGGCGCTGGTGGATGTTGGTGTTCTGGTTGCTGCGCTGGTACTTGATCAGGTTGTAGATGTCGACGCCGACCTCGCCCGCCACCGTCTCGTTGTCGTTGACGCGGATCACGATGCGGTTGGTGTCGACGTAATCGACCACGCCGCCGCGGCGCGCGGTGACCACGGTGCCCGAGTCGACCGCAGCGACGCGCTCGACACCGGTGCCGACGAAGGCCTTCTCCGGGCGCAGCGTCGGCACGGCCTGGCGCTGCATGTTGGCGCCCATCAGCGCGCGGTTCGCATCGTCGTGCTCGAGGAAGGGCACCAGCGACGCCGCCACCGACACGATCTGGGCCGGCGCCACGTCCATGTACTGCACGCGCTCAGGCGAGGTCAGCACCGATTCGCCCATCTCGCGTGCGCTGACCAGCTCGTCGGTCAGGCGACCGTCCTTGTCGAGCGTGGCGTTGGCCTGGGCGATGATGTACTTGCCTTCCTGGATCGCCGACAGGTAGTCGATCTGGTCGGTCACCTTGCCGTCGGTCACGCGGCGGTACGGGGTCTCGAGGAAGCCGTACTCGTTCAATTGCGCGAACAGCGCCAGCGAGTTGATCAGGCCGATGTTCGGGCCTTCCGGCGTCTCGATCGGGCACACGCGGCCGTAGTGCGTCGGGTGCACGTCGCGCACCTCGAAGCCGGCGCGCTCGCGCGTCAGGCCGCCCGGGCCCAGGGCCGAGACGCGGCGCTTGTGCGTGATCTCGGACAGCGGGTTGGTCTGGTCCATGAACTGCGAGAGCTGGCTCGCACCGAAGAACTCCTTGAGCGCCGCGGAGATCGGCTTGGAGTTGATCAGGTCATGCGGCATCAGCGGCTCGGCCTCGGCCTGGCCCAGACGCTCCTTGACCGCCTTCTCGATGCGCGCCAGGCCCGAGCGGTACTGGTTCTCGGCCAGTTCGCCCACGCAACGCACGCGGCGGTTGCCCAGGTGGTCGATGTCGTCCACTTCGCCGCGGCCGTTGCGCAGCTCGACCAGGATCTTGACGACGTCGAGGATGTCCTCGTTGGACAGCGTCATCGCGCCTTCGGCCACGTCGCGGCCGACGCGGGCGTTGAACTTCATGCGGCCGACGCGCGACAGGTCGTAGGTGTCCGGGTTGTAGAACAGGCGTCCGAACAGGGCCTGCACCGCGTCCTCGGTCGGCGGCTCGCCGGGGCGCATCATGCGGTAGATCGCCACGCGCGCGGCCAGCTCGTCGGCCGTCTCGTCGCTGGCCAGGGTCTGGCTGATGTAGCCGCCCTCGTCGAGCTCGTTGGTGTAGATGCAGGAGATCTCCTTGATCCCCGCGCCGCGCAGCTTTTTCAGCAGCGCCTCGGTAAGCTCGTCGTTGGCCTTGGCCACGATCTCGCCCGTCTCCGGGTCGACCATGTTCTTGGCCATCACGCGGCCGACCAGGAAGTCCTCCGGCACGGTGACGAAGGTGGTGCCGCTCTGCTCGAGCTGGCGCACATGCTTGGCCGTGATGCGCTTGTCCTTCTCGACGACGACATTGCCGCTCTTGTCGGTGATGTCGAAGCGCGCCACCTCGCCCTTCAGGCGTTCGGGCACGAACTCCATCTGCGCGCCCGCATCCATCAGGCGGAACTGGTCGTTGACGAAGAAGTGGGCGAGGATCTTCTCAGGCGTTAGGCCGATCGCCTTGAGCAGGATCGTCACCGGCATCTTGCGGCGGCGGTCGACGCGGAAGTACAGGATGTCCTTCGGGTCGAACTCGAAATCGAGCCACGAGCCGCGGTACGGAATGATGCGGGCCGAGAACAGCAGCTTGCCGCTCGAGTGCGTCTTGCCCTTGTCGTGCTCGAAGAACACGCCGGGGCTGCGGTGCAGCTGGCTGACGATGACGCGCTCGGTGCCGTTGATGATGAAGGAGCCGTAGTCGGTCATGAGCGGCACTTCGCCCATGTAGACCTCCTGCTCCTTGATCTCCTTGACCGTCTTGGCCTGCACGGCCTCGCGGTCATAGATGATCATCTGCAGCTTGGCGCGCACCGCCGACGAGTACGTGAGGCCGCGTTGCTGGCACTCGCGCGTGTCGAAGGCCGGCTTCGCCATGCTGTACTCGATGAACTTCATCTCCACGTAGCCGTTGTGCGACACGATCGGGAAGGCGGATTCGAACGCGGCCTGCAGGCCCTCGACCTTGCGTTGCCGCGGCGGCACGTCCTTCTGCAGGAAGGCGACGTAACTGTCCTGCTGCATCGTCAGCAGGTAGGGGACGTCGAGAACGCTGTCGCGCGTGCCGAAGCTCTTGCGAATCCGCTTGCGCTCGGTGTAGCTGTAGTTCGAGGAGGATGCTTGCGCCATTGAAGAACACTCCGTTGTCGAGAACGCAGCCGGGCCCGATGGCTGCGTTTCGCGGCGACTGGGATCGGGAGTTGCACTCCCGTCGGTTCGGTGATTGGCCGCTACCAATCGCTGGCGGACAACCGAGGCATTGCACCTCAGTCCGGCCGAACCGGTTCCCTGCAGTCGGATCAGGAAACACTGCAATGCCCCGAAGGCATTGCGCTGCTTCCGGACAGGGTCAGGGCATGGCCCTGATCCCTGTTTCCGTCGAGCTTCCTCTTACTTCAGCTCGGCCTTGGCGCCGGCGTCTTCCAGCTTCTTCTTGGCGGCTTCGGCGTCGGCCTTGGCGATGCCTTCCTTGACCGGCTTCGGCGCGCCGTCGACCAGGTCCTTGGCTTCCTTCAGGCCCAGGCCGGTGAGCTCGCGCACCGCCTTGATCACGCCCACCTTGTTGCCGCCGGCTTCCAGCAGCATCACGGTGAATTCGGTCTTCTCTTCGACCACGGCAGCGGCGGCACCACCGCCACCGGCGGCCGGGGCGGCCATCGAAGCGGCGGACACGCCGAACTTCTCTTCGATCGCCTTGACCAGGTCGTTCAGTTCCATCACCGACATGCCGTCCAGGGCGGTCAGGAATGCGTCTTTGTCGAATGCCATTTGGGGTTCCTCGAAAACTTGAAAAGAGTGATTGATTGAAGGACGTCGTCAGGCGGCCGCAGCGGCGGCTTCGGCCGGAGCCGTGCCCTCGCCCTTCTTGGCGGCCAGCGCGGCCACCACAGCGGCCATGCGCTGCACGGGGCTCTTCAGCAGGCCGGCGATCTGCGACAGCAGGACTTCCTTGCTGGGGATCGATGCCAGGGCCTTGACGCCATTGGCGTCCAGGACCTTGCCCGCGTAAGCGCCCGCCTTGATGACGAGCTTGTCGTTGCCCTTGGCAAAGTCGGCGATGACTTTGGCCGCGGCGACGGCGTCTTCCGAAAAGCCGTAGATCAGCGGACCGGCCATGGACTCCGCGGCCACCTCGAACGGCGTGCCCGTGACGGCGCGACGAGCCAGCGTGTTCTTCAGTACATGAAGGTACACGCCCTTGGCCCGCGCATCGACGCGCAGCTTGTTCAGGTGCTCCACGGTGAGGCCACGGTACTCGGCCAGCGCCAGCGTCTGCGAGCGCGCGACTTGCGCGGCCACATCCGCCACCACGGCAGCTTTCTCGTTGCGATTGAGACTCAAGGTCTGCTCCTCACACACACGTGCCTTGCGGCACAACCAGCGACCTTGCCGTCTCGGAACCACGATCCATCAATCGCACTCCTTCGACGGCGGGGACGCCATCTGCGCTGGCTTCGAACCTTGCGGTTCTTGCTTAGGAGGCGCGAGCCTCGCCAGCGGTCTTTGACGGCCCGGCAGCGGTTGCCCGCTGCCGGCCCACCAACTCCTTGCTTACTGCTGCGGCGCAGCGGCCGCGTTGATCGTCGAAACGTCCACGCGCGCGCCCACACCCATCGTCGAACTCAGCGCCACCTTCCTCAAGTAGATGCCCTTGCTCGACGACGGCTTGGCCTTGTTCAATGCCTCCACCAGCGCCAGCAGGTTGCCCTGCAGCTTGTCGCTGGCGAACGACCGGCGGCCGATCGTGGCGTGGATGATGCCGGCCTTGTCGACGCGGAACTGCACCTGACCGGCCTTGGCGTTCCTGACCGCCGTGGCCACGTCGGGCGTCACGGTGCCGACCTTGGGGTTGGGCATCAGGCCGCGCGGGCCCAGCACCTGGCCGAGCGTGCCGACGATGCGCATCGTGTCGGGCGACGCGATCACCACGTCGAAGTCCATCTTGCCGGCCTTGATCTCGGCCGCCAGGTCGTCCATGCCGACGATGTCGGCACCAGCGGCCTTGGCCTCCTCGGCCTTGGCGCCCTGGGCGAACACCGCGACGCGCTTGGTCTTGCCGGTGCCGTTGGGCAGCACGACCGCGCCGCGCACGACCTGGTCGGACTTCTTGGCATCGATGCCGAGCTGCACCGCCACGTCGATCGACTCGTCGAACTTCGCGGTCGCGTGCTGCTTGACCAGCTCGAGCGCGTCGCCGATCGGGTAGAGCTTGTTGCTGTCGACCTTGCCGACCAGCGCCTTCTGCTTCTTCGTAAGCTGGGTCATGGTCAGACTCCTTCCACCGTCACGCCCATCGAGCGGGCCGAGCCGGCGATCGTGCGCACTGCGGCATCCAGATCCGCCGCGGTGAGATCCTTCATCTTGGTCTTGGCGATTTCCTCGACCTGGGCGCGCGTCAGCTTGCCCACCTTGTCGACATGCGGCTTGCCCGAGCCCTTTTCCAGCTTGATCGCCTTCTTGATCAGCACGGTGGCCGGCGGCGTCTTGAGGATGAAGGTGAACGACTTGTCCGCGTACGCGGTGATCACCACCGGCAGCATCAGGCCCGGCTCCATCCCCTGGGTCTGCGCGTTGAACGCCTTGCAGAACTCCATGATGTTCAAGCCGCGCTGACCCAGCGCGGGGCCGACCGGCGGCGACGGGTTCGCCTTGCCGGCGGGGATCTGCAGCTTGATGAAGCCGACGATCTTCTTTGCCATTTGGCACTCCTTGCGAGTTCAAACGCCCTCGGGCGAAACGCCTTCGAGCTCCTCGTCCACTTCGACCCTGTTGTTCAAGCTGTCCCCGGGGCCGTGGCGGGGCAGCGAAAGACTCAAACCTTCTCGACCTGCGCGAAGTCCAGTTCCACCGGCGTCGAGCGACCGAAGATCGTGACGCTGACGCGGACCTTGGACTTCTCGTAGTTCACTTCTTCGACGTTGCCGTTGAAGTCGGTGAACGGGCCGTCCTTGACGCGCACCGGCTCGCCGACCACCCACTCGACCTTGGGGCGCGGCTTCTCGATGCCTTCTTGCATCTGGTTGACGATCTTCATCACCTCGGCTTCGGAGATCGGCGCCGGGCGATTCTTCGCGCCGCCGACGAAGCCGGTGACCTTGCTGGTGTGCTTGACCAGGTGCCAGGTCTCGTCGTCCATCAGCATCTCGACCAGCACGTAGCCCGGGAAGAAGCGGCGCTCGGAGACCGACTTCTTGCCGTTCTTCAGCTCGACCACTTCCTCGGTCGGCACCAGGATGCGGCCGAACTTGGCCTGCATGCCGGCGCGGTCGATGCGCTCGCGCAGGTTGCGCTCGACGGCCTTCTCCATGCCGGAGTACGCATGCACCACGTACCAGCGCAGGTTCGACGGCGCTTGGCTCTCGGTCACAACTTGTGCTTGCTCGCTCATCGCTTCCAGCCCAGGATCAGGTCGTACAACACCCACTCGAGCGTCTTGTCGGTCAGCCACAGGAACAACGCCATGACGACGACGAAGGCGAACACGTAGCCCGTCATCTGCAGCGCCTCCTTGCGGCTTGGCCAGACCACCTTCTGCACCTCGCGCCAGGAGTCGCGGCCGAAGGCCACCAGCTGTTTGCCCGGCTCGGCGGTGAAGAAGGTCGCCAGGGCGGCCATCAGCAGCACGATCAGCGCGATCCAGCGGATCCAGTCGGCTTGCTTGATCAGGTAGTACGCCACGACGCCACCCACCGCGAGCAACACGGCCACGGCCAGCTTGGCCTTGTCCGCGCCGGTGGAAACAGTCTCGACTTGTGGGTTGCTTGTACTCATTGCATTCGTGCCGCCATTCAGGCTGCCCCTTGGGGCGGCAAAGCCCGCTTGCGGTTCGCACCGCGCGCGGGCCGGTTCAGGGAGTGATGTTCTTCAGCGGTTGGCAGGGGCAGAGGGTCTCGAACCCCCAACCTTCGGTTTTGGAGACCGACGCTCTGCCAATTGAGCTATGCCCCTGTGATCCTCGCTGTCACTCCATGATCTTTGCGACGACGCCGGCGCCGACGGTGCGGCCGCCCTCGCGGATGGCGAAGCGCAGGCCTTCTTCCATCGCGATCGGGGCGATCAGCTTGACCGTGATGCTGACGTTGTCGCCCGGCATCACCATCTCCTTGTCCTTGGGCAGCTCCACTGCGCCCGTCACGTCGGTCGTGCGGAAGTAGAACTGCGGCCGGTAGTTGTTGAAGAACGGCGTGTGACGCCCGCCCTCTTCCTTGCTCAGCACGTAGATCTCGGCCGTGAAGTGGGTGTGCGGCTTGACGCTGCCGGGCTTGCACAGCACCTGGCCGCGCTGCACGTCTTCGCGCTTGGTGCCGCGCAGCAGGATGCCCACGTTGTCGCCCGCCTGGCCCTGGTCGAGCAGCTTGCGGAACATCTCGACGCCGGTGCAGGTGGTCTTTTGCGTCGCGCTGATGCCGACGATTTCGATTTCCTCGCCGACCTTGACCACACCACGCTCGACGCGGCCGGTCACGACGGTGCCGCGTCCGCTGATGCTGAACACGTCTTCGACGGGCATCAGGAAGGCGCCGTCGATGGCGCGCTCGGGCGTGGGGATGTAGCTGTCCAGCGCGTCGGCCAGACGGAAGATGGCCTGTTCGCCCAGTTCGCCCTTGTCGCCTTCCATGGCGAGCTTGGCGCTGCCCTTGACGATGGGGGTGTCGTCGCCGGGGAATTCGTACTTGCTGAGCAGTTCGCGCACTTCCATCTCGACGAGCTCGAGCAGCTCGGCGTCGTCGACCATGTCGCACTTGTTCATGAAGACGATGATGTACGGCACACCGACCTGGCGCGCCAGCAGGATGTGCTCGCGCGTCTGGGGCATCGGGCCGTCAGCGGCCGACACGACCAGGATGGCGCCGTCCATCTGGGCTGCGCCGGTGATCATGTTCTTGACGTAGTCGGCGTGCCCGGGGCAGTCGACGTGCGCGTAGTGGCGGTTGGCGGTCTCGTATTCGACGTGGGCGGTGTTGATGGTGATGCCGCGCGCCTTTTCTTCCGGCGCCGCGTCGATCTGGTCGTACGCCTTGGCCTCGCCACCGAACTTGGCCGCCAGCACCGAGGTGATCGCCGCCGTCAGCGTCGTCTTGCCATGGTCCACGTGCCCAATCGTGCCCACGTTCACGTGCGGCTTCGTACGTTCGAATTTGCCTTTTGCCATTGGTGCGCTCCTGCTGCGTCAGAAGTGAGGTTCTGTTCCTTGACTCGATACGTCTCGATTGGTGCCCATGGCGCGGATCGAACGCGCGACCTCTCCCTTACCAAGGGAGTGCTCTACCACTGAGCCACATGGGCATCGATACGGGGCTGGGCACTCTGCTGGTCGTGCCCAAGCCCGTAGCGACAGCTGGCCTGGAGCGGGAGACGGGAATCGAACCCGCGTCATTAGCTTGGAAGGCTAAGGTTCTGCCATTGAACTACTCCCGCCTGAGGAGTCACGCACCGTCTTCCTTCAATCCTCTATGTCTGTTTCGCCTGGTGGAGGAGGCTGGATTCGAACCAGCGTAGGCGTAAGCCAACAGATTTACAGTCTGCCCCCTTTAGCCACTCGGGCACCCCTCCGCGGCGAACCGGGGACTATAGCATGCGAGGCTCGCTTTCCCGGGGCCAGCGTCACTGAAATCCACCGGGGGCCCCAGTCGATGGGCGCTTCGCCGGCGGCCGCCAAGAAGCGGTTGGCCGCCCCGAAATGCCCGCAACCCACAAACGGCACCGGCCCGCGACGCGCCGAAAGCGGCGACGGATGGTTGGCCATGAGGACCGCGTGCCGTTCTGCCTCGGCGATCCGCGCGGCCTTGGCCTGCGCATGGGCCCCCCACAGCATGAAGACCTTTCTGCCCGGATCCTTCGACACCGAATCGACAATCCTGTCAGTGAGCGCTTCCCATCCTTGACCTGCGTGGGCGCCTGCCCGGCCGTCCTCGACAGTCAGGCTGGTATTGAGCAGCAGGACGCCCTGCCGCGCCCACGCACCGAGATGGCCCAGTCGCGGCATGGGCATACCCAGGTCGCGCTGCAACTCGGCAAAGATGTTCCTCAGGCTCGGCGGCAAGCGCTGGCCGCCAGGCACCGAGAACGCCAGGCCTTCGGCTTGACCCGCCCCGTGGTAGGGGTCCTGTCCCAGGATCACCACGCGCACGCGATCGCGCGGCGTGAGTTCGAGCGCGCGCAGCACGGCGTCCGGGTAGATCACGGCCGCACCGGACTGCCGCTGCGTGACGAAGGCCTCGAGCCGCCGGCCGGCCGGCGAGTCGCGCCAGGCCTCGACGATGGATGACCAAGACGACGGCGCCCGGTCCAGCAAGGCGGACAGCGGCTCGACCAGCTGGTTCACTCGGGACGGAACAGTTGGGCCAGCGCCTCGCCCGGATCGGCGGCGCGCATGAAGGCCTCACCCACCAGGAAGGCGTGGACCCCGGCCTCGCGCAGGCGCCGCACGTCGGCACGCGCGAGGATCCCGGACTCCGTGACCAGAAGGCGATCGGCCGGCACGCGCGGCAGCAAACCGAGCGTGGTGTCCAGCGACACCTGGAAACTGCGCAGGTTGCGATTGTTGATACCGACCAGCGGCGTCGCGAGGCGCAGCGCCCGGTCGAGCTCGGCACGGTCGTGCACCTCGACCAGCACATCCATGCCCAGAGCCTGGGCCGTGGCCTCCAGGTCGCCCAGCCTGGTGTCGTCGAGGCAGGCCACGATCAGCAGGATGCAGTCCGCGCCCATCGCGCGCGCCTCGAACACCTGGTAAGGATCGACCATGAAGTCCTTGCGCAGCACCGGCAGCGTGCACGCCGCCCGCGCCTGCTCGAGGTAGGCGGCCGAACCTTGGAAGAAATGCTCGTCGGTCAACACCGATAGGCAGTCCGCACCGCCGCGCTCGTAGCTCGCCGCGATCTCGGCCGGCACGAAGTGCTCGCGCAGCACGCCCTTGCTCGGGCTGGCCTTCTTGACCTCGGCGATCACCGCCGCACCGCCCTCGCCCAAGCGCCGACGCAAGGCCGCCGCAAAACCGCGCGTGTCGCGTCGCGCCTCGGCGTCGGCGCGCACAGAAGACTCGCTGCGCCGCGCCTTGGCCGCAGCGATCTCGTCGCGCTTGACCGCGACGATGCGCCCGAGGATGTCGCTCATGCCGCGGCGAGTCGCTTCGTCACTTCGACGAACTGGTTCAGCTTGGCCGCCGCCTTGCCGCCGGCCAGCGCGGCGCGCGCCCGCTCGATGCCCTCGGCCATCGTCGGCGCCACGTTGGCCGCATACAGCGCGACGCCGGCGTTCAGGACCACGATGTCACGCGCCGGCCCGGCCTCGTTGTCGAGCACTGAGCGCACGAGCGCGAGCGACTGCGCCGGCGTCTCGACCTTGAGCGTGCGGTTGCTCGCCATCGTCAGGCCGAAGTCCTCGGGGTGGATCTCGTACTCGCGGATCGCGCCGTCCTTGTACTCGCCCACCATCGTCGCGGCGCCGAGCGACACCTCGTCCATGCCGTCGCGGCCGTAGACCACGACCGCATGCTCGGCGCCCAGGCGCTGCAGCGCGCGCACCTGGATGCCCACCAGGTCCGGATGGAACACACCCATCAGGATGTTGGGCGCACTCGCCGGATTGGTCAGCGGCCCCAGGATGTTGAAGATCGTGCGCACGCCCAGCTCGCGCCGCACCGGCGCCACGTTCTTCATCGCCGGGTGGTGGTTGGGCGCGAACATGAAACCGATGCCGGTCTCGTCGATCGAGCGCGAGATCGCGGCCGGCGACAGGTTCAGCGGCACCCCCATCGCCTCGAGCACGTCGGCGCTGCCCGACTTGCTAGACACGCCGCGGTTGCCATGCTTGGACACGCGCGCGCCGGCGGCGGCGGCCACGAACATCGAGCAGGTCGAGATGTTGAAGGTGTGCGAGCTATCGCCGCCGGTGCCGACGATGTCCACCAGGTGCGTGCGGTCGGGCACCTCGACCTTGGTCGAGAACTCGCGCATCACCTGCGCGGCTGCGGTGATCTCGCCGATGGTCTCCTTCTTGACGCGCAGGCCGATCAGCAGCGCGGCCATCATCGGCGCGCTCATTTCGCCGCCCATGATGCGCCGCATCAGCGACAGCATCTCGTCGTGGAAGATCTCGCGGTGGTCGATCGTGCGGGTCAGGGCCTCGTTGTCGGTGATCGGCATGTCAGGCTCTCCTCGTCATTGAAGCGTCTCGCGCAGCACGGGAATCGCGCGCTCGATGTCGTCGCGGCCCACGTCCAGGTGCGTCACCAGGCGCAGGCGGTACAGCCCGGTGGCCAGCACGCCGCGCGCGGCCAGGCGGGCGACGATGTCGGTCGGCTTGTCGGGCGCCAGGTCGACGAACACGATGTTGGTCTGGGGCGCCGCGATCGTCACGCCAGGAAGACCTTGCAGGCCTTCGGCCAGGCGCTTCGCGTTGGCGTGGTCGTCGGCCAGCCGCGCCACATGGTGGTCGAGCGCATGCAATGCCGCGGCGGCGAGCACGCCGCTCTGGCGCATCGCGCCGCCGGCCATCTTGCGCCAGCGCTTGGCGCGGGCGATCAAATCGCGGCTGCCGCACAAAGCCGAACCGGCGGGCGTGCCCAGGCCTTTGCTGAAGCAGACCGACACGCTGTCGAAGTGGCGCGCGATCTCCCGCGCCGACACGCCGCCCGCCACCGCCGCGTTGTACAGGCGCGCGCCGTCCAGGTGCGCGGCCAGGCCGCGCCGGCGCGCCAGGGTAGTGGCCGCCTCGATGTACGCAAGCGGCAGCACCATGCCGCCCCACGTGTTCTCCAGCGCCAGCAGCCGCGTCTTCGCGAAATGCGCGTCGTCGGGCTTGATCGCGGCCTCGATCTCCGCCAACGCCAGCGTGCCGTCGGCCTGGTTGGGGATCGGCTGCGGCTGGATGCTGCCCAGCACCGCCGCGCCGCCGCCCTCCCAACGGTAGGTGTGCGCCATCTGACCAACGATGTACTCGTCGCCACGCTGGCAGTGGCTCATCAGCCCGCACAGGTTGCTCTGCGTGCCGGTGGGCATGAACAGCGCCGCCTCGAAGCCCAGCTCGGCCGCGATGCGCTCCTGCAGCGCGTTGACCGTCGGGTCGTCGCCGAACACGTCGTCGCCGAGCGGGGCGGCGCGCATCGCCTCCCACATCGCCGGCGTGGGCCTGGTGACGGTGTCGCTGCGCAGGTCGATCGGTTTCATGTCGCAGGAGGATAGGCGTCGAGGAAGTTGCGCAGCATCGCATGCCCATGCTCGGACAGGATCGACTCGGGGTGGAACTGCACGCCCTCGATCGGCAGTGTGCGGTGGCGCAGGCCCATGATCTCGCCGTCGCCCGAGCTCGCGCTCACCAACAGGTCGCCTGGTAGCGACGCCCGCTCGACCACCAGCGAGTGGTAGCGCACGACGGTGAAGCCTTGCGGCAGCGCCTTGAAGACGCCCTGGCCGTCGTGCTCGACCGTGCTCGTCTTGCCGTGCATCGGCACGCCAGCGCGCACCACCTTGCCGCCGAGCGCCGCACCCATGGCCTGGTGCCCCAGGCACACGCCGAGCATCGGCAGGCGGCCGGCAAAGTGGCGGATCGCCTCGACGCACACCCCGGCCTCGTTCGGCGTGCAGGGCCCGGGCGAGAACACAATGCGCGCGGGCTTCAGCGCGGCCATGCCGGCGACGTCGATCTCGTCGTTGCGCACGGTGCGCACGTCCTCGCCGAGCTCGCCGAAGTACTGCACCAGGTTGTAGGTGAAGCTGTCGTAGTTGTCGATCATCAACAACATGGTCAGAACCCCTCTTCGACCAGCTCCGCAGCGCGGAACAGCGCGCGCGCCTTCTGCTCCGTCTCGGCCCATTCCTTCTCGGGCACCGAGTCGGCCACCACCCCGGCCGCCGCCTGCACGTACAGCGTCTGGTCCTTGACGATGCCCGTGCGGATCGCGATCGCCACGTCCATGTCGCCGGCGAAGCTGACATAGCCGCAGGCGCCGCCATAGATGCCGCGTTGCACCGGCTCCAACTCGTCGATGATCTCCATCGCCCGCACCTTGGGCGCGCCCGACAGCGTGCCAGCCGGAAAGGTGGCGCGCAACACGTCGAGCTGGCCGACGCCGGGCTTGAGCAGGCCCTCGACGTTGCTGACGATGTGCATCACATGCGAGTAGCGCTCGATCGCGAAGGCCTCGGTCACCTTGACGCTGCCGGTCTGCGCAATGCGGCCGATGTCGTTGCGCGCCAGGTCGATCAGCATCAGGTGCTCGGCGCGCTCCTTCTCGTCGCTGCGCAACTCGGCCTCGAGCGCCGCGTCGGCCTCGGGCGTGGCGCCGCGCGGCCGCGTGCCGGCCAGCGGGCGGATCGTCACCTTGCGCGACGCATCGGGCAGCCGCTCCTCGCGCACCAGGATCTCCGGCGATGCGCCGACGATCTGGAAGTCCCCCATGTCGTAGAAGTACATGTAGGGGCTCGGGTTCAGCGAGCGCAGCGCGCGGTACAGCGACAGCGGGCTCTCGGTGTAGCGCTTGCGCAGGCGCTGGCCGATCACCACCTGCATGCAGTCGCCGGCCGCGATGTACTCCTTGGCGCGCTCGAAGGCGCGCATCAGGTCTTCCTTCTTGAAGTCGCGCTCCACCGGGTGGGCCGCGCCGCGCTTGACCGGCGGCGCGGTGACGCTGTAGCGCAGCTTGTCGGTCAACTCGCCCAGGCGACGCTGGGCCTGGAAGTAGGCATCGGGCCGCGCCGGATCGGCCCAGACGATCAGGTACAGGCGCCCCGACAGGTTGTCGATGACCGCGACCTCCTCGGTCAGCAGCAGCAGGATGTCGGGCGTGTCCAGGCCACCGGGCTTGAGCGTCGCGGCCAGGCGGGGCTCGATGCAGCGCACCGTGTCGTAGCCGAAGTAGCCGGCCAAGCCGCCGCAGAAACGCGGCAGGCCGCTGTTGATGGCCGGGTTCAGGCGCTCCTGGAAGCGCTCGATGAACTTCAGCGGGTTGCCCTCGTCGCGCTCGACCACCTTGCCTTCGGTCATCACCTCGGTCGCCGAGCCGGTGGCGCGCAGCAGCGTGCGCGCGGGCAAGCCGATGAAGGAGTAGCGCCCGAAGCGCTCGCCCCCGACGACGGACTCGAGCAGGAAGCCGTACTTCTGGTGGCCGACCAGCTTGAGGTAGAGCGACAGCGGGGTTTCGAGGTCGGCGAAAGCCTCGCTGATCAATGCGATGCGGTTGAAGCCCTGGGCAGCCAGGCTCTTGAATTCGAGTTCGGTGATCACTTCACGTTCCTTGCGGTGCGTCGAGGCCGGTCAGGGCACGAGGCAACTGGGACAAGGCTGGCGTCAGGACGCCGGCCGGCGCGGGTCAGGCGGAGGTCGCGCGACGCCAGGGCCACGCTCCCCGGCCGGCACGGGCGTGCGGCCTGGAGTCGAGCGGGTGGCAGGACGTGATGCTCATGGCCCGGCCAGTGTATCAGCCGCCGCCTGCGTGAAATCCATGCTCGACAGCCCGGACACATGACGACACAGTCTCGCTCCGGTCGGGGCGGCGCATCACGCAGGCCTGCGGCCGCCCCCAACCCCAACGCGCCCACCAGGCGCTACTTGGAGACAACGGATGCTCTCTTGCCTGCGAACGGCCGCTGCACTGGCCACCCTCTCGATCTCCTGCACGACCGCGTTCGCGCAGTCGGCGCCCCGCTCCACGGCCGCGCCGGCCGCACCGAGCGCCACCCCTGCCGCGCCGGCCGCTGCGGGCGCCAAGGCGGTCGAACTGGCCGGCGTCAGTTATGCCCCGACCGTGGCACTCGGCAATGCGCAGCTTGCGCTCAACGGCGCGGGCATTCGCTACAAGGCGGTGTTCAAGGTCTACACCGCAGGCTTGTATCTCAGCGGCAAGGCCGCGACCCCCGAAGCTGTGTACTCCGCCGCTGGCCCGAAGCGCATGCACATCGCGATGCTGCGCGACATCGACGCCAACGAGCTCGGCAAGCTGTTCACCGACGGCATGCAGAAGAACGCCTCGCGCGAGGAGTTCGGCAAGTCGATCCCCGGCACGCTCAAGCTGGCCGAGATCTTCGCCGCCAAGAAACGCCTGAGCGCCGGCGACTCGTTCTACGTTGACTACATCCCGGGCACCGGCACCGTCGTCTCGATCAACGGCAAGCCGGCCGCCGATCCGATCGTCGAGCCGGTGTTCTTCACCGCGCTGATGAAGATCTGGCTCGGCGCCAACCCCGCCGACTGGCAGCTCAAGGACGCCCTGCTCGGGCTGCCCAAGGGCTGAGCGGGTCGATCGCGTCGAGCCGGTCCACGAACGCGTCGGCGTCGACGCGCTCGATCGGTTCGCCGTGGTTGTAGCCGTAGCGCACCAGCACCACCGGGCAGCCGGCGGCGCGCGCCGCCAGCGCGTCGTTGGCCGAGTCGCCGATCACCAGCGTGCGCGCCGGCGCGCTGCCCAGCGCCTGGCAGGCTTCGATCAGCGGCTGCGGGTCGGGCTTGCGGCGCGCGAAGCTGTCGCCGCCGAACACATGGGCCAGCAGCGGCAGCAGACCCTTCTTTTCGAGCAGCGGCCGCGCGAAGGCGAGCGGCTTGTTGGTCACGCACGCCAGGCGCCAGCCGGCGCCGTGCAGGCGCTGCAGGCCCTCGAGCGCGCCGGCATAGACCGGCGCGTGCAGGCCGTTTATCGCGAAGTAGTGGCGTTGATACAGCGCCCAGGTGCGCTCGTACAGCGAGGCATCGGCCCCGACTTCGCGCAGCACGCTGCGGATCAGGTGTTCCGAACCCTTGCCCACCGTGCGCTCGACGAAAGCTCGCGGCACCAGCGGCAGCGACAGCTCGTCCAGCGTCAGCGACAGCACCGCGACGAAGTCACCCAGCGTGTCGACCAGGGTGCCGTCGAGGTCGACGATCGCCGCCTCGATCGAGGCGGTTACGGAGCCCCCTGGGCGCGTCACCGCGCCAGTTCGGCGCGCATCGCGTCGATCACCGACTTGTAGTCGGGCTTGCCGAAGATCGCACTGCCGGCCACGAAGGTGTCGGCACCGGCGTCGGCCACGCGGCGGATGTTGTCGACCTTGATGCCACCGTCCACTTCCAGACGCACATCGCGCCCGCTGGCCTCGATCAACCGGCGCACGCGCTCGATCTTCTTCAGCGCGCCATCGATGAAGCCCTGGCCGCCGAAGCCCGGGTTCACGCTCATGATCAGCACCAGGTCGATGTCATCGATCGTCCACTCCAGCACGTCCAGCGGCGCGGCCGGGTTGAACACCAGGCCGCAGCGCTTGCCCTCGGCCTTGATCAGCTGCAGCGTGCGGTGCACATGCGTGCTGGCATCGGGGTGGAAGCTCACCAGGTCGGCCCCGGCGCGGCAGAAGGCCTGCGCCAACGCATCCACCGGCTGCACCATCAGGTGCACGTCGATCGGTGCCGTGGTGTGCTTGCGCAGCGCCTCGCAGACCATCGGGCCGAAAGTGAGGTTGGGCACGTAATGGTTGTCCATCACGTCGAAGTGGACCCAGTCCGCCCCGGCCGCGACGACGTTCTTCACCTCCTCGCCCAGGCGGGCGAAGTCGGCCGAGAGGATCGAAGGGGCGATTCGAAAGGTGCTCATCGGGCCGAATTCTAGAATCGCCCCAATGGCCCGCCCCGAATTCAGTGTCAGCGTCAAGCTGGCCTACCTCGACGAACAGTCGCAGCCCGCCGCCGGCATGTATGCCTTTGCCTACACGGTGACCATCGTCAACAGCGGCGACGTGACCGCGCAACTGGTGGCCCGCCACTGGGTGATCACCGACGCCGCCGGCCACACCGAAGAGGTGCGAGGCCTGGCCGTGGTCGGCCACCAGCCCCTGCTCAAGCCCGGCGAACGCTTCGAATACACGAGCTGGACGCGCATCGCCACGCCGCAGGGCACGATGCGCGGCACCTACTTCTGCATGACCGAGGACGCTCACCCCTTCGACGCCCCGGTGCCCGAGTTCATGCTGGCGCGGCCCGAGCACCTGCACTGATGGCCGCAGCCGCCGGCGGCGCCCCCTGGGACCTGAGCGCGCTGCTCAACGCAGCCGACCCGCGTGCGTCGCGCCCCGAGCGCCACCTGTGGCTGGCGCGCCTGACGCAGTGGCTGCGCCACGGCCCGGTGGCCGACGCGGGCGAAGGGAACACGCCGCGGCCGGTGCTGCGCCTGAAGCTGCTGCTCAACGCCGTGGACCAGCACGCCGAGCACCGCGAGCGCGTGCACGGCGTGCTGCACGCCTTCTGGCAGGAGATCGACCTGGCATCGCTGTTCGGCAGCGTGGGTCTGGCGCCGCGCGCCTCGCTCGCGGCCGCGTTGAAGCACCGGCTCGCGCTGCGCCTGCTGCCGGCCACACCCGACACGAGCGACCTCGCAGCCCTGTTCCCACTGCTGTTCGAGGATGGCGACGCCGCCTGGCTGGACGCCCTCGACGACGCCACGCTGGCGGGCGTGGTCGACGTGCTGCGCCCCGACGACCAGCCGCGCTGGCGCCGCGCCGCGCTCGACGCGATGCTGCACCTGGCCAGCGCCGTGCAGGCCGCGGCCTTCAGCCCTTCGATGCGTCTGCGCATGGAGGCCGTGCTGCTCGCCGACGACCCCTTCGGCCAGCTCGCGCGCGCCACCGACGCGGTGCGCGTCGCGCTCGAGGCCGACGACAGCGCCGAGGCGCTGCGCGCGGCGGGCTTCCTGCGCGCGCTGCTGCAGCGGTGCCGCGAGGCCGCGGCCAGCATCCGCGGTCATCTCGAGGAGTACGGCATCTCGGTCGACCTGCTGTTCGAAGCCGACCAGCTGCGCGCACGCGCCTCGCGCATCGAGGCCCTGCTCGACGCGGTGCTCGCGGCCACGCCGCGCGATGGGCTGCGCCTGCTGAGCTCGCTGGTCCAGGTGCAGGCGCGTTCGCGCAGCCTGCGCGCGCTCTGGCTGCAGCACAACGCGCTGCTGGCGCGCCAGGTCACCGAGCGCAGCGCCGAGACCGGCGAGCACTACATCACCCGCGACCGCACCGCCTACCGCGACATGCTGCGCCGCGCCGCGGGCGGCGGCGCCGTCATCGCGCTCACCACCTTCGGCAAGTTCGGTGTCCTCGCGCTCGGCCTCACCGCGTTCTGGGCCGGCTTCTGGGCCGGCATCAACTACGCGGCCAGCTTCGTCATCGTGATGTTGCTGCACTGGACCGTGGCCACCAAGCAGCCGGCGATGACCGCACCGGCGATGGCGATCAAGCTGGCCGGCGGTACGCGATCGCCGGAGCAGGTCGAGGACTTCGTCGACGAGGTCACGCACCTGATCCGCTCCCAGGTGGCCGGCATCGCCGGCAACCTCGCGCTGTGCGCACCGTTGGTCTGGCTCGGCCAGGTGGCCGCCACGGCCTGGTTCGGCGCACCGCTGATCGGCGCCGCGTCGGCCGACCATGTGCTGCACGACCTGACGCTGCTCGGGCCCACCGCCTTCTTCGCAGCCTTCACCGGCGTGCTGCTGTTCGCCAGCGCCGGCATCGCCGGTTGGGCCGAGAACCGTTTCGTGCTGCACCGGCTCGACAGCGCCATCGCCTGGCACCCGCGCATCGTCGCCTGGCTGGGCCGGCCACGCGCCGAGCGCTGGTCGCGCTGGTGGCGCAGCAACGTCTCCGGGCTGGCCGGCAACATCTCGCTCGGCATGATGCTCGGCCTGGTGCCGGCCGTCGCCACCTTCTTCGGCCTGGGCCTGCAGGTGCGCCACGTCACGCTGTCCACCGGCCAGCTCGCGGCCGCGCTCGGCGCGCTCGGGCCGGGGCTGCTCGCGCAGCCGGTGTTCTGGTGGTGCGTGGCGGGCATCGCCGTCACCGGCGTGCTCAACGTGGGTGTGAGCTTCTGGCTGGCCTTCCGCACCGCGCTGAGCTCCCAGGGCACCGACGTGCGCGAGCGCAGTGCGATCCGCGCCGCGATCCGCCGGCGCCTCTGGCGCGCGCCGCTGTCATTCCTGTGGCCGCCGGCCGCCACCGCCGCGGCCTCAGCCGCCTGATGCGTCGTCGTCGCGCCGCTCGCCGCCGCGCCGCCCCGAGAACATGGTCCACCACACGATGAACACCAGGATCAACAGCGCACCGAGCGCTTCGAGCAACAGAAGCCACATGCGCCAAGCGTACCGCGCCGCGGCGCTGGGCCTGCTCGCAGGGGGCCTGCTGGCCTGCAGCAGTTCCCAGCCACCGACCGGGCCGGCGCCGGTCGAGACGCGCACGCCGGGTGCCGAGCCGGTGACGTCCGCGCCGGCCTCCCCCACCGCGCCGATCGTGCGTGCCGGCGCGCGCTGGCAGCCCGTAGCGTGGGCCGACCTGCCCGACTGGGGCCAGGACCGCCCGCTCGAAGCCTGGACCGCCTTGCGCCGTTCCTGCGAACGCCTCGGCCCCGAGTTGCAGCGCGCCTGGCAGCGCGTGTGCGCGGACGTGTTGCGCAACGCACCGGCCGACGATGCGGCCGCACGCGCATGGCTCGAGCAGCGCCTCGTGCCCTACCGCGTGCTGCCGATCGACGCCAACGCATCGGGCGAGGGCCTGGCCACCGGCTACTTCGAGCCCCTGATCGAGGCCAGCCGCGTGCCGCGCGGCGCACAGCGCGTGCCACTGCACGCGCCGCCGGCCGACCTGGCGCAGCGCAAGCCCTGGTTCACGCGGGCGCAGATCGACAGCCTGCCCGCGGCCCAGTCCGCGCTGCGCGGGCGAGAGATCGCCTACGTCGCCGACCCGCTCGACGCGCTGCTGCTGCAGGTCCAGGGTTCCGGGCGCGTGCGCATCACCGAGGCCGACGGCCGCGCGGCCACGGTGCGCCTGGCCTATGCCGGCCACAACGACCACGCTTATGTCTCGGTCGGGCGCTGGCTGATCGACCAGGGCGAACTCCGGTCCGGCGAAGCCTCCTGGCCGGCGATCCGCGACTGGGCACGCCGCAATCCGCAGCGTGTGTCTCAGATGCTGGCCGCCAACCCGCGCGTCGTGTTCTTCAAGGAGGAGCCACTGCCCGACCCGGCGCTCGGCCCGCGCGGCTCGCAGGGCGTGCCGCTGGTGCCGGAGCGGTCGATCGCGGTCGACGTCAACAGCGTGCCGCTGGGCACACCGGTGTGGCTCGACACGACGGAGCCGCTGTCCTCGACGCCCCTGCGCCGCCTGGTGCTGGCGCAGGACACCGGCAGCGCGATCGTCGGTGCCGTCCGGGCCGACTACTTCTGGGGCTGGGGCGAGCGCGCCGAGGCGCAGGCGGGTCGGATGAAACAGTCGCTCAGGATGTGGGTGCTCTGGCCAAAAACGTAGAGAGGCGCGGCCAGAGCAGGTTCAAGGCCAGCCCGCCGATCACCAGCGCCGCCGCCAGCAGCTTCCACCCCGGCAGCCCTTCGCCGAGCACGAGCGCCGACGCGCCCATGCCGAACACCGGCACCAGCAGCGCCATCGGCGACACCGTGGCGGCCGGGTGGCGTGCGAGCAGCCAGGCCCACGCGCCATAGCCGAACAGCGTGTTGCCCACAGACTGCCACAGCACCGCGGCCCAGGTGCCGGCGCCCGCGGCCGAAACACCCTGCACGATTGCCGCCGGCCCTTCGAACCAGAGCGACAGCGCCAGCAACGGCGGCACCGCGAACAGGCTCGACCAGACCATGAAGCCCAGGATCGGCACCTTGCCCGCGCGCTGCGCCACCGTGTTGCCGCCAGCCCAGCACAACGCCGCGATCAGGATCAGCGCGAGGCCGAGCGGCGTGGTGCTGGCATCGGTGCGCCAGGCGATCAGCGCCAGCCCCGACGCGGCCAGCAGCAGCGCCACGCCCTGCACTGCTTTCAGGCGCTCGCTGCCGAGCGCGATCGCGAAGCCGATCGTGAAGAAGACCTGGATCTGGATGACCAGCGACGCCAGCCCGGGCGTGATGTCGCTGCGCATCGCGACGAACAGCAGCCCGAACTGCCCGGCACCGATCAGTACGCCGTAGACCGCCAGCGTGCGCCAGGGCAGGTTCGGCCGCGCGACGAACAAGGCCGCCGGCGCGAAGGCCAGTGCGAAACGCAGCGTCGCCAACAGCAGCGGCGGCAACGTGGCCAACGCGGCCTTGATGACGACGAAGTTGGTGCCCCAGACGGCGACCACGGCGAGTGCCAGCAGTGCGTGGCGCAACGGCAGGGCAGCTTGGCTCATGCGGACGACTGTAGAGGCCGGGACAAGACCCGGCGCGCCGGAGGTCAACGCCGGCGCTGCAGATGCGTCAGCGGCAGCGCGGCACCGGACTTCACCTCGCCGAGCGAGAAGCTGGTGTGGATGTCCTTCACGTTGGGCAGGTTCAGCAGGGTCTCGGTGGCGAAACGCGAGAACGCATCGAGGTCGGTGGCCATCACCTGCAACTCGAAGGTGCCGGCGCCGCTGATGTAGTGGCAGGCCGTCACCTCGGGCAGGCGGCGGATCGCGTCCTCGAGGGCCTTGGTGGCCGTGCCGGTGTTGCGCTCGGCGTCGACGCGCACGAAGGCGAACACGCCCAGTCCGATGCGGCGCCGGTCGAGTTCGGCGCGGTAGCCCGTGATGTAGCCCTGCTGCTCGAGCCACTTGACACGGCGCCAGGTCGGCGCGGCCGACAGGCCGATGCGCGCGGCGAGCTCGGCATTGGACAGACGCGCGTCGGCCTGCAGCGCGGCGAGGATGGCCACGTCGTAGCGGTCGAGCCCTGCCGGATGAGGCTCGGCGTCCGCATCGGGGGCGGCTCGGGTCTTCCCTGACTTCGCAGTTCTTGGCGCCATGGATTCTCAAATCGACTGTTTCGAGAAAGGATCTTGCCCCAATCGGCCGATTCAAAGCAAACAAGGAAAACACTTCGCGCGCCGACTTCCCTACACTGCCGCGATTCACCGCCCTGGAGCGCCGCCGCATGAACGCCCCCCTGCCCGAGTCCGTCCGCAAGGCGCTCGAGAGCGTCACGCTCGACGACAAGTACACCCTCGACCGCGGTCGCGCCTTCATGAGCGGCGTGCAGGCTCTCGTGCGCCTGCCGATGCTGCAGCGCGCGCGCGACGTGGCCGCAGGCCTGAACACCGCCGGCTTCGTCAGCGGTTACCGCGGTTCGCCACTCGGCGGCTACGACCAGGCGCTGTGGGCGGCCAAGAAGCACCTGGCGGCCAACCACGTCGTGTTCCAGCCGGGCGTCAACGAGGAACTCGGGGCCACAGCGGTCTGGGGCACCCAGCAGCTCGACCTCTATCCCGAGCAGAAGAACTACGACGGCGTGTTCGGCATCTGGTACGGCAAGGGCCCGGGCGTGGACCGCAGCATCGACGTCTTCAAGCACGCCAACATGGCCGGCACCGCGAAGCATGGCGGCGTGATTGCGATCGCCGCTGACGACCATGTGGCGAAAAGCTCGACCGCGCCGCACCAGAGCGACCACGTGTTCAAGGCGGCGGGCTTTCCGACCTTCTTCCCGTCGGACGTGCAGGGCATCCTCGACATGGGGCTGCACGCGTTCGCGCTGTCGCGCTACTCGGGTCTGTGGACCGGCATGAAGACGATCCAGGAGGTCGTCGAATCCTCTTCGTCGGTCTACGTCGACCCCGACCGCGTGAAGATCGTGATGCCCACCGACTTCGAGATGCCGCCGGGCGGCCTGCATATCCGCTGGCCCGACGCGCCGCTGGACCAGGAAGCGCGGCTGATGGACTACAAGTGGTACGCGGCGCTGGCCTACGTGCGCGCGAACAAGCTCAACCACAACGTCATCGAGGGGCCCAACGACCGCTTCGGCATCATCGCCAGCGGCAAGGCCTACAACGACACGCGCCAGGCGCTGGCGGACCTGGGTCTGGACGAGGCCACCTGCCGTGCCATCGGCATCCGGCTGCACAAGGTCAACGTGGTGTGGCCGCTGGAGGCCACGATCACGCGCGACTTCGCGCAGGGGCTGCAAGAGATCCTGGTGGTCGAGGAGAAGCGCCAGGTCATCGAGTACCAGCTGAAGGAAGAGCTCTACAACTGGCGCACCGACGTGCGGCCCAACGTGCTCGGCAAGTTCGACGAGCCCGAGGGCGACCAGAGCGGCGGCGAGTGGAGCCGCAGCAACCCGAGCGACATGTGGCTGCTGCGTGCCAAGGCCGACCTGACGCCGGCCATCATCGCCAAGGCCATCGCCAAACGCCTGGGCAAGCTCGGCCTGGCCCCTGCCGGCAGCGAGGTCGCCGCGCGCATGGCCTCGCGCATCGCGGTGATCGAAGCGCGCGAAAAGGCGCTCGCCGAAATCCAGACCAACACCGGCGAGCGCGCGCCCTGGTTCTGCTCGGGCTGCCCGCACAACACCAGCACGCGCGTGCCCGAGGGTTCGCGCGCGGTGGCCGGCATCGGCTGCCACTACATGGCGGTATGGATGGACCGCAGCACCAACACCTTCTCGCAGATGGGCGGCGAGGGCGTGTCCTGGGTCGGCCAGCAGCCGTTCACGAAAGAGAAGCACATCTTCGCCAACCTGGGCGACGGCACCTACTTCCACAGCGGCATCCTCGCCATCCGCCAGAGCATCGCGTCGGGCGTGAACATCACCTACAAGGTGCTCTACAACGATGCGGTCGCGATGACCGGCGGCCAGCGCGTCGGCGAGCGGGCCGAGGGCCACACGGTGTTGCAGATCATGGCCTCGCTGGTCAGCGAAGGCGTGAAGAAGCTGGTGATCGTCAGCGACCAGCCCGAGAAGTACGACGGCGTCGCCTTGGCCACGGGCGTCACGGTGCACCACCGCGACGAGCTCGACTCGATCCAGCGCCAGTTGCGCGAACTCGAAGGCACCACGGTCATCCTGTACGACCAGACCTGCGCCACCGAGAAGCGTCGGCGCCGCAAGCGCGGCACGATGGTCGAACCCGACAAGCGCGTCGTGATCAACGAGCTGGTCTGCGAAGGCTGCGGCGACTGCGGCGTGCAGAGCAACTGCCTGTCGGTCGAGCCGGTCGAGACCGAGTTCGGACGCAAGCGCCGCATCAACCAGAGCACCTGCAACAAGGACTACTCCTGCGTGAAGGGCTTCTGCCCGAGCTTCGTCACGGTCGAGGGCGGCCAGTTGAAGAAGCCGAAGAAGGAGATGAAGGGCGACCTGGACTCGATGCCTGCGCTGCCCGACCCCGCGCTGCCGGTGGCCGAGCAGGCCTGGGGCATCGTCGTGGGCGGCGTCGGCGGCACCGGCGTCATCACGATCGGCCAGTTGCTCGGCATGGCCGCGCACATGGAAGGGCGCGGCGTCGTGACGCAGGACGCCGGCGGCCTGGCACAGAAGGGCGGCGCCACCTGGAGCCACATCCAGATCGCCAACCGGCCGGAGGCCATCTTCACGACCAAGGTCGACACCGCGAAGGCCGACCTGGTGATCGCCTGCGACTCGATCGTCGGCGCCAGCAAGTACACGCTGGCCGCGATGCAGGCCGGCCGCACCTACGTCGCGCTGAACACGCACGCGACGCCCACCGCGGCCTTCGTGCACGACGCCGACTGGCAGTTTCCGGCCTCGCAATGCGAGAGCGCGATCAAGGCCAGCGTCGGCGAAGCGCTCGTCGGTGCCTTTGACGCCGAACAGGCCGCGGTGCAGCTGATCGGCGACTCGATCTACACCAACCCGCTGCTGCTGGGTTACGCCTGGCAGCAGGGCCGCATCCCGCTGACCCATGCCTCGCTGATGCGCGCGATGGAACTCAACGGCGTGCAGGTCGACAACAACAAGGCCGCCTTCGAGTGGGGCCGCCGCTGCGCGCATGACCTGGCCTCGGTCCAGGCCCTCTACAAGGCCGCACAGGTGATCGAGTTCGTCAGGAAGCCCTCGGTCGACGAGATGGTCGCCAAGCGGATCGACTTCCTCACCGGCTACCAGGACGCCGCCTACGCCGCCACCTACAAGGCCTATGTCGACAAGGTGCGCGCCGCCGAGGCGCCGCTGTCGTCGACGCGGCTGACCGAAGCCGTGGCGCGCTACCTGTTCAAGCTGATGGCCTACAAGGACGAGTACGAGGTCGCGCGCCTGCACACGGATCCGGCGTTCACCGACAGGATCGCCTCGATGTTCGAAGGCGACTACAAGCTGGTGCACCACCTTGCGCCGCCGGCGATCGCCAAGCGCGATCACCATGGCGAGCTGGTCAAGCAGCCGTTCGGGCCCTGGATGCGCACCGCGTTCACCTGGCTGGCGAAGATGAAGGGCCTGCGCGGTGGTGCGTTCGACCCCTTCGGCCGCACTGCCGAGCGCCGCACCGAGCGCGCGCTGATCGGCGAGTACCGCGCGAGCATCGACGAACTGCTCGCCGGCCTGGATGCCGCGAAGCTGCCGCTGGCGGTCGAGATCGCGCGCATCCCCGAAGAGATCCGCGGCTACGGCCATGTGAAGGAGCGCCACCTCGCGGCCGCGCGCGCCAAGTGGGCGCGCCTGACCGCGCAGTGGCGCCACGGCGCCGCCG
>JALHQP010000020.1 GCA_022841885.1 Aquincola sp. | reverse complement strand
CGCGGACGAACAGACCGCGGGGGTGTGGCCGGCGCCGCAGCCACTGGCGCCGCGGGCGCCAGGGCCTGAACGAAGGCCACCTCCATGCGCACGGGCATCGGCGCCTGCGCCGCGCCCCAGCCCGCCAGCGTCTCCTCGAGCCAGGACACGCCCGCCAGGTGCACCAGCAGCACTGCCAGCAGCAACAAGCCCCAGCGCGTGCGCCGCGAGACCCCGCCGCCGCCAGGCGAGGGGCGGCGCGCGTTCAGGTCTCGATCCACGCGCGCCGCAACGCTGCGGCGCCCTTGGGCGGCGACGCGGCAGGGGCCAGGGACAAGGTGGTCGCCGGCGTGGCGTCCGGCACCACCGTCAGCGTGTGCAGCCGCTGATCGCGCGCGAGCAGCAACTCGAACGGCCGGCCGGCCCGGATCCAATGCTGGGATTCGTCGAGGCGGCGGATACGCCAGCCGTCGACGGCCAGCAGCTCGTCGCCGGCCGACACCCCGGCGCGCAAGGCCGCGCTGCCCGCCAGCACCTGGCGCACCTGCACGCCGTTCACGCCCTCGTGCAGGCGCAGGCCGAGCGCGGCGCTGAAGGCCGGCTTCTCGTCGCGCAGTGCCACACCGGCGGCCTCGAGCAGATCGCGCAGCGGCAGGTCGCCGGTGCCATGCACCCAGGCCGCGAGTTCGCGCGTGTACGCTCGCCCGCCCACCGCCTCCAGCGCATCGGCGATGCGCGTCTCGTCGATCGGCCCGCCCGCGCTGGCGCGCCAGAGCCAGCGCATCACGTCGTCGAGCGTGCCGCGGCCTTCGCGGCGCAGCGTCAGGTCCAGCGCCAGCGCCACCAGCGAGCCTTTGGTGTAGTAGCTCACCGTGGCATTGGGCGTGTTCTCGTCGCTGCGGTAGTACTTGACCCAGGCATCGAAGCTGGCCTGCGCCACGCTCTGCACCTGGCGGCCGGGCGTGGCTGCGACGCCATTGATCGTTTTGGCCACGAGGCCCAGGTAGCGCGGCACGTCGATCAGGCCCGCGCGACGCAGCAGCAGGTCGTCGTAGTACGAGGTGACGCCTTCGAAGAACCAGAGCAGGTCGGTGTAGTTCTCGCGCGTGTAATCCAGGTGCTCGAACGGCGCGGGCTTCAGGCGCTTGACGTTCCAGGTGTGGAAGTACTCGTGCGAAATCAGGCCGAGCAGCGTGACGTAGCCTTCGGTCAAGGCGGTCACGCCCTGCTGCGGCAGGTCACGACGCTTGGCAATCAGTGCGGTGCTGGCGCGATGCTCGAGCCCGCCGTAACCATCATCGACCGCGTTGAGCATGAACACGTAGCGCTCGAAGGGTGGCTTCGGCTTGCGCGGCCCATGCCAGAAGGCGATCTGCGCCTCACAGATGCGCTGCGCGTCGGCCAGCAGGCGATCGCCGTCGAAGCCCGGCCAGGCGCCGGCGACGACGAACTCGTGCGCCACGCCATGGGCCCTGAACTTGCCGCGCCAGAAGCTGCCGAGCGCGAACGGGTGGTCGACCAGTTCGTCGTAGCTGTCGGCAACGTAGCGGTCCGCACCTTTGCCTCGGCTCGCGCGCATGGCGGTGGCCACCTGCCAGCCACGCGGCAGCTTGCCGAAGCCGATCGCCTGCGGCGCCAGCTCGCGCCCTTCGACGCGCAGGCACAAGCCGGTGCCGTTGAAGAAGCCGCGCTGCGCATCGAGGAAGGCGGTGCGCACCGAGGTGTCGAAGGCGTAGACGAGGTAGCTCAACTCGAGCGCGCCGCGGCCGCTGCAGGCGGCTTCCCATGTGGTCTTGTCGAGCTGGGTCAGCGTGACCGCACGGCGCCCCTGCCGCGCCTCGAGCCGCGACAGGTGTCGACCGAACTCGCGCACCATGTAGCTGCCGGGGATCCACACCGGCAGACTCAGACGCTGCTGCAGCGCCGGGTCGGGGATCGTGAGCGTGACGCGGTACTGGTGGGCGTGCGGATCGTGGAACTCGATCCGGTAGTGAATGGTCTTCGCGGAGGACATGGGCGCGCATTGTCGCCGCCCTCGTCACGCCCATCGCTAGAACGCCCCCGGGTACGCGCCGCCGTCGATCAGGATGTTCTGCCCCGTCAGGTAGCCCGCGTGCGCGCTGCACAGGAAGGCGCAGGCGGCGCCGAACTCGTCGGCCTGGCCCAGGCGCTGCGCGGGAATGGTCTGCGCGCGCTGCGCGACCAGCGCCTCCATCGCCTGGCCGGTGCGTTGCGCGGCGGCCTCCATCGTCTTGCGGATGCGGTCGGTGTCGAAGGCACCGGGCAGCAGGTTGTTGATCGTCACGTTGCGGCCCGCGAGCCGGCGCTGGCGCGACAGACCGGCGACGAAGCCCGTGAGGCCCGAGCGCGCGCCGTTGGACAGCCCCAGGTTCTCGATCGGTGCCTTGACCGCGCCCGAGGTGATGTTGACGACCCGCCCGAAGCCGCGCTCGGCCATCGCATCGACCGTGGCCTTCATCAGCTCGATCGGCGTCAGCATGTTGGCCTCCAGCGCCTTGATCCACGCCTCGCGGTCCCAGTCGCGGAAGTCGCCGGGCGGCGGCCCGCCGGCGTTGTTGACCAGGATGTCCACCTGCGGCAGCGCGGCCAGCGCCGCGGCGCGGCCTGCGGCCGTCGCGATGTCGCCCGCCACCGTGCGCACCTGCACCTTGGGATGGAGCGCGCGCAACTCGGCCGCCGTGGCCTCCAGGGCCTCGGCGCCGCGCGCGTTGATGACCACGTTCACGCCCTCTCCGACCAGCGCCTTGGCGCAACCCTTGCCCAGCCCCTTGCTCGCAGCGCACACCAGCGCCCATTTGCCCGCAATGCCCATGTCCATGATTTGCTCCTCAGTGTCTCCAACGGGCGAGCAGCCACACGCCCAACAGCACCAGCACGGTGCCCGCGACGACCCAGCCGGTGAACGGCTCGCCCAGCAAGACGACGCCCAGCACGATGGTGCTCATCGGGCCGACCATGCCGCACTGCGACGCCAGCGTCGCGCCGATGCGCTCGATGGCCATCATGACCATCAGCACCGGCGCGAAGGTGGTGAACAGAGCGTTGAGCAGCGACAGCCAGAGCACCGGCTCGGGCACGATGACCGCCGAGGGCGGCCGCAGCACGAACAGCTGCGCGATCGCGAACAGGCAGGCCACGCTGGTGGCCGCACCGGTCAGGCGCAGCGCACCCAGGCGCTGCACCACCTCGCCGCTGGCCACCAGGTACAGCGCATAGGCCAGCGCGCTGCCGAACACCAGCGCACTGCCGAGTGCCACGTTGGCACCCTGGAAACCGAGCTCCTGGCCGAACACCAGCAGCACGCCGGCGTAACCGATCGCGCTGGCGATCATCTGGCGCGCGCTGACCCGCTTGCCCAGCAGCAGCACCGACAGCAGCAGCACCAGGGTCGGGTTCAGGTACAGGATCAGTCGCTCGAGGCTGGCCGTCACGTACATCAGGCCCATGAAGTCGAGCAGGCTCGCGAGGTAGTAGCCGCAGAAGCCCAGGCCGACGATCGCCAGCCAGTCGCGCCGCGTGAACGCCGGCTTGCCGCGCCCGGCCCACCAGGCCAGCGCCAGGAACAGCGGCAGCGCCAGTGCCATGCGCCAGAACAGCACCTGCACCGCATCGACGCCGTGGCGGTACATCAGCTTGGCCAGGATCGCCTTGCCCGAGAACGCGATCGCGCCTGCGGTCGCGAGCGCCATGCCTTGCCACAGGCGCCGTGCGTCGGCGGGGGATGCGGTGTCCAACGGACCTGTCAGTGGCCGACCGCCGCGCCGTCGCGGCGCGGATCGCTGGCCGCGACATAGCCCTCGACGGCCGGGTCGCCGAGACGCCAGATGAACTGGCCGGCACCGAAGTCCATGTAGCTGTCGTCCAGGCCGACAAGCTGGTGGCCGAGTGCACGCAGCCCCTCGACCGTGGCCGCCGGCATGTGGCGCTCGACGTTGAGCTCCAGCCCCGCGTTGACGCGCCAGCGCGGCGCGTCGCAGGCGGCCTGCGGCTGCTGGTGGTGGTCGAGCATGCGCACCAGGGCCTGCACATGGCCCTGCGGCTGCATGTGGCCACCCATCACGCCGAAGCTCATCACCGGCGCGCCGTCCCGGGTCAGGAAGGCGGGGATGATGGTGTGGAACGGCTTCTTGCCCGGCGCCACCACGTTGGGATGCTTCGGGTCGAGCGAGAAACCGTGGCCGCGGTTCTGCAGGCTGACACCGAAGCGCGGCTCGACCACGCCCGAGCCGAAGCCCATGTAGTTGCTCTGGATGTAGCTGACCATCATGCCGCTCGCGTCGGCGGCGCTCAGGTAGATGGTGCCGCCCTTGACGCCGTAGCCCGGGCCGAAGTGCTGTGCGCGCGTCGGGTCGATCAGCTTGGCGCGCGAGGCCAGGTAGTCGGGGTCGAGCAGCAGCGAGGCCGGCCCTTCCATGTGGCGCGGGTCGGCGACGAAGCGGTACACGTCGGCGAAGGCGAGCTTCATCGCCTCGACCTGCAGGTGCTGACAGGCCGTACCGTCGACCGGCAGCGAGGCCAGGTCGAAGTGCTCGAGCATGCCCAGCGCCATCTGCGCTGCGATGCCCTGCCCGTTGGGCGGGATCTCGTGCAAGGTGTGGCCGCGGTAGCCCTGGGCCAGCGGCTCGACCCATTCGGGCCGGTAGGCCGAGAGGTCGGCCTCGGTCAATGCACCGCCGTGCTCGCGCGCGAAGGCAGCGAGCGCCGCGGCGATCTCGCCGCGGTAGAAGGCCTCGCCCTTCGTCGCTCCGATTGCCTTCAGGCCACGCGCGGCATGCGGCATCACGAAACGCTCGCCGACCGCCGGCGGGCGGCCGTGCGGCAGGAAAGTGTCGGCGAACCCCGGCTGCGAGACCAGCTCAGTCACCTTCGAGGCCAGGGTCCACTTCTGCTGCACGGTGACGGGCACCGCATAGCCGCGCTCGGCGATCTCGGCCGCCGGTGCCAGCAGGTCGGCGAAGGGCAGCTTGCCGAAGCGCTCGGACAGCGCGGCCCAGGCGGCCACCGCACCCGGCACGCTGACGCTGCCCCAGCCGCGCGGCGGGATGGCGCCAGCATGCCGACGCGCAAAGTACTCCGGCGTCCAGGCCGCCGGCGCCGGGCCGGAGGCATTCAGGCCATGCAGCCGCTGGCCATCCCAGAGGATGCAGAACGCGTCCGAGCCGAGGCCGTTGCTGCAGGGCTCGACGATCGTCATGCACGCCGCGGTGGCGATGGCCGCGTCGACCGCGTTGCCGCCGGCGGCCAGCATGCGCAGGCCCGCCTGGGCGGCCAGCGGGTGCGAGGTCGAAACGACGTTGCGCGCGAACAGCGGCGAGCGTGTGCTCGGATAGGCGGCGGTGAAGTCGAAGGCGTGCATGGTCAACTCGTGTGGACTCAGTCGGCGGTGATCTTGCGGTCGCGGATGAGCGCGGCCCAGCGCGCGCTGTCGGCGCGCACGACGGCGGCGAACTTGGCCGGGCCGGCATCAACCACAGGTTCGGCGCCGAGGCGGGCCAGCCGCTCGGCCACATCGGGCTTGGCCAGCGCGCGCTGCAGTTCGGTGGCGATGCGCGCGGTGATGTCCGGCGCCAGGCCCTTGGGCCCGTAGACGCCGAACCAGGTGACCGACTCGAAGCCTGGCAGCCCCGACTCGGCCACTGTCGGCAGTTCGGGCACCAGCGGCGAGCGCTTCGGGCTGGTGACGGCCAGCGCCTTGAGCTTGCCGTCCTTCACGTGCGGCAGGCCGCTGACCACGCTGTCGAAGAGCAGCTGAACCTTGCCGCTGACCAGGTCGGGAATGGCGAGCGCGGTGCCGCGGTACGGGATGTGCAGGATGAACAGGCCCGCCTGCGCCTTGAAGGCCTCGGTGGTCAGATGGACGATGGTGCCGTTGCCGCTGGTCGCGTAGTTCAGCTGGCCGGGCCGCGCCCTCGCGTACGCGATCAGTTCCTTCATCGACGCCACGGGCAGGTCCTTCGGCACCAGCACGATGTTCGGCGCGGTCGCCACCTCGGCCACCGGCGTGAAGTCCAGCTCCGGCTTGTAGGGCAGGTTCGGGTTCAGGTGCGGCGCGATCGAGTGCGTGCTGCTGGTGGCCATCAGCAGCGTGTGGCCGTCGGGCGCGGCACGCATCACCTCGCCCGAGCCGAGCGTGCCGCCGGCGCCGGGCCGGTTGTCGATGACCACCGGCTGGCCGAGTGCCGAGCCGATGCCCTGGGCGATGGCGCGCGCCAGCAGGTCGGTCGCGCCGCCGGCCGGGAACGGCACCACCATACGGATCGGTTTGGAGGGCCAGGCCTGGGCCCGGCTCAACGGTGCGGCCAGCAGCAGTGCACTGGACAAGACGCTGCGGCGCGTGATCGTCGTCGTGCTCATCGAACCTCCTTCAGCGTGGCGTGTCTTGCGTGACCACCGACTGCCCAATGTAGCGCGTCACCCGGGGCGGTCCCTCGCCGATGTGGAAGGACAGGCGCTCCTCGCGCAGCCCGGCGTCGAAGGCCGAGAAGCGCTCGACGCGGCGCTGGTGCTCGATGAAGTTCTCGTCGACGAAGTATTCGATCCAGCGCTCGGGGTGCGCGGCGTCGCGGAACAGGCCCCAGGACAGCGCGCCCTGGCGCAGGCGCGCGCGGCGGGTGCGCTGCATCACCTCGGTGAACGCCGCGCTGCGCGCCGGTTCGATCGTGTACTCCACCATCACCATCACCGGGCCGTCTTCGGCCGCGACGCCGACCACGGGCTCGGGCAGGTTGGCCGGCACCTGGGGCGTGTAGTCGGGTTCGGGCTGGCCCTCGAGCCGGCGCTTGCGCAGCAGCAGCAGGCCGACGACGCCGACCGCGGCCGCGCATGCGATGGCGGCGGGCACGTCGAGCCAGTCGGCGATCCAGCCGTAGAGGATCGAACTCGCCGCCGAGCCTCCCATCAGCGCGGTCTGGTAGATCGCCATGCCGCGCGCGCGCACCCAGTCGGGCAGCGCCAGTTGCGCCGACACGGTGAGCGAGTTGGCCACCGAGATCCAGGCCATGCCGACCAGGAACATCGCCGGCAGCGCGACCCCGAGCTCGTGCACGTAGACGATCAGCACCGACAAGGCGGCCTGCGCCAGCGTGCCGGCCCAGATGAACTGGTCGCGGTGCCAGCGCGCGCGCCAGCGCGGGAACAGCAGCGCGGCCACGATCGCGCCGGCCCCCAGGGCGGCCAGCATGACGGTGAAGGTGGCCGGGCCGCCGCCATGCATGTCGCGCGCCACCAGCGGCAGCAGCGCGATGAGCGCGGTGGATTGCAGGAAGAACAGGAACACGCGCAGCAGCACCTGCTGCAGGCGCGGCGACTGGCGCGCGAAGTTGACGCCGGCGCGCAGCGCGCCGACGAAGCGCTCGCCCGGCAGTGCGCTGGTGCGCGGCTGGCTGCGCCAGGTGAGCACCAGACCGAAGGCCACCGCCGCCAACACCGCGTTGAGCGCGAACACCAACGCGTCGTTGAAGGCCGCCAGCAGCGCGCCAGCCAGCACCGGGCCGATCACGCGCGACAGGTTCATCGCGATGCCGTTGAGCGCGATCGCCGGCGACAGCTGGCTGCGCGGCACGATCTCGGGCACGATGGCCGCGAACACCGGCCAGCGCATCGCCAGGCCGACGCCGTTGACGAAGGTCAGCGCGAGCAGCAGCGGCGCCGTCATCAGGCCGGCAAACAGAACCGCCGCCAGCACCAACGCATTGACGCTGACCCACAGCTGCGTCAGGGCGAAGTAGCGCCGGCGGTCCACCGTGTCGGCCAGCGCACCGCTGGGGATGCCGAGCAGGAACACCGGTAGCGTCGATGCGGTCTGCACCGCCGCCACCATCACCGCGCTGCTGGTCAGCTGGGTCATCAGCCAGGCGGCCGCGACGTCGTTCATCCACATCGTCAGGTTGGCGGCCAGCCAGGCCAGCCACAGCATGCGGAAGGTGCGGCCGTGCAGCGGCTCGAGCGCGGGCGCCGAGGCCAGGCGCGACAACCAGCCCGGCATCGTCGTCCCGCTCACCAGCGCGCGCCGAAGGCCTGGCGCAACGACTCGATCTGCGCCTCGGCCAGCGGTGTGGGCCGGGGCTGTGCCAGCAGCCAGAGCTTCGCGGTCTCCTCGAGTTCCTCGAGCACGGCCATCGCTTCCGCCGGCGTGCGGTGCCAAACGTTCGGGCCCAGACGCTCCAGCATCACGGCACGGATCGGCGTGCCGCGCGCGGCAAAGTCGGCGATGCGCGCCGCGACGAGCTCGGCCACCGCCGGGTCGCCCGGCCGGTGGTAGGGCACCAGCGGCACATGGCCAACCTTCATCACGAAGTAGGGCGTGATCGGCGGCACGATGTCGTCGGCGCTCCACACGCCGGACAGCGTCAGCGCGACGAGGTGGCTGCTGTGGGTGTGGATGACGCACGCCGCCTCGGGTGCGGCGTCGTAGATGCGCCGGTGCAGCGCCAGGGTCTTGCTCGCCGTATCGCCGCTGACCTGGCGACCCTGCCTGTCCAGGCGTGCCAGGCGTGCCGGGTCGAGCGTGCCCAGGCAGGCGTCGGTGGGCGTGATCAGCCAGCCGTCGGCCAGACGTGCCGACAGGTTGCCCGCGCTCGCGTGCACATAGCCGCGCGCATAGAGCGAGGCGCCGACGCGGCACAACTCTTCGCGCAGCGCGCTTTCGTCCGACATCACAGCAGCGTGAACGCGCGGTGGAAGAAGTCGACGCCGCCGAAGTTGCCGGACTTCAGGGCCAGGTGCAGGCTGCGCTCGGGCGCGTGACACCAAGGCACTCCGGGGTCGATCTGCGGTCCGATGCGCAGCCGGGTCAGGCCCAGGGCCTGCACGCAGGCGCCCGAGGTCTCGCCGCCGGCCACGAGCAGCTGGCCGACACCGGCCTCGACCAAGCCCAGCGCGACACGCGCCAGCGTGGCCTCGACCAGCGCGCCCGCGCGTTCCGCGCCGAGCTGCTGCTGCACCGCGCGCACCGCGTCGGGTTCGGCGGTCGCGTGCACGAGCACCGTACCCGCAGCCAGGCGAGGCCGCACGAACGCCAGCGCCTCGGCTGCGACGTCCTGGCCTGCGGCGATGCGCAGCGGGTCGACCGCGAACGCCGCGCCGCCTTGCGCCTTGAACTGCGCCACCTGGGCATTGGTGGCGGCCGAGCAGCTGCCCGAGACGATGGCGCGCCCGCCCTGCGCCGGCGGCAGGGCCGCGGCCGCTGCACTCGGTGCCAGACCGTGCTGCGCCGGGATGCCGATCGCCAGGCCCGAGCCGGCCACCACCAGCGGCAGTTCTCGCGCGGCCGTGGCCAGGGTGCGCAGGTCGCCGTCGCTGGTCGCGTCGACGATCGCCAAGCGCACGCCCTGCCCCGCGAGTTCGTCGAGCCGCTGCGCGATCGGTGTCGCACCGGCCGCCACGTCGCGCTGCGTGACCAGGCCGACGCGCTCACGCACACACTGCGCCTGCAGCACGCGCACCAGGTTGGCGTCGGTCATCGGCGTCAGCGGGTGATGGCGCATCGGGCTGTCCGACAGCAGCAGCTCGCCGACGAACAGGTGGCCCAGGTAGACCGTGCGCCCGGTGGCCGGAAAGGCCGGCGTCACCGGCACGCAGCGTGCGCCGGTCAGTTCCACCAGCGCTTCGGCCACCGGGCCGATGTTGCCCTGGGGTGTCGAGTCGAAGGTCGAGCAGACCTTGAAGTAGAGCTGCGGCGCGCCCTGCTCCTTCAGCCAGTGCGCGGCGGCCCGCGACTGCGCCACCGCCTCGGCCACGGGCGCGGTGCGCGACTTGAGCGCGACGACGACCGCATCGACGCCGTCGATCGGCGCCGTGGGCACGCCGATCGCCTGCACGACGCGCATGCCCTCGCGCACGAGGTTGTTCGCGAGGTCGGTCGCTCCGGTGAAGTCGTCGGCGATGCAGCCGAGCAGAAGGGCCATGTCAGGCGATTGTCACCCGTCGAACGGCAGGCCGACGTAGTTCTCGGCCATCACCGTGGTCGCGGCCTGCGAACTCACGAGGTAGTCGAGTTCGGCGCGCTGCAGCCTGGCGCCGATGGCGCCGGTGTCCGGGAACTTGTGCGTCAGCGAGGTGAACCACCAGGAGAAGCGCTCGGCCTTCCACACCCGCGCCAGGCAGCGCTCGGAGTAGCGCTCGATGCCCGCGTCGCTGTGATCGCGGTAGTGCTCGACCAGCGCGCGCGACAAGATGCGCACGTCGGACGCGGCCAGGTTCAGGCCCTTGGCACCGGTGGGCGGCACGATATGCGCCGCGTCGCCGGCCAGGAACATCGAGCCGAAACGCATCGGCTCGGCGACGAAGCTGCGCAGCGGCGCGATGCTCTTTTCGATCGACGGCCCGGTGACCAGGGTCTCGGCGGCCCGCGGGTCGAGGCGCCGCCGCAACTCGTCCCAGAATGCGTCGTCGCTCCAGTCTTCCACCTTGTCGTGCAGCGAACACTGCACGTAGTAGCGCGTGCGCGTCGGAGAGCGCATCGAGCACAGTGCGAAGCCGCGCTCGTGGTTCGAGTAGATCAGCTCGTGCGACACCGGTGGCGTGTCGGCCAGGATGCCGAGCCAGCCGAAGGGATACACCTTCTCGAAGATCGACAGCGCCGCGGGCGGTACCGCGGCGCGGCAGGCGCCGTGGTAGCCGTCGCAGCCGGCGATGAAATCGGCGCGCAGTTCCTGCGGCTGGCCATCGTGGGTGTAGGTGAGGTAGGGCGAATCGCCGTCGAAGTGATGCGGCGCCACGTCCTTGGCCCCGTACACCGTGGGCAGGCCGGCAGCCGAGCGCGCGGCCATCAGGTCGCGCGTGACCTCGGTCTGGCCGTAGACGATGACATGCTTGCCGCCGGTGTGGCCGGCCAGGTCGATGCGATGCCGCGCGCCGCCGAAGCACAACTCGAAGCCGTCGTGCACCAGGCCCTCGGCATGCATGCGCGCACCGACGCCGGCTTCGTCGAGCAGGTCGGCCGTGGTCTGCTCGAGCACGCCGGCGCGGATGCGGCCGAGCACATAATCGCCGCTCTGGCGCTCGACGATCACGTTATCGATGCCGGCCCGCGCGAGAAGTTGGCCGAGCAGCAGGCCCGACGGCCCCGCGCCGACGATCGCGACCTGCGTGCGCCGAGCCATGTGCCGCGCTCCGGGTCAGACTTCCTCTTCCTGGAACGCCTCGGCGCGCTTCTTCTTGATCGAGGGCAGCATCACCACGACGATCATCGCCAGCGCAGCGAGCAGCAGGCCGGCCGATAGTGGGCGCGTCGCAAAGGTGGTCCAGTCGCCGCGCGACAACAGCAGCGCGCGGCGCAGGTTCTCTTCCATCATCGGGCCGAGGATGAAGCCCAGCAGCAGCGGCGCCGGCTCGCAGTGCAGCTTGAAGAAGATGTAGCCGACGAGGCCGAAGATCACGGCCATGTAGACGTCGAAGTTATTGTTGTTCAGCGTGTACAGGCCGATGCAGCAAAAGGACAGGATCGCCGGGTAGAGCACGCGGTAGGGCACGGTCAGCAGCTTGATCCAGATGCCGATCAGCGGCAGGTTCAGGATCACCAGCATCGCGTTGCCGACCCACATGCTGGCGATCAGGCCCCAGAACAACTCGGGGTTGCTGGTCATCACCTGCGGCCCGGGCTGGATGCCCTTGATCGTCATGGCGCCGACCATCAGCGCCATCACCGCGTTGGGCGGGATGCCCAGCGTCAGCATCGGGATGAACGAGGTCTGCGCACCGGCGTTGTTGGCGCTCTCCGGGCCCGCGACACCGCGGATGTTGCCCTGGCCGAACGGCACCTCGCCGACGCGCCCGCGCGACTTCTTCTCCAGCGTGTAGGCCGCAAACGCCGCCAGCAGCGCGCCGCCGCCCGGCAGCACGCCGAGGATCGAACCCAGCGCGGTGCCGCGCAACACGGCGGGATAGGCGTCCAGGAAGTCCTGCTTGGTCGGCCAGATGTCCTTCACGTCCTTGGTGAAGACCTCGCGGTGCTCGGCCGGCCGCCCCAGGTTGGCAATGATCTCGCCGAAGCCGAAGACGCCCATCGCGATGGTCACGAAGCCGATGCCGTCGGTGAGTTCCGGGATGTCGAAGCTGTAGCGCGGCACGCCGGAGATCACGTCGGTGTTGATCTGGCCCATCAGCAGGCCGAGCAGGATCATCGCGATCGCCTTGACCAGTGAGCCCGAGGCCAGCACCACGGCCCCGATCAGGCCCAGCACCATCAGCGAGAAGTACTCGGCCGGGCCGAACTTGAAGGCCAGTTCGGTCAACGGCGGGGCGAAGGCGGCGATCACGATCGTGCCCACGCAGCCGGCGAAGAACGAACCGAGGCCCGCCGCCGCCAGGGCGGCACCGGCGCGGCCCTTGCGCGCCATCGCGTAGCCGTCGATGGCCGTCACCACCGAACTCGACTCGCCCGGCACGTTGATCAGGATGGCCGTGGTGGAGCCACCGTACTGCGCGCCGTAGTAGATGCCGGCCAGCATGATCAGCGCCGGCGTCGCGTCCAGCGCATAGATGCTGGGTAGCAGCATCGCAATCGTGGCCACAGGCCCGAGGCCCGGCAGCACGCCGATCAGTGTGCCGAGCAGCGCCCCGCCGAAGGCGTAGAGCAGGTTGACCCAGGTGAAGGCGACGCCGAAACCGAGCGCGAGGTTGTTGAGCAGGTCCATGGTCGGTTCCTCAGCCGCCGAAGCCGGCAATGGTCGGCAGAACCGGGATCGTCAGGCTCAGGCCCTTGACGAAGATGACCCACGACATCGCGATCAGCACCACCGCGTTGATCACCGTGGCCTTCCAGCTGAACTCGTCGCTGGCCCAACTCGACATCAGCACCAGCAAGGGCAGCGAGATCAGCAGGCCCAGGCGCGGGATGATGACGCCGAAGATCCCGACGGACACCAGGATCACGATCAGCGGCTTCCAGGCGAAGTGGCCGACCTTCTCGCCGTCCTCGGTCTCGATGGTCAGCGCCTTGAACAGCACCATCGCGCCCAACACCGCAAGCAGAACGCCCAGGCCGAAGGGAAAGTAGCCCGGGCCAGGGCGCGCCGAGTTGCCGAAGCTGTAGTTCGTGGCGCCCCACGCGAAACCGATGCCCACCACCAGGAACATCAGCCCCGACCAGAAGTCGCGCTCGCTCTTGATTTTCATGATGCTGCCGGTCTCCTCCGGCGCGGGCCGGTGCGAGCCATTCTAGGCAGCGGACTCGGAGGCCCGGCTGTGGTTTCCACGTAAGGCGCGCCGCGTTCGCGCAGCGCCGGAATTGAACGGTCTCAGGGCACCTATTCGTGTCACTCGGGCGTCGCCGGACGACCACACTGACGGACCAGGCGAGATGCCGGTCCGCAACACGCGGCCGCCCGCCCCTGTCCGGAGGACACCACGATGATGAACTCGCTGAACATCAAGGCCCGCCTTTGGCTGCTGGTCGGCGCGCTGCTGGCGCTGCTGGTGCTCGCAGCCTGGCAGACCGTGCACCATGTGCGTGCGGCCAGCGCCACGCTGGCCACGCTCTACAACGACCGCGTGGTACCGCTGCAGCAGTTGAAGACGATCGCCGACGCCTATGCGGTGGGCGTGGTCGACGCGGCGCACAAGGTGCGCGACGGCGCTTTCAGCGCCGAACAGGGGCACAAGGCCGTGGTCGAGGCGCGCGCCGTCGCGGCCAAGGAGTGGAAGGCCTACATCGCGACCGAACTGGTGGCACAGGAAAAGACGCTGATCGAGAAGGGAACGCCGCTGCTCAAGCGCGCTGACGACGCCGCGGCGATGATCGACGAACTGATGCGCGGCGGCGACCAGGCCGCGCTGGCCGCCTATGCCGGCAAGGAAATGTACCCGGCGATCGATCCCTTCGGCGAGGTGGTCAGCTCGCTGATCCAGGTCCAGCTCGACGTCGCTGCCGACGAGTTCAAGCGCGGCCAGGCGACGGCCCGCTCGGTCGTCTGGACCAACAGCATCGCCGCCCCGCTGGCGCTGCTGCTGGCCGGCGGCTTCGCCTGGTTGCTGGTGCGTTCGATCCTGGGCCCGCTCGGCCAGGCGGTGCGACTGGCCGAGACCGTGGCCGCCGGCGACCTGGGTTCGCGCATCGAGGTCCTCCGCACGGACGAGACCGGCCAGCTGCTGGCCGCGCTGGGGCGCATGAACAACAGCCTGGTGGGCATCGTCACCCAGGTGCGCGCCAGCAGCGATTCGATCGCCACCGGCAGCGCCCAGATCGCCAGCGGCAACGCCGACCTGAGCCAGCGCACCGAGGAGCAGGCCGCCAACCTGCAGCAGACGGCGGCGTCGATGGAGCAGTTGACCGCCACCGTGCGCCAGAACGCCGACACCGCGCGCGCTGCCAGCGATCTCGCGGCCAGCGCCTCGGGCGTGGCCGCGCGAGGCGGTGAAGTGGTCGGCCGCGTGGTCGCGACGATGGACGGCATCAGCGCCAGCAGCAAGAAGATCGCCGACATCATCGGCGTGATCGACGGCATCGCGTTTCAAACCAACATCCTGGCGCTCAACGCCGCTGTGGAGGCGGCGCGCGCCGGCGAGCAGGGCCGCGGCTTCGCGGTCGTCGCCAGCGAGGTGCGCTCGCTGGCGCAGCGCAGCGCGCAGGCGGCCAAGGAGATCAAGGCCCTGATCGGCGAGAGCGTCGCCAAGGTCGAGGCCGGTGGCGGCCTGGTCGCCGAGGCGGGTCGCACGATGGGCGACATCGTGACCCAGGTCCAGCGCGTCAACGACCTGCTGAGCGAGATCAGCGCAGCCAGCCAGGAACAGAGCCAGGGCATCGGCCAGGTCGGCGACGCGGTCGCCCAGCTCGACCAGGTGACGCAGCAGAACGCGGCCCTGGTCGAGCAGTCCGCCGCGGCGGCCGAGAGCCTCAAGCTCCAGGCAGCGAAGATGACCGAGGTGGTGTCGGTGTTCAAGCTCGCCGCCGCCTGAGCGGCGCGGCGCCTCAGCCCGTCGTGCCTTCCCAGGCCGGCGTGGTGCGCAGCACCTCGTCGAGCGTGGTGACGCCTTCGGCCACCTTCATCACGCCGGCGGCACGCAGCGGGTGCATGCCTTCGGCCAGCGCCTGGCGTCGTAACGCGTCGACGTCGAGCGCAGGGTGCACGTGCAGGCGCGCCGCCTCGCTCATCGTCAGCAACTCGTAGAAGCCGACGCGACCTCGGTAGCCCGTGTTGCGGCACTCCAGGCAGCCCACCGGCTTGTACACCTTCGGTTGGCCCTTGAGCTTCCACGGCGCGATGGCGGCGTCGAGCAGCGCGCGGTCGGCGTGGTCGTCGGGTTGCTTGCAGGCCGGACACAGCGTGCGCGCCAGGCGCTGCGCCAGCACGCCGATCACGGTGGCCGAGATCAGGTAGGGCGGCACACCCAGGTCCGTCAGACGCGTGATCGCGCTGGCCGAGTCGTTGGTGTGCAGGGTGCTGAACACCAGGTGGCCGGTCAGCGCGGCCTGGATCGCCATCTCGGCGGTCTCGAGGTCGCGGATTTCGCCGACCATGATGATGTCCGGGTCCTGCCGCATCAGCGCGCGCACGCCGGCGGCGAAGTCGAGGTCGAGCGCCGGCTGCACCTGGGTCTGGTTCAGCGCCGGCTCGATCATCTCGATCGGATCCTCGACGGTGCAGACGTTGACCTCGTCGGTGGCCAGGCGCTTCAAGGTGGCGTACAGCGTGGTCGTCTTGCCGCTGCCGGTGGGCCCGGTGACGAGCACGATGCCATGCGGCCGCGCCGTCAGCTCGTTCCAGCGCGCCGCCTCGTTGGGCCCGAAGCCCAGGGCTTCGACGCCCTTGACCACGGTCTGCGGATCGAAGATGCGCATCACCAGCTTCTCGCCGAAGGCGGTGGGCAGCGTGGACAGGCGCATTTCCACCTCGCCGCCGGGCTGTCCGCTCATCTCGGGGCGGATCGTCTTGATGCGCCCGTCCTGGGGGCGGCGCTTTTCCACCACGTCCATGCGGCCGAGCAGCTTGATGCGCGCGGTCATTGCGTTCATGACCGTGATCGGCGCCTGGTAGACGGTGTGCAGCACGCCGTCGATGCGAAAGCGGATCGCGCCCATCTCGCGCCGCGGCTCGAGGTGGATGTCGCTCGCGCGCTGGTCGAAGGCGTATTGCCACAGCCAGTCCACCACCTGCACGACGCCCTGGTCGTTGGCGTCGATCGCCTTGTTGTTCTTGCCCAGCTCGACCAACTGCTCGAAGCTGGCCAGCGCATTGGTCTCGCCGGCCTTGGTCGCGTTCTTGACCGACCGCGCCAGCGAGTAGAACTCGGTCGTCAGGCGCGCGATCTCGGTCGGGTGGGCCACCACCAGGCGCAGCCGCTTCTTGGTGTGTGACTCGATCTCGCGCACCCAGGCGTTGTCCAGCGGCTCGCAGGTGGCCACGGTGACCTCGTTGAGCGCCACCGACACCGGCAGCGCGCGGCGCGACTCGGCGTAGGCCACCGACATCACGTCGGCGACGCGGCCCACATCCACCTTCAGCGGGTCGATGCGCAGGTAGCCCAGGCCGAGGTGGCCGGCCAGCCACTCGGTCAGCGCCTCGGCGTCGAGCACGCGGCCGTTGGCGCCCTTGCGCGCGTCCACCAGGTTGGCACTGCCCAGGCGCAGCAGCGGGTGCTGGCTCGAGTCGCCGGCGCCGAAGCGCGAGCGCACGCGCGCGGCCTCGTCGGCGCTGACGACGCCATCGCTTTGCAGCCCTTGCAGCAGCGAACGCCAGTCGAGCCGGCCGGGGGGAATCGCGTGGGTCTTCATGGAGGCGCCAATGGTCGCACCATCCTCAGCCACTTTCGGGCCGGCAGGCCGGTGCGCTGCTCGATCGTAGCGGCCCGGTCGAGAAGTTCCTCACGCTCGGGCACGGCCACGCCGCGCGCCGCCACGACGATGGTGTTGCCCTCCTGGGTCGGCCGCAGGCTCCAGACCTGGTCGCGGCCGAAGGCGGCCGCGATGCGCGCCGCACTGGCCTCGAAGCTCGAGGCGCGGCCAAACAGGTTCACCGTCATCACCCCGCCTTCGGTCAGCACGGCGCGGCAGTCGGCGTAGAAGGTCGCGCTGTCGAGCACGGGCGCCGCGGCTTCGTGGTCGTAGAGGTCGACGTTGAGCACGTCCACTCGGCTGCGATGCGCGGGGTCGCCGACCCAGGTGCCGGCGTCGGCTTCGACGACATTCAGGCGGCGGTCGTCGGCCGGCAGCTTGAAGCCGTGCCGACAGGCGGCGATCACCGCGGGGTTGAGCTCGACCGCGGTCACGCGGTCCATCTTCAGCACGCCGTGGCAGAAGCGCGTCAACGAGCCCGCCCCCAGGCCGAGCTGCACCGCGTGGCCGCGCGCGAACTCGGCGGCCGGTCGCCACAACATCCAGGCCGTCATGCGCTGGACGTACTCGAGCACGATCACGCGCGGCGCGCGCACCAACATGGCGCCTTGCACCCAGGGCGAGTCGAGGTGCAGGTAACGCACGCCGTCCTGCTCGGAGATCGTGGCGCTGGGCAGGTGGCCGTGCTCGCTCATGCGATCCCCGCCTGCTCGAACACCTCGCGCCAGGCCGCCAGCTTGCGCTCGAAGCTCCAGCTCGCGTTGGCCGGGCTGGTCGAGGGCAGGTGGTGCACCGGCACGCCGAGCGCGCGCGTGATGCGCATCGAGCGCGCCGACTCGCCGCCGTTGTGCGCGATCGCGGCCAGCCGCGGCAGCCGCGACGCCAGGCCGGCCAGGTCGTTCGGCTCGGCAGCGTCGATCGCGCTGTCCAGGCTGCCCTCGCGCCGGCAGGCGGCGTACACGTCCCAGATTGCCAGGCCGCGCCGGCGCGACTCGGCGATGCGCCGCGCATAGGACTGCGCCACCAGGTCCACGCCCCACAGCGACGACAGGATCGGCCAGAACTGGTTGCGCGGGTGGGCGTAGTACTTCTGGGCGGCCAGCGAGGCCGCGCCCGGGAAGCTGCCGAGCACCAGGAGGCGCGCGTTCCGCGGGGCGACCGGCGCCAGGCCCTGAAGCAGCGGGCGGCTCATGCGGCGAGCAAGGGCGCGAGCCGCGGCAGCGCCGTGCAGGCATTGGCGGTGGTGCGTTCGGCCGTCTGCGCCAGGGTCCAGCCGCGCAGACCGGCCAGCGTGGCGGCGATGCGCGGCAGTTCGGCCGGCTCGTTGCGCGCCGGCGGCCGCGCCGCGCGCTCGGCCGCCTTGATGTACAGCCACTGCGGCGGAATGTCCGGCGCGTCGGTCTCGAGCACCGGTACCTCGTCGGGCAGTTGCGTGGCGAGGTGGCGGATCTGCAAGGCGCGCTCGAAGCTCATCGCGCCGCCGAAGCCGAGCTTGAAGCCGCGCTCGGCGAACTGCCGGGCCTGCGCCTCACTGCCGTTGAAGGCATGCGCGATGCCGCCGGCCATGTCGATGCGCCGCAGCTGCTTGAGCAGCCCGTCAGCCGAGCGTCGCACGTGCAGGATGACGGGCAGATCGAAACGGCGCGCGAGCTTGAGCTGTTCGGCATAAAAGTACTCCTGGCGCTGGCGGTCCAGGCCGGGCACGAAGTGGTCGAGGCCGATCTCGCCCACCGCCACAAGGCGCGGGTCGTCGCGGTGCACTTCGAGCGCCGCCGCCAGACGCTCCAGATCTCCGTCGGCGGCGCGATCGACGTAAAGCGGGTGGATACCCAGCGCATAGGCCAGCCCGGCGCGGTGCGCCAGCGCGCGGACCGCGTCGAAACCGGCCACGTCCACGGCCGGCAGCACCTGCATCGTCACGCCGGCGGCGCGCGCCCGGGCCAGCACGGCCTCGCGGTCGGGGTCGAATTCCCGCGCGTCGAGATGGCAGTGGCTGTCGACCCACTGCGTCGAGGGTGTCATCGGTGACATTGTCCGACACGGGCGTGCATGGGCATTGGGGCCGTGCTACTGTGGCATCTGTGCGGCAGGAGTCAGCATGAAGCAGCGAACCCCGCTCTACAGCGCCCCCCGGCGGCCTGCAGCGTCGGCGCCGCCGGTGGTGCCTGCACCGGCCGAGGCGGCGCCGGTCGCCGTGGCCGCTGCGGCGCGCCCTTGGTCGTGGCGGCGCAAGACCCTCGCGCTGCTCGGCCTGCTGCTGATCGGCGCGCTGGCCTGGCAATACGGCCCGCGCCTGCTGCCCAAACCGCTGACGCAGAAGGACATCGACCGCGCGGTCCTGCACACGCTGGCCAAGACCAACCTGCCCTCGCCCGCCGCCAAGGCCTATGCCGCGGTGCGCGGTTCGGTGGTCAAGGTGATCGGCTATTCGCGGCCCGAGGGCAAACCCGCTGGCGAGCGCAAGGCCGACGCCGGCCCCAAGGGCAAGCCCTTGATGGGCCCGGAGTACGAGGAGCCCGACGAGCGCGGCGTCGGCAGCGGCGTGGTGATCCTGGAGAACGGCACCATCCTGACCAACCTGCACGTGGTGTACGGGTCGCGCCGCATCAAGGTGATCTTCGCCGACGGCCTCGAGTCCGATGCCGACATCGTGGGCCTGCAGCCGCAGCACGACCTGGCGGTGCTCAAGGCGCGGCGCATCCCCGACGATCTGCAACCCGCGACCTTGCGCAGCACGAATGACCTGGCGCCGGGCGACCGCGTCACCGCAGTCGGTTTCCCCTTCGGCATCGGCCCCTCGGTGTCGCACGGTGTCGTCTCCGGGCTGAAGCGCGAGTTCCGCTCGCCGGAAGGGCAGCGCATCCTCACCAACCTGATCCAGTTCGACGCCGCGGCCAACCCCGGCAACTCGGGCGGCCCGCTGGTCACCGACGACGGCGAGGTGGTGGGCATCGTGACCGCGATCTACAACCCGACGCAGGAGCGTTTCTTCGTCGGCATCGGTTTTGCGGTGCCGATCGAGAACGCCGCCCAGGCCGTCGGCCTGCCGCCCTTCTAGCCCTTCCCTCCAGGAGCCCATCGAATGTCTGAACGCATCGGCGCGAGTGAAACCGGCAGCTTGATGGAGCAGCTGCTCTACGAGGTCAAGCGCGTCGTCGTGGGGCAGGACAAATTCCTCGAACGCGTGATGGTGGCGATGCTGGCCCAGGGCCACCTGCTGGTCGAAGGCGTGCCGGGTCTGGCCAAGACGCTGACGGTGAAGACGCTGGCGCGTTCGTTCTCCGGCCAGTTCAAACGCATCCAGTTCACGCCCGACCTGGTGCCGGCCGACCTGATCGGCACGCGCATCTACAACCAGAAAAGCGGCGACTTCAGCACCACGCTGGGGCCGGTGTTCACCAACCTGTTGCTGGCCGACGAAATCAACCGCGCGCCGGCCAAGGTGCAGAGCGCGCTGCTCGAGGTGATGCAGGAGCGCCAGGTCACGATCGCCGGGCAGACGCACAAGGTGCCCGAGCCCTTCCTGGTGATGGCGACGCAAAACCCGATCGAGACCGAAGGCACCTACCCGCTGCCCGAGGCCCAGGTCGACCGCTTCATGATGAAGGTGCTGGTCGGCTACCCGAGCGAGGACGAGGAGTTCGTGATCGTCGAGCGCGTCATCGGCCCCGCGATCGAAGTGGCCTCGGTGATCACGACCGAGCAGCTGGCCCAACTGCAGCGCGAGTGCCGCGCCGCCTACGTCGACCCGTCGCTGATCAGCTACGCCGTCAAGCTGGTGGCCGCGACGCGCGAACCGGCGAAAGTGGGGCAGGCGGACCTGGCCAAGTACGTGGCCTTCGGCGCCAGCCCGCGCGCGACCATCTGGCTGATCGAGGGCGCGCGCGCGCTGGCCTTCCTGCGCGGCCGTGCCTATGCGCTGCCGGAAGACCTGCTCGACCTCGTGCCCGACGTGCTGCGCCACCGCGTGACGCTGACCTACGAGGCGCTGGCCGACGGCGTCACGCCCGACAGCTTCGTCCAGCGCATCGTCAAGGCGCTTCCGGCGCCGGCACGCCCGCTGACGCACGAACGCGTTGCCGTCAACGGCTGAGCCCACGATGTCCGACGCGGTGCTGCCCTCGCCCCAGGCCCTGCTCCAGAAGCTGGAGTGGACGGTGCTCAAGCGCCTGGACGGCGCGCTGCAGGGCGACTACCGCACGCTGTTCCGTGGCCATGGCGTCGACCTGGCCGACCTGCGCGAGTACCAGTTGCACGACGACGTGCGCCACATCGACTGGAACGTCACCGCGCGCCTGACGGTGCCGCATGTGCGCGAGTTCCTCGAGGAGCGCGACCTGACGGCCTGGTTCCTGCTCGATCTGAGCCCGTCGATCGACTTCGGCTCGCAGCGCCGCAAGCGCGAAGTCAGCGAAGCGTTCGTCGGCGTGATGGCCAGCCTGGTGCTGCGCCACGGCAACCGCGCCGGCGCGGTGCTGTACGGCAACGCGGTGGACACCGTGCTGCCGGCCAAGGGCGGGCGCATGCACGTGCTGCACCTGATGCAGCGCATGCGTGCGCGGCCGACTGCTGCGGCGGCCGGCACCACGCGCCTGGCCGACCTGATCGAGCGCGCGCGGCCGTCGATCAAGCGCCGTTCGGCGGTGTTCGTGATCTCGGACTTCATCAGCGAGTCCGGCTGGGAGGCCTCGCTGGCCCGCCTGGCGCAACGCCACGACGTGGTGGCCGTGCGCCTGTACGACCCGCTCGAGATGACCCTGCCCGAGCTCGGCCTGGTGCTGATGCAGGACGCCGAGACCGGCGAGCAGATCTTCGTCGACACCGGCGCACGAGGCTTTCGCGAGCGCTTCGAGGCTGCCGCCGCGCGCCGCGAGGCCGAGCTGCGCGGCGCGTTGGCCCGTGCCGGCGTCGACACGCTCGAACTGACCACCGAGGGCGACCTCGGGGACGCCATTCTTTCCTTCGTCGATGCGCGCCGTCAGCGCAGCCGCATGGTTGCCGGCGCGATGCCTTTGTCCCGGAGACACGCATGAGTGCCGCACGGCCGTTCCGAAGGCACTCGCGCCCCCTCGGGGGGACGGCCCGTAGGGCCAAGGGGGTCCAATGAGCTTCCTCTGGCAAGAAGCGCTGTGGCTGCTCTTGCTGCTGCCACTGCTGGTGTGGGCCTATGTCTGGCTGCTCAAGCGGCGCAAGAAGACGGCGCTGGCCTGGTCGAGCCTGGCCATCGTCAAGGAGGCGATGGGCCAGCAGCGCCTGTGGCGGCGCCATGTGCCGCCCGCCCTGCTGCTGCTGGCGCTGGCCGCGCTGATCGTCGCCAGCGCGCGCCCGACCGCGGTGGTGACGCTGCCGCTGGTGGAGCAGACCATCATCCTGGCGATGGACGTGTCGGGCTCGATGCGCGCCACCGACGTGGAGCCGAACCGCCTGGTCGCGTCGCAGAACGCCGCCAAGGCCTTCATCGCCGAGCTGCCGCGCACGGTGCGCGTGGGCGTGGTGTCCTTCGCCGGCACGGCCGCCATCGTGCAGCCGCCGACGCTCAGCCGTGAGGACGTGGCCGCCGCGATTGACCGCTTCCAGCTGCAGCGCGCCACCGCCATCGGCAGCGGCCTGATCCTGAGCCTGGCGGCGATCTTTCCCGACGCCGGCATCGACCTGTCGCAGGTGACGGGCGCGCGCCTGATGCCCAAGGCACTGGGCGAGCCGCCGAAGGAGAAGGAGTTCACCCCGGTCGAGCCCGGCAGCTACAACTCGGCGGCGATCATCCTGCTCACCGACGGCCAGCGCACCACCGGCCCCGACTCGATGGACGCCGCCAGGATGGCGGCCGACCGTGGCGTCAAGGTCTACACCGTGGGCATCGGCACCAAGGAAGGCGACACGATCGGCTTCGAGGGCTGGAGCATGCGGGTGCGCCTGGACGAAGAGACGCTCAAGCAGGTGGCGATGGCCACACGCGCCGAGTACTTCTATGCCGGCAATGCGATCGACCTCAAGAAGGTCTACCAGTCGCTCGGCACGCGCCTGTCGGCGCAGAAGAAGGAGACCGAGATCAGCGCGCTGTTCGCCGGCCTCGGCGCCCTGCTCACGCTGGTGGCCGCGGGGCTGTCCGTGTGGTGGTTCGGCCGCGTGGCCTGAGCGCGCGGTGATCGCCTGGTGATCGCCTGGCTGCCTGACGACCCCGCCGACCACACGCCCTTCCCGCCCACCAGCGCGGCGCTCGGCCCGCACAGCGAAGCGCCGGGCCTGCTCGCCGCCGGCGGGCGCCTGACGCCCTGGCGCCTGGAGCAGGCCTACCGCCACGGCATCTTCCCCTGGTACAGCCGCGGTCAGCCCGTGCTGTGGTGGTCGCCCGACCCGCGCATGGTGCTGCCGGTGGCCGGATTCAAGCTGCACCGTTCGCTCAAGAAGACGCTGCACCGCTTCCTCGCCACACCGGGCTGCGAGATCCGCTTCGACAGCGCCTTCGAGCAGGTGATCGCCGCCTGCGCACAGACGCCGCGCGAGGGCCAGCGTGGCACCTGGATCGTACCGGCGCTGCGGCGCGCCTACACCGACTGGCACCGCGCCGGCGCGGTGCACAGCGTCGAGACCTGGGTCGACGGCCGCCTGGCGGGCGGCCTGTATGGCGTCAACCTCGGCCGCATGTTCTACGGCGAGTCGATGTTCTCGCACGCCACCGACGCGTCGAAGATCGCGCTCGCCGCGCTGGTGGCCTTCTGCCGCGCGCAGGGCATCGAGCTGATCGATTGCCAGCAGGCCACCAGCCACCTGGCCAGCCTGGGCGCGCGCGAGATGCCGCGCGACGCCTTCGAGCGCCACCTCGCCCTCACCTTGGGGGCCGAGGGGCCGGCGCGTTGGACCTATGATCCGGCGCACTGGGCGCACCTGCTCGCGCCCGGCACGGTGAGCACACCCGCATGACGGCCCTGAAGGAACTTCCGCTCGCGTCGCTGCAGTTCTATGCGACCGCGCCCTACCCGTGCAGCTACATCGCGGGCCGCCTGGCGCGCTCGCAGGTCGCCACGCCGAGCCACCTGATCAACGCCGACGCCTACTCGGGCCTGGTGGCCGCGGGCTTCCGGCGCAGCGGCATGTTCACCTACCGCCCCCATTGCGACGGCTGCCGTGCCTGCGTGCCGCTGCGCGTGCCGGCGGCAACCTTCGAGCCCACGCGCAGCCAGCGCCGGGCCTGGAAGGCGCACCAGCACCTGGTCGCGCGCGTGTTGCGCCTGGGCTTCCTGCCCGAGCATTACCAGCTCTACCTGCGCTACCAGAGCGGCCGCCACGCCGGCGGTGGCATGGACCACGACAGCGTCGACCAGTACACCCAGTTCCTGCTGCAAAGCCGCGTCAACTCGCGCCTGGTCGAGTTCCGCGAGCCGGCGCGCGAGGGCGAGACGCTCGGCGCGCTGAAGATGGTCAGCATCCTCGACGTGCTCGAAGACGGCCTGTCGGCCGTCTACACCTTCTACGAACCCGACGCCGGTGCCAGCTACGGCACCTACAGCGTGCTGTGGCAGATCGAGCAGACGCGCATCCTGCACCTGCCGCATGTCTACCTGGGCTACTGGATCGCGCAGAGCCCGAAGATGGCCTACAAGGCGCAGTTCGGGCCGCATGAGGTGCTGGTGGACGGGCGCTGGGTACCCGTCAGCTGACGCACCGCGTCAGAGCAGAGATCTGAGCGGCAGCCACTGGAACAGCCGCACCTTGCTGCGCTTGGCCAGCGGCGCATGCTGATCGGGGTCGTCGGTGGCCGCGTCCCAGCTGTTGCCCGGTGCCATGTCGGTCTCGATCGACGCCTGCACCGCGCGCGCCAGCACCTCGTCCGTCACCACGACGCCGACCTCGGTGTTCAGGTTCTCCGAACGCGGGTCGAAGTTGAAGGTGCCGATGTAGAGCGTGCGGCCGTCGACCACCAGGGTCTTGGCGTGCAGCGAGAACACCGGCGCGATGCGCGGCAGCGCCGTCAGGCGCTGGATCAGTTGCTGCTGCACCTGCGGCGCCGGTTTGTACTCGTGCACCTGCACGCCCATCGCGAGCAGGCGCTCGCGCTGGTTGCGGTAGCCGCTGAAGGCCGGCAGGTTGTCGGTGGAGGCCATCGAGTTGGTGCTGATGCGCACTGCCACGCCACGCGCGCGCAACTGCTGCAGCAACGCCAGCGCCTCCTCCGAGGGCACGAGGTAGGGCGACTGGATGACGACGCTGCGCTGCGCGCCTTGCAGCAGCCGCGCCAGCGCCGAGGTGGACTCGCCGCCGCCCGCGAGGCCCAGCCCCTTCGCGTTCTTGCCCGGCCGGTCGTGGATGAAGGCCACGTCGCCCCAGCGCATCTGCTGCGCCAGGCGGGCGAATGAGCTCGGCGTGTCGGCGATCGCCGCCCTCACCTCGGGCGCGAAGTTCTCGGGCAACTTCGCGTACGCACGCAGCTCGCGGTAGACCTGCTGCACCTCGGCGTCGCCGACCTGCACATTCTTCTGCAGCAGGCCGAGGCCCTCGAAGCGCTGCTCGACCGGCACGGCGAGCTCGCTGCGCCAGAAGGCTTCGAAGTTGGCCTGCATGGGCTTGACGGCCGCGCCCAGCACGAGCGCGTCGCGGTCGCGGAAGTTGTACGCGTGGTTGTAGTCGAAGTACTCGGCGGCCATGTTGCGCCCGCCGGTGATCGCGATCTTGCCGTCGACCACGAAGGTCTTGTCGTGCATGCGCTGGTTGACGCCACGGAAGTTGGCGAGCAGGTTGAGCACGCGCTTGGGCAGGGGCACACCCACCGAGGTCTGCGGGTTGTAGATGCGGATCTCGATGTTCGGGTGCAGGGCCAGCGCCAGCAGCGAGCGGTCCGGCGCGTCGATCAGCAGGTCGTCGACGATCACCCGCACCTTCACGCCGCGCTCGGCCGCGCGCAGCAGCGCTTCGGCCGCGAGGATGCCGATGTTGTCGCTGCTCCAGATGAAGTACTGCACCTCGATCGTCTGGCGCGCGTTCTCGACCAGCCACGCGCGCGCCAGCAGCGCCTCGGTGCCGGTCTCGAGCACGTAGAGGCCGGTCTTGCCGGTATTGGCGGCGATCTGGGCCTCGACGAAGCCCATCGGGCTGTCGTCGGCGGCGGCCACAGCGGACCACGGGATGCTGAAGGCCAGCAGCACACAGGCGGTCCAGCGCCGCAATCGGCGAATCATCACAAGGCACCCTCCAGCAGGACTTGGCGGCATGGAGTGTGACAGCGGCGGCGGCTTCCGAACCCAAGCTGTCAATCCATTCGTCTACGTCACAGTGCTGACCTGTCGTGGATTGGCCTGATTTCAGGCGCACCCCGTCGACGCGCTCACCGTCGACGCGCCTTACGTCCATGACTCCTGCGTGGTTCTCGCGCGCTCCGTCTTAACACTGACGCACGCGCCGATGGGGAACATGTCCCTGCTGCAAGCGAACCGCTTCGTGCCGTCGGGCAAGACCAGGACGTAGATCGTGTGCGGCGGCTCGCCCGCTGCTGAGATCACGAGGTTGCCGAACGCGCTGCCTTGGAACAGGCCGGCGTTGTGAACACCCTGGCTCAGCGAGGCAGAAGCGAGAAAGGTCTCGAGGATTCGTCCATGCACGGCTACCGTGTCATGCAACGCAGCGCTCGATGCGCACCCTGCAAGGGCCAGCCATGCCGGGAGCGCGAAGTACACATTGCTCACAGTAGTGCTTGCCGTTTTGCTGCGACAGTCACAAGCATACTTGCGGCACTCGCCGCTCCGCCGAACGCCATGCGCCTCCTCCATCTGTTGTCTGTACTCCTGCTGACCACCGGCTGTGCCGGCCTATCCTCGACCGTGCCCGACGAAACCGTGGACGCATGGAGCCAATCGCCGGAAGAGCGGGGCACCCTGGCAGTCGGCGTAGTTGCGGCCGTCGACCGTGTTCATGTTCAGCGGTCGTCGGAGCCGCCCACGCCCGCGATCGCCAGCCCCCAGACAGCCGCAGCGGCCATTGCAGTAGTCCCTCTCATGGAGGCGATCCGCAACGCGGACTGGTTCTACCGAACTACCATCAAGATGAAAGACGGCTCGACACGCGTGGTCGACCTGAACTACAAGCTTGAGCCTAAGGCTTGCGTTGCCTTTCGGCCTGGCCTGAGCGCAGACAGCACGCTGGTCGTCAAAGCACTGCCAGGCGAGTGCGGCTAAGAGGCCATTGCGGCCTCAGCGCCGTTCCGCTGACTCACAGCAGCACGATGTCGTATTGAGGGGGCGGATTCGGAAAGCGTTGATGGGACAACGACTTGCGTTCACACCCTGGGCGGGTGCCGCTTCGAGCTACCCGTCTGGCTACCTGCACGGCATGGGCTTTCGCGAGACCCCGTGGGTCGGCGTGAACGCGAATCATGGCGGACCCGACCGCACCGCGCGCAGCATCGGCAAGAGCGCAGTGACGTCGGTGACGACAATGCTCCAAAGCGTCGTTGTCGATGCCGAGATAGGCGTGGACGAGGCGGTTGCGTGTCGCGATGACCATGCGCCAAGGCACCTCAGGGTGCGCCTGCCGCACGTCGTCGGGCACGTGGGTCGCTGCCTCGCCCATCAGCTCGAGATTGCGTAGCGTCGCGTCGTAGACCAGCGAGTTGGCGACGAAAGCCGGCTGATCCACCCCAGCCGTATAGGCCAGCACCTTCTCGGCGAAGACGATCATGTCGTCGACATAGAAGCGCCACTCGCGAACGCCGTCAGACATGCACGGCCTCGCGTTCGACATAGGGCCGAAGCTCAGGGCGAAGCGCCTTGTTGGTGACCAGGTCGACCGGCCGGCCGAGCAGATCTTCGAGGAAGAACTGGACGCCGAAGTACCGCGCCGACGCGGCCGGCCCGTCGAACGAAACCAGGATGTCCACGTCGCTGTCGGCACGCGCCGCGTCCCGGACCACCGATCCGAAGAGCGCGAGACCAGTGACGCCGAACCGAGTCGCCAGTTCGGCTTTGCTCGCGGCCAGTTGTTGCAGCACCTGCGCGCGGGTCACGGTCGCCTCATCCGTCCCTTGATATGCCAATGTTCCATTGTCGCCGGTCCGGCTGACACGAACGCGGACGCGGGCAACGATGCTGGCGAGGGCCCCACATCGACCACATTGCTTCGCGCCTGGCCCGTCATGCCGCAGTCTTCGGTGGCTCTGGGTCTGCAAGGGGGCGGGCGTGCCGTGTACACATGACTTCTCACAGAGCAAGTCAACTTTCTCTAAAGAGCCTTGTCTTTCCCCAGGCTGGATCGGGGCCCACGCCGAACTCGGCCCAGACCAGTTCACCCTCCACCACCTCGACGAACCGCTCTGCACTGAACCCCGCCGGGTACAAGCTTGCATGCAGCTCCTGGTCCGCCGCCTCACGCGAGGCCGGCAGTTGTCCGGACCAGAGCCCTTCAGGGTCACCAAGCAGGTGCCGGTCGTCACGCAGCGCCACGATCACCTCCTCCAGCGACACCTTGAGGAAGCCGCTGAACCGCTCGTGGTCTGACTCGATCGACGTGTCCACGATCCATCCGTGAACGCGCTGTGGCGGCTGCCCTCGCGCGAAACCCAGCACCTCGCACAGCTCAGCATCCGTACCAAAGACCCACTGAACGACATCGATCTTGCGCCGCAGCTGCAATCCGGCCTTCCGCAAGGTCGTAGACGCATGCAGCCAGGCCTCATGCATCGAGCGCCGGATGTAGGTCGACTTGACCTCAAGGACGAACAGATGCCCGTCCAGCGCTGCAATCACATCCACTTCGCCGGCATCGCGCCGCTCCGCTGGTGGCTGCCAGTTCAGCAGTACACGAAATCCTCGCCCACGCAGCAGCGTTGCGAGCTGGCTCTCGATGCGCCTCGTTTCCTCGGCGGCTTCGCCACGCCGCGCCGCCAGCCGTCGCAGGTTGTTGATCGCTGCCGTGCCGTTGCTCTGCAGGGCGGCCACCCATGGCAGCTGAACCAACTGGTGTCCGAACTTTAGGTACGGACGCTCGATGAGCCTCGGCGCCAGGCCGGGTTCGCCCTTCTGCAGGCGCTCGGCCTCGGAGACCATGTCGTGGGTCCATAAGTCCAGGATCGCCGCCGCCATGCGGGCACTTCCCGCAGGCTGGCTCGGCGTGACCGTCCACCCCGTGGTCTTGCTGACCTTCTCGGCGCGGCCCGACCAAGTGAGCGGAAAGCGATTCTGCATACCGTTGATCAGACCACGCATGGCGAGCCGGCGGAGCGACACAATCCAGTCGCCGGCCTGCTCGGAGCCTTCCACGAACGGCACGATGAAGTCCAGCATGAAGAAGCGTGCCGTCAGCTCCAGAGACAGCAAGGCCTGAAACATGTCGGCGGTTTCACCGGTATGCGCGGTCACCGTATCAGCGACGCCATAGACCTCGCGTAGTCGCAGCTGGGTGGCCATGGCACGGATGTAAGCCAGCCTGTTTTCGGCCTCGTTCTCTGGCCGCCCGATACGGACATGAACCATATCGGACGCGGCGAAGTCATGGAACGCACGATGGAGCCAGTAACCCGGCAGCAGCTCCAGCTTCTTGCCGTCGCGAAACCACTTCGCCTTGGCCGCTGGATCGATCTCCTCCAGATGTAGGCGGCGGTTGTCGACAAGAACGAAGCGCACCGAGTCGTCGAAGCAGTGCGCGTCGACGCTGCGGGACAGAAAGGCGTTCAGCTCGACCTGCGCCGCCAGGAGGCCCGCAAAGGCTTGAAGCCTGGCGACGAGCTCGGTCGGTGGCTCACGATCAGGGAACAGAAGCGGAGACAGGTATCGCTTCAGCGAGGGGCCGATGACCTCGTCGTCGAGCTTCAAGGTCTCTCGCTGTGTCGTCCGCAGCTTCCAGGTCAGCAGGTCGTTGATCGCATCCCAGTGAACGTCCAGCCGATCGTCGCGCTCCTCCACCAAAGACTTGCCAGTCATCGTGTGCGGTACAAGGTGCTCATAGGCATGCAGGCTTGCCAGCACCAGCAGTTCGAAGGCCGTCGTGTCCTCGAGCGTCGACTTCCAGCGGGCCAGATCGACTTCTCGTTCTCGATAGGCCCCCACCAGCACGTCGTGCACCCGGACCGCCTCGTCCACGATCGGGCTGAGCGTGCGCACGATTCGGAGCGCCTGCAGCTGGGGTGAATCTGGCGCCAGCACCAGGCGAGCCCGACGCATGGCCACCACCAACGCCTCCGGCGCAGAGCGAGCCATGTCCTCCACGAGCCCGTCGACCAGAACCTTGGACTGTGAGAGGTAGCGAGTCAGCGCGAGGATGCCTGCATCGCTGCGGTCAGGCAACGCGAGAAAGTGCACGCCCAGGACGCTTGGCCTGCCCCGGTTGACTCTTGATTGGCGACTTCAGGCTGGCGACCGCCTTGGTTCTTTCAAGCACCAGCGTCTCAAGCATGTTCACCATGCTCCGGTGCTCAGCGTCCGCCAGCGCCTTCAAAGCCGCCTTGAAGGTTGGCGACACACGCAGGTTGAGGGTCTCGGTCTTGATGTCGTCGAACTGCATGGCACCTCCTGGAGTGCAACGCGAATGCCTGTGCAGACACGTTATACGCGGCCCACCCAACCGGATCCAGAAGAATCCCTGGTCGACGACCGCAACTTTTCCGCACTTCCCCCAAGATGGGCTTGCTTACGAGGCGTGCGAACTCAGCTACGTTGAGTCTCGCAGGCAGCCAACCAGTCGGCCCAGCGCTCCAACGCCTCTCGCCTCTCCTCAAAGTACGTGTGCCGGTCGTAGATCCCTTCGACCCCCGACAGCTTGTGATTCAGGCACATCTCCGAGATGTCCCGCGGCACACCCAGCGCGCGCATGTGCGACTTCATCGTGCTGCGCAGGTCGTGCGGCGTGAAGCGGCGCACGGCGGGCTCCTCGGTCCGCAGCCAGTGGTCGATGGCTTCGCGCAGAGTGTCCTTGTTGAGGTGGGTGTCGCCGCCGTGGCGCGCGGCTCGGCTGCGTGAATGCGCGGGCAGCACGTAAGCCGATTCGCCGGCCAGCGTGCGCAGTTCCTTGAACCAGTCGATCACGGCCGGGGCCAGCGGGATGTCCATCGCCGCGCCGGTCTTGCTCTTCGGGATGTGCCACTGCGCGCCATCCAGGTCGACATCCACCCACTTCGCCTGGTAGATCTCGGCGCTGCGCACGGCAGTGGCCAGCAGGACGCGGATGGCCAGCGCATTGCGTCGGCGCAGGTCGGCACCCAGCAGCAACTGGATCTCGTCGCGCGTCAGCATCAACCGCTGTCGCTTCGGCGGGCGCTCACCCAGCAATGCCGACAACATGATCCCGTGGCACGGGTTCACGTTGATCAGCCGCTTGCCGCACGCGTGCGTGAACAGGCATTTGGTGGTGATCAACAGCATGTTCGACTCGCCCCAGGTCAGACCGCTGCCCTCGATGAGGGCGACGACATCGGAGGCCTCGATCTCGCGCACCGTCAGCGCGCCGAGCTTCTTCTCCACGCGCTTCAGGTGTCGGCCGTAGCTCACCTGCGTGCTGTGCGCCAGGCTCACCAGCTTCTTGGCGCGGTAGTCCTTCGCCAGCTCGCGCACGGTCCAGTCCTTCGCGGCCGTGGCCTTGGCCTTCTGCTTGTCGGCGGCCGGGTTGCGGCCCTGCATGATCTCGGCGCGCTTGATGGTGGCAATGCCGCGCGCGTCGGCCAGGCCGATGTCGGGATAGCGACCGATGGACAGCTCGCGGCGACGGCCGCCGTGCCGGTATCGCAGGATCCAGCCGGCCACGCCGGCGGCCGAGAACGTGAAGGTGAGGCCGTCGCCGTCGGCCTTCGCCAGCGGCTTGCCGGCCTTGATCCAGTGCCTGAGTTGCAGGTCCGTCAGTTGGCCCTTGTCCCTTGCCATGAGCACCCCCGTTGTTCGGATGTGGGCTGGATCGCAGCTACCCGCCTAGCTACCCAGCCAGCTACCCAATTGGAGTGGGACTTGGTGAGACTGCAAGAGCCTCAAAAAGAACTGCCTCCCGAAAACACCTGGAAAATCAGGTGCTTGCGGGAGGCAGATGGTCTGGGGTGAAACCCCGTGAACCGCTACATCAGAACAATGTCGTACTGCTCGGGCGTGAACCCCGGCTCCACCGACAGCGAGATCGGCTTGCCGATGAACTCGCTCAGCCCCGCGAGATGCGGGCTCTCCTCGTCGAGCAGCATCTCGGCCACCGCGGCGCTGGCGACGACGCGAAACTCCTTGGGGTCGAACTGGCGCGCCTCGCGCAGCACCTCGCGCAGGATGTCGTAGCACACGCTGCGCGCGGTCTTCAGGATGCCGCGGCCCTCGCAGGTCGGGCAGGGTTCGCACAACATGTGCGCCAGGCTTTCGCGCGTGCGCTTGCGCGTCAGTTCCAGCAGGCCGAGCTGGGTGAAGCCGCTGACCGTGGTGCGTACGCGGTCGCGCGCCAGCTGCTTGCGGAACTCCGCCAGCACCGCCTGCTGGTGGTCCTCGCGCGTCATGTCGATGAAGTCGGCGATGATGATGCCGCCCAGGTTGCGCAGCCGCAGCTGGCGCGCGATGGCACCCGCTGCCTCGAGGTTGGTCTTGAAGATCGTGTCGTCGAAGTTGCGCGCACCGACGAAGCCGCCGGTGTTGACGTCCACCGTGGTCAGCGCCTCGGTCTGGTCGATGATCAGGTAGCCGCCGCTCTTCAGGTCGACCCGACGCCCGAGCGCCTTGCGGATCTCCTCGTCGATGTTGAACAGGTCGAAGATCGGCCGCTCGCCGGTGTAGTGCTGCAGCTTCTTCACCGCGCCCGGCGAGTAGGTCTCGCCGAAGGCGCGCAGGTGCTCGAACTGCAGTCGCGAGTCGATGCGGATGTTGCCGGTGTCGTCGTTGGCCAGATCGCGCAGCACGCGCTCGGCCAGCGTCAGGTCCTGGTGCAGCAGCGTGCCGGGTGGCGAGGCGAGCGCGCGTTCGCGGATCCCACCCCAGGTCTTGCGCAGGTAGGCGATGTCGTCGGCCATTTCGCCGTCCGAAGCGTCCTCGGCATTGGTGCGCAGGATGAAGCCGCCGCCGGTGTAGGGCGCACCGCCCTCCTCCTTGCCGACCAGGGCATTCAGGCGCTGGCGCAATTGTTCGCGCAGCTCGGGCGAGCCGATCTTCTGGCTGATGCCCAGGTGGTTGTCCTGGGGCAGGTGCACCAGCAGGCGGCCGGCGATGCTGACCTGGGTCGACAGCCGGGCGCCCTTGGTGCCGATCGGGTCCTTGACCACCTGCACGGTCAGCGTCTGGCCCTCGAAGACCTGGCGCTCGATCGGCACCGGCGCTGCGGCATCGTTGCTGTTGCTGCGGCCGGTGCCGCCGCCATTGGCGTTGTGCAGGTCGGCCACATGCAGGAAGGCCGCGCGCTCCAGGCCGATGTCGACGAAGGCGCTCTGCATGCCCGGCAGCACACGTGCCACCTTGCCCAGGTAGATGTTGCCCACCAGCCCGCGTTCGAGGGCGCGCTCGAGGTGCAGCTCCTGCACCGAGCCGTTCTCGATCACGGCCACGCGGGTTTCGTGCGGCGTCCAGTTGACGAGGATGTCCTGGGTGGGCATCAGTGCCTGCCCGGCCGCCCGAAGGGCACTGGCGCCCCGTGGGCCACAAAGTGGCCCGTTCCGGGCCACGGGGGCAGCGAACGGAGTGAGCGCGGGGGCGTCATGAGTGCAGTCTATGCGGACAAGTGGTGCGCCACGCCGGCGCGGCGCAGCAGGGCCGCGGTCTCGGCGAGCGGCAGGCCCATGATGCCGCTGTGGCTGCCGTCGATGCGTTCGATCCAGCCGGCCAGCGCCGACTGGATCGCATAGGCCCCGGCCTTGCCGAAGGGCTCGCCGCTCGCGACATAGGCATCGATCACCTTGGCGGGCAGCGCCGCGAAGCGCACATGCGACAGGTTCAGCGCCTCGATGCGGCGCGTGCCGGTCCACAGCGCCACGGCGGAGAGCACGCGGTGCGTGCGGCCCGACAGCGAAGCGAGCATCGCGCGTGCCTGCTCGGCGTCGGCCGGCTTGCCGAGGATGCGCTGTCCCAGCGCGACGGTGGTGTCCGCGCACAGGATCGGTGCCGCCGCGAGGCCGCGACGCGCATGGCGTGCGCGTGCTGCATCGAGCTTGGCGCGCGTCACCCGCTGCACGTAGGCGGCAGGCAGTTCGCCCGCGCGCTCGGCCTCCAGCGCCTCGGCATCCTCGCCCGCGTCGGCCAGCAGCAGCTCGTGGCGCGCGCCGATCTGGTCGAGCAGCTGGCGACGTCGCGGGCTCTGCGACGCGAGCCAGACGAAGCTGAAGGCGCTACTCACGGTGGTACGGATGCCCGGCCGTCAGCGACCAGGCACGGTACAGCGCCTCGGCCAGCAGCACGCGAGCCAAGGCGTGCGGCAAGGTCAGGTCCGACAGGCGCAGCGTCTCGTCGGCCGTGGCCTTGAGCTTGGCATCGAGGCCGTCGGGACCGCCGATCAGCAACGCCACGTCGCGCCCGTCGCCGAGCCAGAAGCGCAGGCGCTCGGCCAGCTGCGTGCTGGTGCGGCGCTCGCCGCGTTCGTCGAGCACCACGCGGCGCACGCCTTTTGGGCAGGCCGCCTCGATGCGCTCGGCTTCGGCCGCCACCATCGCGTCGACCGATTTGCCCGTGGTGCGCGGTTCGGCCTTCACCGCCTTCAGTTCGAGCCGGCATTCGGGCGGGAAGCGCTTGGCGAAATCGTCGAAGGCCGTGTCGGCCCAGGCGGGTTGGCGCTGGCCGACGGCGACCAGCACGAGCTTCATGCCCGCGGCTTGCGAGGGGCCGTCTTCTTGGCCGCCTTTTTCGCCGGTGGCCTGGCGGTGGCCCCTCTGCCGGCCGGGGTCTTGCGGCCGGGCGCCTTGCGCGGCGCGGCCTTGCGCGCCGGCGACTTCTTCGGCGGCGCCTTCTTCACGCTCACCTTCTTCGCCGGGGCATGCGCGGCCTCGGCCTTGGGCAGCGCCCGCTGCACGGTGCCGTCGGCGCCCATCTTCATCTTCACCGCCTTGTCGCCCCAGATCTCTTCCAGGTTGTAGTACTGGCGGATCGCGGGCTGCATCACATGCACGACCGCGGCGCCGCAGTCGACGATGATCCACTCGCCGTTGTCCTCGCCCTCGGTGCGCATCACCGGCAGGCCGCGCGACCTGACGCTGTCGCGCACGCTCGAGGCCAGGGCCTTGGTCTGCCGGTTGCTGGTGCCCGACGCGACGATCACGCGCTCGAACAGGGGTGAGAGGTGTTCGGTGTTGAAGACGCGGATGTCCTGCGCCTTCACGTCCTCGAGGCCATCGACGATGGCGCGTTGCAGCTTGCGGATGTCCATTCAGTCCCTGTAGAGCTGGTTCAGATCAATATAACGTGCCACCGCGGGCGGCACCATCGAGTCCACCGGCAGGCCGCGGGCGACACGGTCGCGGATCTCGGTGGCCGAGATGTCGAGCATCGGCAGCGGCACCACGCGGTGCGGAAAGCGCAGCACCTCGGGGTCGATGGGGGGCATGAGGCCCGGCCGGTTGGCCACGGCCAGCGTCACCAGGCCGAGCAACGCCTGCCAGTCGCGCCAGGTGTGCAGGCCGGCGTACTGGTCGGCGCCGATGATCAGGAACCACTGCGCGTGGGGCTGCGCCGCGGCGAAGGCGCGCACGGTATCGAGCGTGTAGCTCGGGCCGTCGCGTTCGATCTCGATGCGGTCGAGCGCGAAGCGTGGCTCGCCATCGATCGCCAGGCGCACCATCGCTTCGCGCTGCGCCGCGGGCGTGACCTTGCGCGTCTTCTGCCACGGCTGGCCGGCCGGGATCCAGCGCACGGCGTCGAGTTGCAGGGCCTCGAGCGCGGCGCGCGCCAGCGCCACATGCGCCACATGCGGTGGATCGAAGGTGCCACCGAACAGGCCGATGCGGCTCAAGCGCGCGCCCCGTCCACCCAGTCGGCCCAGTCGCGCGGGCGCAGGAAGTCGCTGTACAGGCGCGCCTCGGGCGAGTCCGGCTCGGGCTGCCAGTCGTAGCGCCACTTCACGATCGGCGGCAGCGACATCAAGATGCTCTCGGTACGCCCGCCCGACTGCAGGCCGAACAGCGTGCCGCGGTCCCACACCAGGTTGAACTCGACGTAGCGCCCGCGCCGGTAGGCCTGGAAGTCGCGCTCCCGCTCGCCGTAGGGCGTGTCGCGCCGTGCGCGCACGATCGGCAGGTAGGCGTCGAGGAAGGCATCTCCCACGGCGCGCTGCAGCGCGAAGCTGCGCTCGAAGCCGAGTTCGGCGAAGTCGTCGAAGAACACGCCGCCGATGCCGCGGGGCTCGTTGCGGTGCTTCAGGAAGAAGTACTCGTCGCACCAGCGCTTGAAGCGCGGGTACTTGTCGGCACCGAAGGGTGCGAGCGCGTCGCGGTTGACGCGGTGGAAGTGCGCGGCGTCGGCCTCCACCCCGTAGTACGGCGTGAGGTCCATGCCGCCGCCGAACCAGGTCACGAGTTCCTGCCCAGGGTGGCCGGCCGCCAGCATGCGCACGTTCATGTGCACCGTGGGCACATGAGGATTGAGGGGATGGAACACGAGCGACACACCCAGGGCCTCGAAGGGCGCGCCGGCCAGTTCCGGCCGGTGCTGCGTGGCCGACGTCGGCAGCGCCGCGCCGCGCACATGCGAGAAGCCGACGCCGCCGCGCTCGAGCAAGGCACCGCCTTCGACGAGACGCGTCACGCCCTCGCCCTGCAGGCGTTCGCCCGGCGCCTTGCGCCATTCGTCGCGGATGAAGCGGCCTGATGGGGTTGCGGGGTCCTCGGCCTCCATCGCGTCGACGATGCGCTGCTGCAGGCCGAGCAGGTACGCCCGCACCGCGGCCACGGTCTCGTCGCGCGTCATGGGCGGCCCTCGTCGCGCCCCGGCGGCAGGCGCACGGGGGCCGCGAGATGCGGCTTGCGGCCGCGCCGGTGGCCGAGATAGGCCGCGATCGCAGCCATGTCGGCGTCGACGTCGCCGCTCAGCCGCATGAAGCGCCGCGCACTGACGACGCGCTGCGGATAGTCGAAGTAGGCCAGGCCCAGCGGCACGCCGGCCTGCAGCGCGACGCGGTAGAAGCCGCTGCGCCAATGCGGCGCGTGGCTGCGCGTGCCCTCGGGCGCCAGCGCCAGCCAGCAGAACTCATCGCCGGCCTTCGCGGCCTGCATGCGCTCGACCATCTGGCCCACGACGCCGCGCGGGTTCTTGCGGTCCACCGGCACGCCGCCGATCCATCGCATCCAGCGGCCGAACGGCGGCAGCTTGAACAGCGAGTCCTTGCCCCAGAACGAGAGCGGAAAGCCGAGTGCCCACTTGGCCAGCAGGCCGATCGGAAAGTCCCAGTTCGAGGTGTGCGGGTAGACGATCACCACGCCCTGGCGTGACGGCAGGCCGTCGAACTCGACGCGCCAGCCGGCGCGCCCGAGCAGCCAGCGCGCCAGCGCGCTGCCTTGCAGTTGCACCGGGCGCTGCGCCAGCTCGAGGTCGACGGTCATCGGATCCGGCTCAATGCACGGTGGCCGATGTCGCGCCGGAACTGCATGCCGTCGAAACGGATCGATTCGAGCGCCGCGTAGGCGCGCTGCTGCGCCGCGCGCAGCGGTTCGCCGAGCGCCGTGACGGTGAGCACGCGGCCGCCGCTGCTGACCAGCGTGCCGTCCTCGCGGCGGACCGTCCCGGCGTGGAACACCTGCATGTCCTGCGTGCCCTCAGGCACGCCGGTGATCACGTCGCCCTTGCGCGGGCTCGCCGGATAGCCGCCGGCGGCCATCACGACGCCGAGGGCGCTGCGCCGGTCCCATTGCAGTTCGAGGTCGCGCACGCCGTCGCCCTGGGCGTCGGTGGCGGCCATCAGCAGGTCGAACAGGTCGCTCCTCAGGCGCATCAGCAGCACCTGGGCCTCGGGGTCGCCCAGGCGCGCGTTGAACTCGACGACGCGCGCCTGGCCCTCGGCGTCGATCATCAAGCCGGCGTACAGGAAGCCGCCGAAGGGGTGACCGTCGGCCGCCATGCCGGCGATCGTGGGGTCGATCACCTCGCGCATCACGCGCGCGTGCACCGCGGGCGTGACCACCGGTGCCGGCGAGTACGCACCCATGCCGCCGGTGTTGGGGCCGGTGTCGCCGTCACCGATGCGCTTGTGGTCCTGGCTGGTGGCCAGCGCCAGCGCGTGACGGCCGTCGGCCACGACGATGAAGCTCGCCTCCTCGCCGGCCATGAACTCCTCGATCACCACCAGCGCCTGGCCGGCGTTGCGCGACACGCCCGCGTTGTCGCTCAGCATGAAGTCGATCGCCTGGTGCGCCTCGGCCAGCGTGCTCGCCACGACCACGCCCTTGCCGGCAGCCAGGCCGTCGGCCTTGATCACGATCGGCGCGCCTTGCCGGTCCACGTAGGCATGCGCGGCGGTGGCGTCGTCGAAGCTGGCGTGGCGCGCGGTCGGGATGCCGTGGCGCACCATGAAGTCCTTGGCGAAGGCCTTCGAACTCTCGAGCTGCGCCGCGCCGCGCGTGGGCCCGAAGATGCGCAGGCCGCGGCTGCGGAACAGGTCCACCACGCCGGAGGCCAGTGGCGCCTCGGGGCCGACCACCGTGAGCCCGATGCGCTCGTGCGCCGCGAAGTCCGCCAGCGCCACCAGGTCGGTGACCGCCAGGTTCTCGAGCGTCGGGTCGAGCGCCGTGCCGCCGTTGCCCGGCGCCACGAACACCCTCTGCACCTTGGCCGACTGCGCCAGCTTCCAGGCCAGCGCGTGCTCGCGCGCACCGCTGCCGATCACGAGGACCTTCATTCGAGATCCAGTTCGGCGTTGTGATAGACGTCCTGCACGTCGTCGAGGTCCTCGATCACGTCGAGCAGCTTCTGCATGCGCTGCGCGTCCTCGCCGGCCAGCGCGATCGGCGCCTCGGCGCGCATCGTCACCTCGGCCAGCTCGGGCTTCAGGCCGGCCTTCTCGAGCGCGTCCTTCACGGCCTCGAAGTCGGCCGGTGCGCTCAGCACTTCGATCGAACCGTCCTCGCCGGCCACCACGTCCTCGGCGCCGGCCTCGAGCGCGGCCTCCATCACCTTGTCCTCCGAGGTGCCCGGCGCGAACAGCAGCTGTCCGCAATGCTTGAACTGGAACGCCACCGAGCCTTCGGTGCCCAGGTTGCCGCCGTACTTGGAGAAGGCATGCCGCACCTCGGCCACGGTCCGCACGCGGTTGTCGGTCATGGTGTCGACGATGATCGCCGCACCGCCGATGCCGTAGCCCTCGTAACGGATCTCCTCGTACTGCACGCCCTCGAGGTTGCCGGTGGCCTTGTCGATGTTGCGTTTGATCGTGTCGGCCGGCATGTTGGCGGCCTTGGCCTTGTCGATCGCCAGACGCAGGCGCGGGTTGGCACCGGCGTCGCCGCCGCCCTGGCGCGCCGCGACCATGATCTCGCGGATCACGCGCGTCCAGACCTTGCCGCGCTTCTCGTCCTGGCGCCCCTTGCGGTGCTGGATGTTGGCCCACTTGGAATGACCGGCCATCGGGAAACCATCTTTGCGGCTGTTGAAGAGGGCGGGATTTTACGGGGGCCGCCTGACACACCACCTTCGCACACTGGCGTATGGCTTCCAGGCGCAGCGGCCGGCCGCGAGCCGAGAACAACCACAGCATCGCCGAGGCCGAGCTGGCAGCGGTCACACCGTCGCTGTACAGCCGCCCCGGCCTGTGGCCCGACCTGGTGCTGCCGGCCGACGCGCGCGAGCGCGCTCACGGCGCCCCCTGGACCGCCTACTGGGCGCTGCGCATGGGCACGCTGGCCGACCCGGGCGCCGACCGCTCCCTGCTCGAACAGGCCTACGCCGCCTTCGAGACGCGCGGCGACCGCCTCGGCGCCCTGCTCGCCACCGCCGCCGCGATCGAGACCTTCTACTACGACGAGACTGCGCTCGAGCCGCTCGACGCCTGGATCGACCGCCTGGACCGCGCGCTGCGCCGCAGCGTGCCGCCCTGGCCGAATGCCGAATGCGGTGCCGAGGTGATGGCCTGCGGCAGCGGCATCCTGCTGCGCCAGCCGGGGCACCCTCGCCTGGCCGAGTGGGCCGCACAGGCGCCGCGTGCGCTGCCGCACCTGGCCCATGGGCCGTCGCGCATCAAGTACGCGGCCTTCGTTGTGCAGTACCACCTGTGGCGCGGTGACTTCGCCGCCAGCGCCGTGGTCGTCGAGCGCTGCCCGGCGTGGACCTGTCGCGCCTGCGCCCGCCCGAGGCGTTGCTGTGGCTGCAGAGCGTGGCCGCGCACGCGCGTTTCACCGCCAGCTTCGAGCGCGGGGGCGACGCGGCGACCGAGGCGCTGGCGCTGATCGAACGCCACGGCCTCGGGGCCCAAGCCTACGCCGCGCACGCCCATGGCGCCGCACTCGCGCTGGCGGCGCACGACGCCGAGGCGGCGGCGCGCCACCTCGACGCGATGCGCCTGTCGCTGGCGAGCCGCTCGCAGGCCGACCAGACGCATTACTGGCACATGAGCGCCGGGCTGGCGCTGCTGCGCGGCGAGCCGCAGACCGCGGTGGCACTGGCACGCAGCACGCTGTAGCAGTCGCTCGACATTGGCGGCCCCTACCGCAGCGCCGCCCACCGCCTCAGCCTGGCCTGCACGCTGCTCGCCGCGGGCGACCACGCGGGGGCGCTGGCCGAAGCGCGCGCCACGATGGAGGGCGCGCACTCGATCGACGCGGCGTTGTCCTTGTTCTCGGCCGGGTTGATCGCGTCGCACGCGCTCGATGCCCTCGGCCAGCGTGTCGAAGCCGAGCGCTGGCTTGCCGAATCGCTGGCCCTTGGCGCCGCACGCGACTACGCCCTCACGGGCGGCTGGTGGATGCCCGAGATGCTGGCCGGCCGCATCGCGCGGGCGCTGCAGGCCGGCATCGAGCCGCGCTACGCGCAGCGCCTGGCGCGCCGCGCCGGCCTGCGCTGCCCCGACCCGGCGCTCGAAGCCTGGCCC
>JALHQP010000019.1 GCA_022841885.1 Aquincola sp. | reverse complement strand
GGCCGGGTCCCAGGCGCCGGGGTCGGCCAGCCGCTCGCGCAGCGCCGGCGGCGTGTCGCCGCTGGCGTAGCACCACGCGGTCGCCGCAACCATGTAGAGGTCGGTCGCGCTGTTGATGCGGTCGTGGCGCGACATTGCCGCCTGCTCGGGTGCGGACCAGGGTCCGGCCTCGTGGCCCACGATCTCGGCGCCGGCGCTGCCCATGCCCAGCAGCACCGGGCGCTCTCCCGCCGCCATCAGGATCTGGTCGGGGCGCACGCAACCATGCACCACGCCCGCACGATGCAAGGCCTCCAGCGCGTCGAGCAGGTGTTCGAGCAGGCGCACCACCGCGCCGGCCGATGCAGCCCGTCCGCGCGCCCCGATATGGCGCTCCAGCGTCGGGCCGTCGACGTACTGCATCGCCCGGTACACGGTGCGATGGGCCTGCAGCGAGCCGAGCACGCGCACGATGCCGGCATGCTCGATGCGCTCGAGCGTGTTGGCCTCCAGCACGAAGGCCTCGCGCCCGACCGACAACGCGATCGCGTCGCCGGCCTGGCGTGCGCGCACCGATCCGTCGGGCTGGCGCAGCGCCAGCGCGCGCGGGAAGTACTCCATGAGCGCCAGGGTCTGCTCGTTCGGATCGCGCGCCAGGTAGACCACGTTGTGCAGCCCTTCGTGCAGCACGCGTTCGATCGTCAGGTGCGCCACCGCGGTGCCGGCGGGCAGCGGTGCCGCCGGGCCCACCGACCCCGTCGATTCCTGCGGGAACGGCAGCGGTGTGGTCGCCACGCGGGCCCCTAGCCGCCGGTGACCGGCGGAAAGAAGGCCAGTTCGGCCTCGAGCGGCACGGGGGTCAACTCGTCGGCCATCACCTGGTTGACCGCACAGCGCACGGCGCGATCGCGTGCCAGCAGCTCGGCATGACGGCCGCCGCGTGATATCAGGCGGTCGCGCACCGCGCCGGCCGTCGTCGGCACGGCGACGTCCAACGCCTCGCCGGGGCCGAGGGCCTCGCGCAGCGACGCGAAGTAGCGCAGGCGGATCGTCGTCGTCATCGACCGAACAGCGTCTCCATGGGCAGGAAGCGTACCGTATCGCCACGCGTGATGGCTTGGCCAGGCGGGTTGTCCACCAGGCCGTCGGCCCAGACGGCCGAGGTCAGCACGCCCGAGCTCTGGTTCGGGAACAGCTTGAGCCCGCCTTCGGCGTTGCGGCGCACGCGCAGGAACTCGCGCCGCTTGTCCGGGCGCAGCCAGTCGAAGTCGGCACGCAGCGGCAGCGGCGCGGGCAATGCGGGGTCGGTGCCCTGCAGCGCGCGCAGCACCGGCGCCACGGCGAGAACGAAGGTCACGAAGCTCGACACCGGGTTGCCCGGCAGGCCCATGAACAGCGCCTCGCCACCCTGCGCCCGGCGCACCGCGCCGAAGGCCAGCGGCTTGCCGGGCTTGATGGCCACCTGCCAGAGTTCGACCCGGCCCTCGGCCGCCACCGCGGGACGGATGTGGTCTTCCTCGCCGACCGACACGCCACCCGAGGTGAGGATCAGGTCGTTGTGCGTTGCGGCGTGGCGCAGTGCGTCGCGCGTCGCGTCGAGCCGGTCGGGCACGATGCCCAGGTCGGTGACTTCGCAGCCCGCCGCCTGCAGCAGACCGCGCAGCGTGAAGCGGTTCGAGTTGTAGATCGTTCCGGGCGGCAGGGCCGAGGGCGGCACGGTGCCGGGCATCACCAGTTCGTCGCCGGTGGAGAACAGCGCGACACGCGGGCGGCGCACGACCCGCAGTTCGGCCGCACCGACCGTCGCAGCCAGGCCGAGCGCCTGCGGCGCCAGGCGGGTTCCACGCACGAGCACCGTGGCGCCGGCGCGCACGTCCTCGCCACGACGGCGGATCCACTGGCCAGTTTGCGGCACGGCCGTGAAGCGGACTGCGCCCTCGCCGACCGGTTCAGCCTGCTCCTGCATCACGATCGCATCAGCGCCCGGCGGCACCTGAGCGCCGGTGAAGATGCGCGCGACGCTGCCCGGCACCAGCGGATCACCCACCTGGCCGGCCGGGATGCGCTGACTCACGGGCAGCGCGGCGCCGGCAGCGACCTCGGCCACGCGCACCGCATAACCGTCCATCGAGCTGTTGTCCTGCGGCGGCACGTCGATCAGCGACACGACGTCGGCGGCGAGCACGCGGCCGAGCGCGTCCAAGGTCGAGACCGTCTCCACTTCGCCGATGTGCGCCGCGGTCGCACCCGCCACCAGGCGCTGCAGTGCCTCGTCGAGTGCGAGCATCGGCGCGCGCGGCTCGGTCATTCGACGTGGGTCTCGATGTAGCGCTTGACCGCTTGCACGTCGGCCGGCAGGCGCGTGAAGCGCTTGGGCAGGTTCTCGATGCCCTCGAAGCCGGGCGGCCGCTCGGGCTCGCGGCCCAGCGCCTCGCGGATCGTGGCCGCAAACTTGGCCGGCAGCGCGGTCTCGAGCACCAGCATCGTTTCGCCCGGCCGGCGCAACTCGCGCGCCACCTTCAGCCCGTCCGCGGTGTGGGTGTCGACCATCACCTGTTGCCGGGCCCAGGTGTCGCGGATGGTCGCCACGCGGTCGGCGTGCGCGCTGCGGCCGGAGACGAAGCCGAAACCGGCGATGCGCGCGAACTCGTCGGGCGACAGCGTGAAGGCACCGTGCTCGAACAGGGCCTTGACGCGCGCCCCATCGCGGCCGAGCAGGTCGTACACGAAACGCTCGAAATTGCTCGCCTTGCTGATGTCCATCGACGGGCTCGAAGTCTCGTGCGTCTCGGCCGCCGCGCGCGGTCGGTAGCTGCCGCTGCGGAAGAACTCGTCGAGCACATCGTTCTCGTTGGTGGCGCACACCAGGCGTTCGATCGGCAGGCCCATCATGCGCGCGACATGGCCGGCGCAGATGTTGCCGAAGTTGCCCGAGGGCACGGCAAAGCTGACCTTCTCGCCGTTCGCTTTCGTGGCCTGGAAGTACGCCGCGAAGTAGTAGACCACCTGGGCCACCAGGCGCGCCCAGTTGATCGAGTTGACGGTGCCGATGCGGTGCGCGCGCTTGAAGGCCAGGTCGTTGCCGACCGCCTTGACGATGTCCTGGCAGTCGTCGAACACGCCCTCGACCACCAGGTTGTGGATGTTCGCGTCCTGCAGGCTGAACATCTGCGCCTGCTGGAACGGGCTCATGCGCCCTTGCGGGCTCAGCATGAATACCCGGATGCCACGCTTGCCGCGCATCGCGTGCTCGGCGGCGCTGCCGGTGTCGCCCGAGGTGGCGCCGAGGATGTTCAGCGTCTGCCCGCGCCGCCCCAGCTCGTACTCGAACAGCGCGCCGAGCAGTTGCATCGCCATGTCCTTGAAGGCCAGTGTGGGCCCGTTGGACAAGGCGACCAGCGCGACGCCGGGCTCGAGCGACTTGAGCGGCGTGATCGCGTCGCTGCCGAACACATGCCGGCTGTACACCCGCCGGCAGATCGCGCACAGGTCGGTGACCGCGATGTCGTCGATGTACAGCGACAGGATCTCGAACGCCAGGTCGGCGTAGGCCAGGCCACGCCAGCGCGCGAGCGTCGCGGCATCGACTCTCGGGTAGCGCTGCGGCATGTACAGGCCGCCATCGGGCGCCAGGCCCTCCAGCAGGATGTCGCAGAAGGCCCGCTCGGTGGTGTCGCCGCGCGTGCTGACGTACTTCACGCGAGTTCTTCTTTGCGGATCGACACGATCGGTGCCAGTACCGTCGGCAGCGCCTGCATCTTGGCCTGCGCCTCGCGCATGCGGCCCTCGACCGTGTCGTGGGTCAGGATGATCAGATCGGTCTGGCGCTCGCCTTCAGCCGACTCGCGCTGCAGCACGGCGTCGATCGAGATGTCGTGCTCGGCCAGGATGGTCGTGATCCTCGACAGCACGCCGGCCTCGTCGGCCACCACCAGGCGCAGATAGAACGCGGTCGTCACTTGCTCGATCGGCAGGATCGGCGTGTCGGCCATCGCGTCGGGCTGGAACGCGAGGTGCGGCACGCGGTGGTCGGGGTCGGCGGTGGCCAGGCGGGTGATGTCGACCAGGTCGGCCACGACCGCACTGGCCGTCGGTTCGGCGCCGGCGCCCTTGCCGTAGTACAGCGTCGTGCCCACCGCGTCGCCCTGCACCACGACGGCGTTCATGGCGCCCTCGACGTTGGCGATCAGGCGCTTGCTCGGAATCAGGGTTGGGTGCACGCGCAGCTCGATGCCATGGTCGCGCCGCCGCGTGATGCCCAGCAGTTTGATGCGGTAGCCCAGCTGCTCGGCGTAGCGGATGTCCACCGCCTGCAGCTTGGTGATGCCCTCGACGTGCGCCTTGTGAAACTGCACCGGCACGCCGAACGCGATCGCCGACAGGATCGTCGCCTTGTGCGCGGCGTCGACCCCCTCGATGTCGAAGGTCGGGTCGGTCTCGGCATAGCCCAGGCGCTGGGCCTCCTTCAGCACCGTACCGAAGTCCATGCCCTTGCTGCGCATCTCGGACAGGATGAAGTTGGTCGTGCCGTTGATGATGCCCGCGACCCACTCGATGCGGTTGGCGGTCAGCCCCTCGCGCAGCGCCTTGATGATCGGGATGCCGCCGGCCACCGCGGCCTCGAACGCGACCATCACGCCCTTCTTGCTGGCAGCGGCGAATATCTCGTTGCCGTGCACGGCCAGCAGCGCCTTGTTCGCCGTGACCACGTGCTTGCCGGCGGCGATGGCCTCGAGCACCAGGTTCTTGGCAATGCCGTAGCCGCCGATCAACTCGACCACGATGTCGATCGACGGGTCGGCGATCACCGTGCGCGCATCGGCCACCACCTTGGCGCGGCCGGCGACGATCTTCTCTGCGCGCGCCGTGTCGAGGTCGGCCACGGCGGCGATCTCGATGCCGCGCCCGGCGCGGCGCCGGATCTCTTCCTGGTTGCGCGCGAGCACCGCGAAGGTGCCCGAGCCGACGGTGCCGATGCCCAGCAGGCCGACCTGGATCGGTTTCATGACGAGTGACGTTTTCTGTAGTGATCGAGGAAGCGCGTGATGCGCCCGATGGCCTCGGCGAGGTCATCGGTGTGCGGCAGGAAGACGACGCGCAAGTGCTGGTTGTCGGGCACGTTGAAGCCCGAGCCCTGCACGATCAGCACCTTCTCCTCGGCCAGCAGCTCGTAGGCGAACTGCTGGTCGTCGTCGATCGGGTAGAGCTTGGGGTCCAGGCGCGGGAACATGTACAGCGCCGCCTTCGGCTTGACCACCGACACGCCGGGGATCTGCGTCAGCAGCTCGTAGGCCAGGTCGCGTTGGCGCGCCAGGCGCCCGCCCGGCGCCACCAGGTCCTTGATGCTCTGGTAGCCGCCGAGCGCGGTCTGGATCGCGAGCTGTCCCGGCGTGTTGGCGCACAGGCGCATCGAGGCCAGCATGTTCAGGCCCTCGATGTAGTCGCGCGCATGGCGTTTGTCGCCCGACACCACCATCCAGCCGGCGCGATAACCGCAGGCGCGGTAGTTCTTCGACAGGCCGTTGAAGGTGACGGTGAGCACATCGTCGGCCAGCGAGGCGATGCTGGTGTGCGTCACGCCGTCGTAGAGCGTCTTGTCGTAGATCTCGTCGGCGAAGACGATCAGCTGGTGCTGGCGCGCCACTTCCACGATGTCGCGCAGCAGCTCGTCCGGGTAGAGCGCGCCGGTCGGGTTGTTCGGGTTGATGACGACGATGGCCTTCGTGCGCGGCGTCAGCTTGGCCTTGATGTCGGCGATGTCGGGCAGCCAGCCCGCGCCTTCGTCGCAGCGGTAGTGCACGGGCGTGCCGCCCGATAGCGACACCACCGCCGTGTACAGCGGATAGTCGGGCGTCGGAATCAGCACCTCGTCGCCGGCGTCGAGCAGCGCATTCATGCTCATCGCGATCAGCTCGGAGGCGCCGTTGCCGAGGTAGACGTCGTCCACCGTCACGCCGGGAATGTGCTTCTCCTGCGTGTAGTGCACGATCGCCCGGCGTGGCGCGAACAGGCCCTTGCTGTCGGTGTAACCGGCGGCCACCTGGGTACCGAGGTTGCGGATCATGTCCTGCACGATCTCGTCCGGCGGCTCGAGGCCGAACGCGGCGATGTTGCCGATGTTCAGCTTGATGATCTTCTGGCCCTCGTCCTCCATCTGCCGGGCCTTGTCGAGCACCGGCCCGCGGATGTCGTAGCCCACGTTGGCGAGCTTGCTGGACTTGAGAACGGGTTTCACGGCGTCAGTTGCCAGTCGTGTCGATGCGCAACCTAGAATTTGACCACACGCACATGAAGTTCCAGCCCGACAGCCTCGCCGGCACCAACGCCATCTCGCGCCGCGAACCCGGGGCGGTGTGGGTCAACGGGCAGCGCCATGAAGGCAGCCTGCTGGTGCCCTGGCGCGGCAACGTGCAGGCCTGGCCGGCGGCCGACTTCGAATCGCTGCAGGCGCAGCACTTCGAGCAGGTACTGGCGCTGCGCCCGGAGCTGGTGATCTTCGGCAGCGGCGCGCGACTGCGCTTCGCCTCGCCGGCGCTGTATCGCAGACTGATCGAGGCGCGCATCGGCCTCGAGACGATGGACAGTGCCGCCGCCTGCCGCACCTACAACGTGCTTGCCGCCGAAGGCCGCTCGGTCGTCGCCGCCCTGCTCTGAACCATCGTGGCGGCCGCCCCTTGAGAGCGCGGCATTCGGCCCGACCTGTGGCCGACCCCCTAGGGCGAATCGGGCCGGCCTTTATAATCACGGGCTGAGCTTGCCGCCGCAGGCACCCAGGGTCATCCGCCGCTCCTCATGACGCCAGCCATCAACAAGCCCCTCCCCGAGTTCGAGGCTGCTGCCACCGGCGGCCTGAAGGTTTCGCCGCAGACCTTCCACGGCCAGGCCGTGGTGTTGTACTTCTACCCGAAGGACCACACGCCCGGCTGCACCACCGAAGCGATGCAGTTCCGCGACCGCTATAAGGACTTCGTCAAGGCCGGTGCCTTGATCCTCGGCGTATCGCGCGACAACATGGCCTCGCACGAGAAGTTCAAGCAGGCCCTGGAACTGCCGTTCGAGCTGATTGCCGACACGGAAGAGAAGCTCTGCCACATGTTCGGCGTGGTCAAGAACAAGATCATGTACGGCAAGAAGGTCAAGGGCATCGAGCGCAGCACCTTCCTGATCGACGCCACCGGCGTGCTGCGCGCCGAGTGGCGTGGCATCAAGGTGGCCGGCCACGTGGACGAGGTGCTCAAGGCCGTGAAGGTGCTGAAAAAAGCCGCCTGATACGTTCTGTGGCGATCGGCCCACGCCGGGTGTTCCCGGGACCCGGCACAGCGCCATAATCAGGCCCGTGAGTCGTGTTTCGACACCGCCCCGTTAGAGCCGCACAGCCCGCTGTGCGGCTTTTTTGCTTCTGAAGCCTGCCCGCCACGATGCCCCTGCCCAAGCCGCCTGCACGCAAAGCCGCCCTTCTCGCCCCCGCCGACTTCGCCAACGTCGATTCCCAGGCCGCCCCCAAGCCGGCGCGCCGCGACCCCAAGCCCGCCAGCGCCGCCGAGACCGAAGCCGGCCCCGGCGTGCTCGACCTGTTCGACAGCCACGCCACCGCTGCCGCGCCGCTGCGCCCGCCGGTCGCCACGGCCGCGCCGCAGCGCCGACCGGCCCCCGAACCCAAGCCGCGCAAGCCGCGTGGCACCGGCCCGGCCAAGCTCTTCGTGCTCGACACCAATGTGCTGATGCACGACCCGACCTGCCTGTTCAGGTTCGAGGAGCACGACATCTACCTGCCGATGATCACGCTCGAGGAGCTGGACGGCCACAAGAAGGGCATGAGCGAGGTCAGCCGCAATGTGCGCCAGGTCAGCCGCTCGCTCGACAGCCTGGCCGCGCATGGGCTGGCCGACCCCAAGGAAGGCATCCCGCTGGCCAAGACCGGTCACCGCGAGGCCGGCGGCAAGCTGTTCTTCCAGACCACCTTCCTGGACGCCAGGCTGCCGGCCGGCCTGCCGCAGGGCAAGGCCGACAACCAGATCCTGGGCGTCGTGATGAGCCTGCGCGAGCAGCAGCCGCAGCGCGAGGTGGTGCTGGTGTCCAAGGACATCAACATGCGCGTCAAGGCGCGCGCCCTTGGCCTGGCCGCCGAGGACTACTTCAACGACAAGACGCTCGAAGACGGCGACCTGCTGTACACCGGCGTCCTGCCGCTGCCGTCCGACTTCTGGGAGCGCCATGGCAAGACCATGGAGAGCTGGCAGCAGGGCGGCCACACCTTCTATCGCATCGCCGGGCCGATGGTGCCGGTGCTGATGGTCAACCAGTTCGTCTACCTCGAGACGCCGGGCGCCGCGCCGCTCTACGCCCGTGTCACCGAGATCACCGGCAAGACGGCTCTCTTGAAAACGCTGAAGGACTACACGCACCAGAAGAACGCCGTCTGGGGCGTCACGGCGCGCAACCGCGAACAGAACTTCGCGCTCAACCTGCTGATGGACCCGGAGTGCGACTTCGTGACGCTGACCGGGACGGCCGGCACCGGCAAGACCCTGCTGACGCTGGCCGCGGGCCTGTCGCAGGTGCTCGACGACCGCCGCTACGCCGAGATCCTCGTCACCCGCGTCACCGTGCCGGTGGGCGAAGACATCGGCTTCCTGCCCGGCACTGAAGAGGAAAAGATGGGCCCCTGGATGGGCGCCCTGGACGACAACCTCGAGGTGCTGGCGCGCAGCGACACCAGCGCCGGCGAGTGGGGCCGTGCCGCCACCAACGACCTGGTGCGCAGCAAGATCAAGATCAAGAGCCTGAACTTCATGCGTGGCCGCACCTTCCTGAACAAGTTCGTGCTGATCGACGAGGCGCAGAACCTGACGCCCAAGCAGATGAAGACGCTGATCACGCGCGCCGGCCCGGGCACCAAGATCGTCTGCCTGGGCAACCTGGCGCAGATCGACACGCCCTACCTCACCGAGGGCAGTTCGGGTCTGACCTACGCCGTGGACCGCTTCAAGGGCTGGCCGCACAGCGGCCACTTGACACTGGCGCGCGGCGAGCGTTCGCGGCTCGCCGATTTCGCCAGCGAAGTGTTGTAGCGGCGGGGTTCGCGCGTGCCGTCGCCACTGTAGGGCGGGCGGCGCTAGCGCAGGCACCGCCACCGCGCTGCCGCAGCGACGACGGCAAGCAAGGGCAACGCTGGCCTTACTTGTGCCCCACCGCCGCCAGCGCCTTCTTCGGGTGGATCAGATTGCGCCGTCCGTCGGCCGTGCGCTCGCCGGTGTCGACGATGATCTTGATCACCTCGGCCGGCTTGAGCTTCGGCTTCACCGCGAGGATCTTGCCCGCCAGGTTGGCCACCTGCGGCGACGCCATCGAGGTGCCCGACAACGCGACACGCTCGCCGCCCGGCAGGAAGCTCTCGACCTGGTAGCCGTTGGCGTGAGCCTTGACGGTAGGCCCGTAGCTGGTGAAGCCCACCTCGTCACCGGCGCGGTCCACGGCGCCGATGGTCAGCAGGTTGGGCAGCACGATGCCGGCCGGGATGTCCTCGACGAAGCTCGCATCCTGGTTGCTGTTGCCCGCGGCCGTGACGAACAGGATCTCTGGCGCCGACGCCATCGCATCGGTCAGCGCCTTCTTGCTGATCTCGAAGTACTCGCGCGCCAGCGTCTTGCGCTCCTCGGGCGTCTTGCCGATGCCGCATTGCTCGAGGTCGCCCTCGATCGCGCGCACGCTGCCGCCCCAACTCATGTTGACGACCCGCGCCTTGTGCTTGCGGAAGAAGGCCACGTAGGCGTGGGCCGCCTTGGCGTCGCGCTCGGCCTGCTCGCGGCTCGGGCAGGGGTCGGGCTTGAGCGTGGCACCGAACTCGATGCGGCCCACCAACAGCCGCGCCTGCGGGTTGCCCGCCATCGCGATGCCTGCCACATGCGTGCCGTGCTCGTAGTTGCCCATCAGGATCAGCTCCTCGATCGCGGCCTTGTACTGGTCGGGCGTCAGCGACGAGATGTACTTCTTCACCTCGGCGGCCTCGGGGCTGTCGATGTTGGACTGCAGGTCCGAGAAGCCCTTGGTGCGCGCCTTCATCTGCGGCAGCTTGGCGCGCACCTCGGCCGACACCGGGATCAGCTCGCCCGTCGCCGGCCGGCTGTACTTGTCGAAGGCGATCAGCGCCGGCTGCCCGTTCTTCTCGCGCACCACCTGCTGGCCGAACAGCGCCGTGTCGGTGCCGCTGTCCCACACCGCCACCACCACCGGCTTGGCGCCCTTGCGCGCCGGCAGCGTGACGTCGCGTGCCGCCCAGATGTCGGGCTTCACCACCTTGTTGGCCTCGAGCCAGGCGGCATAGGTGTCCACCAGCGTCTGCTTGAGCGGCAGCACCGCGCTCACCAGCAGGCGCACATTGACCAGCGCCGGCGCGAAGTCAGACGAGAGCGCCCCCTGGTTGGTGTCCACCACCGGCTGCACCACTTCGCGCAGGTAGCCGATCGCACGGCCCTCGCCCATCGTTTCGGCGCCCGCCTTGGCTTCCTTGATGCCGTTCTCGACCACCTCGCGGGGCAGCGGCGCGATGTCGCGCGCGATCGCCCCGCCCACCGCCTTGACATACGCATCGCCCGCTGCGCCGTGCGCCTTGGCCGCACGCGCCATCGCGCGCAGGCGCAGGCTGGACAGCAGCTTGTCGGCCGGCTTCTCTTGCAGCGCGCGCACCTGCTCCAGGCGCTCGACCGCACGGTCGTACTGACCGTCCAGGAAGTCCAGCGCGGCCAGCAGGCCCAGCAGGTCGCGCTGGGTCGCCTTGTCGGGGATCTCGTAGCCAGCGAGCACCGAGTCCACGTCGCGCCGCACCTGGGCCGCGAAGGGCGTGAAGCGCTCGCGCGAACGCACCACCTCCTCGACCTTGGCGTCGAGCTTGTAGGTGAAGCGCGGCAGGTCGGCCGCCTTCTCGATACGCGGCTTGGCCTGCGCCCCGGCGAGCAGCGGGCTGAAGGCCAGCGCGGCGGCCAACAGCAAGGTCAGTGGTTTGACGCTCATCGTTTGAGGTCCTCGAAGAAGGCTTGGCTGTTGGACGCGCGGCCGAGGAAGCGGCGCACCAGATCCTGGGGCGCGAACTGTCCGCCGGGGGCGATCACGGTGTCGCGGTAGCGACGGCCGGCGGCGGGGTCGAGCTTGCCGCGGCTGAACGCGGTGCGCAGGTCGGCGGCGAGCACTTCGCTCCACAGGTAGCCGTAGTAGCCCGCCGCGTAGTTGCTCGCCGTGATGTGCGAGAAGCCGGCCGGGAACATCGTGCCCGGCACGTGGCCGAGCACCGTGGCACTTTCCATCGTCGCCCACAGCGCCATCGGATCTGCCGGCTCGGCGCCGTACAGCGCCAGGTCGTAGCTCGCGTAGAGCTGCTGGCGCGCGTACTGCGCGCCCTTGCCGTAGCGCTCGGCCACCTTGGCCTTGGCCAGCAGCGCCTCGGGCACCGGTGGGCAGGCGGCGCACACCTCGCGCATCGTCGCCAGCACGCGCGGGTCGAACACCCAGTCCTCGATCATCTGCGACGGCGCCTCGGCGAAGTCGTCGAGCACGCCGTTGCCGCCGACATGGCGCGTGCGCGACAGGTTGTTGTGCACCGCATGGCCGAACTCGTGCAGCAAGGTCTCCACCTCCTCGAGGCTCAGGCCCTGACGGTCCAGGTTGACGACCAACGCGGCCTGCGGCGCGCGTGCCAGGCGCGTCGCGGCGCCGCGGATCGGCCACACCGCCGCGTGGCCGTACTTGCCTTCGCGCGGGTAGGGGTCGATGTACAGGGTCGCCAGCGCGCGGCCGGTCCTGACGTCGCTGGCCACCCAGGCCTGTGCCTCCGGATGCCAGAGCTTGGCGCCTGGCACGCGCGTGTAGCGCACGCCCATCGACTTCTCGACCACCCGCATGACGAAGGCCAGGCTCTCCTGCGGCGGGAAGTAGGGGCGGAAAGCCTCCTGGTCGACGCTGTAGCGTTCGCGCTTGACGCGCTCCGTGTAGTACAGCGTGTCCCAGCGGTCGAGCTTCACCTCGGCCAGTGGCTTGCCGAGGTCGCGCGCCTTGGCCTCGCGCAGCTCCTCGAGTTCGCGTTTCTCGCGCTCGGTCACCGCGTTGCGCACGCCGTCCAGGAAACGCGCCGCGTTGGCCGGGTTCTCGGCCATGCGCCGGCGCAGCACGAAGTCGGCGTAGCTCGCAAAGCCGAACAGCTGCGCGTACTCGCGGCGCAGCGCCGCGATTTCGGCCAGCAGCTTCAGGTTGGCTGCTCCGCCCTCGTTGGTCTTGGCACGCCACAGGCGCTCGCGCGTCGCGGCGCTCGACGCGCCCTGAAGCGCCGGAAAGTAGGTCGGGTAGTCCAGGCCCAGCAACACGCGACCCTGGTCGTCACGCTTGGCGGCCTTCCACACGCCTTCGGGCACCCCCTTGAGGTCGGCCTCGGCAAACGCCAGCTGCACCTTTTCGTCGCGGATGTTCTTGTCGAAGGCCTGGCCGAGCTCCGTCACGCGGTCGACGATGGCCTTGGCGCGGGCGCGCTGGCCAGCGGGCAGGCCGACGCCCGAGTCCTCGAAGGCGTCGAGCGTGGTCTTCAGGAACCGCCGGTCGATCGCATCGCGCGGCTTGACCTGGCGGGCCGCGCGATACAGGCGCTCGTTCTGGTTGAGCGTCGAGAAGAAGTTCTGCCAGCGCCGCTCGCAGGCCTCGGCGGCGTCGCGCATCGCCGGCTCGGGATGCACGTTGGACAGCAGGTAGACCGGGCTCGCCAGGTCCTCGGTCAGCGCGTTCAGGTCATCGTAGGCCGCGATCCACTGCGGTGATGCGCCCTGGCGCTCGAGCCGGCGCACTGCCGCGCCGGCCGTGGCCAGGTGGCGCGTGCAGCTGGCCTCCAGCGCCGCCGGCGAGGCATGGTCGGGAAACTTGGGGCCCGGCAGGGTAGCGGGCTGCGTCGCGGCCAGGCTGCTGGTGGCAGCCAGGGCGAGCGTGCACAGGACGAGGCGGGGTCGCATGGAACCTCGAGGTGTCGCGAAGGCGCGGATTGTGCCCTTGCCGGCGCCCGGTGCCGGCGCCGATGCGACGAACTGCAACCTGCCCGGCGCGAGCGGCGGATCCTGTGCGCCCCGCCTGAGCGTCAACCGGCGCCGACCAGGTCCTTCACCTGCTGCAGCGCGCTCGGGTCCTCGATCGTCGTCAGGTCGCCCGGGTCGCGGCCCTCGCACACGGCCTGGATCGCGCGCCGCAGGAGCTTGCCCGAGCGCGTCTTCGGCAGCACGGTCACGAAGCGCACGCGGCTCGGCCGCGCGACCGCGCCAAGCTGCCCATCGACCAACTTCATGATCGCGCCCTCGAGCCTGAGCGCCTTGTCGGGCGTGTCGGCCTGCGTCGGGTCCTTGAGCACCGCGAAGGCCATCGCGACCTGGCCCTTGAGCTGATCGGCGACCCCCACGACCGCCACCTCGGCCACGTTCGGATGGCTGGAGATGCTCTCCTCAATCTCGCGCGTGCCCAGGCGGTGGCCGGCGACGTTGATCACGTCGTCGGTGCGACCGAGGATGAAGAGGTAGCCGTCCTCGTCGCGGATGCCCCAGTCGAAGGTGGAGTAGACCTGCCGCCCCGGGATGCTCGACCAGTAGGTCTTGACGAAGCGCGCATCGTCGCGCCACACGGTCTGCATGCAGCCCGGCGGCAGCGGCCCTTCGATCGCGACGACGCCCTTCTGGTTGGCACCCGTCAGCTCCGCCCCGGTGCTCTCGTCGATCAGCTTCACGTCGTAGCCGTAGACCGCCTTGCCCGGCGAACCGAACTTGCTGTCGGCCTTCTCGATGCCGTTGCACAGGCTCAGGATCGGCCAGCCGGTCTCGGTCTGCCAGTAGTTGTCGATGATCGGCCGGCCCAGGCCCTCGGCGATCCACTTCGCGGTCGGCTCGTCGAGCGGCTCGCCGGCCAGGAACAGCGCGCGCAGGCTCGACAGGTCGTACTTCTTCAGGAAGGCCGGGTCCTGCTTCTTCAGCACCCGCACAGCGGTCGGCGCCGAGAACATCGACGTGACCTTGAAACGCTCGACCAGGCTCCACCAGATGCCGGCGTCGGGCCGGATCGGCAGGCCCTCGTACATGATGGTCGCCATGCCCGCGAGCAGCGGCCCGTAGACGATGTAGCTGTGGCCGACCACCCAGCCGATGTCGCTGGTGCTGAAGTAGGTCTCGCCCGGGTTGCCGAGGAAGATGTGCTTCATGCTCGCGGTCAGCGCCACCGCGTAGCCACCGGTGTCGCGCTGCACGCCCTTGGGCTTGCCGGTGGTGCCGCTGGTGTAGAGCGTGTAGCTCGGGTGCGTGGCGTCGAGCCATGCGCAGGGCACGCGCGTTTCACGGCACTGCTCGTGCAGGGCCGCGTAGTCCACGTCGCGACCCTCGGTGCGTGGCATCGGCGCCAGGCCACGGTCGACCAGCAGCACCTTGGACGGCTTGTGGCTCGACAGGCGGATCGCCTCGTCGAGCAGGCCCTTGTACGGCACCACCTTGCCGCTGCGGCTGCCCGCGTCGGCACTGACGATCACCGTCGGCTCGGCGTCCTCGATCCGGCTCGCGAGGCTGACGCTCGCAAAGCCACCGAATACCACCGAGTGGATCGCCCCGATACGCGCACAGGCCAGCATCGCGAACGCCGCCTCCGGGATCATCGGCATGTAGACCAGCACCCGGTCGCCCTGCTTGACGCCCAGCGCCTGCAGCATCGCGGCCATCGTCTCCACCTCGCGCTGCAGCTGCGCGAAGCTGTAGATGCGCTCCTGCTCCACCTCGGTGGAAACCCAGATCAGCGCGTTGCGCTGCGGATGCGTGGCGGCATGGCGGTCGACGGCGTTGTGGCACAGGTTAGTCTGACCACCGACGAACCAGCGCGCGAACGGCGGGTTGGCGTAGTCGCAGACCTGGGTGAACGGGCGCTGCCAATCGATGGCCCTCGCCTGCTCGGCCCAGAAGGCCTCGCGCTGATCGATCGAGCGGCGGTAGAAGTCGGTGTAGTTCATGGTCATCCAATGTGAACGACGAGGCGGCCTCGCACCTTGCCGTCCATCAAGTCGGCGGCACGGTCGATCGCGGCCGAGAGCGGAATCTCCTCGGTCATCGATTCGAGCAGCGCGGGGTCGAGGTCGCGTGCCAGGCGCTGCCAGGCCGCCTGGCGCAGCGGCGTCGGCGCCATCACGCTGTCCACGCCAGCCAGCGTCACCCCGCGCAGGATGAAGGGCGCCACCGTGGTCGGGAAGTCCAAGCCCTGGGCCAGCCCACAGGCCGCCACCACGCCGCCGTAGCGCGTCTGGGCGCAGACGTTGGCCAGCGTGTGCGAACCCAGGGTGTCGATCGCCGCGGCCCAGCGCTCCTTCTGCAGCGGCTTGCCGGGTGCGCCGAGCGCCGCGCGGTCGATCACCTCGGTGGCACCGAGCCGGCGCAGATAGTCCATTTCGCTGGCCTTGCCGGTCGAGGCCGTCACCTTGAAGCCGAGCCGCGCCAGCAGCGCAATGGCCACGCTGCCCACGCCGCCGGTGGCGCCGGTGACCAGCACCTCGCCGGCAGCCGGCGCCACGCCGTGACGCTCGAGCGCCAGCACGCACAGCATCGCCGTGTAGCCCGCCGTGCCGATGGCCATCGCCTGGCGCGGCGTGAAGGCCTCCGGCAGCCGAACCAGCCCGTCGCCGGCCAGCACCGCGCGCTGCGCCAGGCAGCCCCAGCGCGTCTCGCCGACGCCCCAGCCGTTGTGCACCACGCGGTCGCCGGCCTTCCACTGGGGGTGGCGGCTTTCGAGCACCGTGCCGGCACCGTCGATGCCCGGCACCATCGGCCAGGCGCGCACCACCGGGCCCTTGTTGGTCAGCGCCAGGCCGTCCTTGAAGTTGAGCGTCGAGTACGCGACATCCACCCGCACGTCGCCGTCGGCCAGTGCGGGCAGGCGCTCGTCGGCCAGGGCCTCGACGCCGGCGCGAAAGCCCGCCTCGTCCTTCTGCAGATACAGCGCGCGGAACATCGACTCGTCTCCTGGGATCAGTGGCCCGATTCTCGGCCGCTATTGGCGTCGCTGGCGCTGACAGGCCCCTGACGCTGCCCAGCCCGACAAAAGCTCGAAACCACGTGCACGATGCGCAACAAGTGCCTGCTGCCAAAGGATTTTCTCGCTGCCGAAGCGCGGCGGCCGTGTTAGCCTGCCGGCATGCGAATCTCGGTGGTGCCCGGGCTGGCGGCGTTGGCGCTGTGCGCGAGCCCCGCCGCGCATGCGCAGAACACCGACGCACTCGAGCAATGGCTGGCCGCCCGCGCCCAGCCCGAGGCCGTGGTGCCGGTCGAGCGCAGCCGCCTGACCGAGATGGTGGTCGCGGCGATGAATTTCGTCGGCGTGCCCTACCGCCTCGGCGGCAACGACGCCGCCACCGGCTTCGACTGCAGCGGCTTCACCAAGCACCTGTTCCAGCTGAACCTCGGTCTGTCGCTGCCGCGCCGCTCGCACGAGCAGGCGGCCGCACAGGGCCTCGTCGACGTGCCGCGGCGCGAGCTGCAGCCGGGCGACCTGGTGTTCTTCAACACCCTGCGACGCGCGTTCTCGCATGTGGGCATCTATGTCGGCGAGGGCCGCTTCATCCACTCGCCGCGCGCGGGAGCGTCGGTGCGGCTCGAGGACATGCAGTCGAGCTACTGGCAACGCCGGTTCGACGGCGCGCGCCGCGTGGCGCTGGCCGACACGGCCGTGCGGCCCCTGGCCGCGCCGGCCGTCCGTCCCCACAGCCCCCACACCCCTGCGGACCTCTCGGGCTCCTCTCACTGAGACTGCGCGGCGCGCGGCACAATGCCCGCATGGGTGAAGCCTTGCCGCCTGCCAACCCCGCCGTGATCCCGATCGCCGACCTGCGCGCGCGCACCCACGTGCCGCGCGTCAGCGCCACGCCGCGTCCCGCCACCGGCGTGCTCACCGACGCGCTGGGCCGGCCGCTGCGCGACCTGCGCATCTCGGTCACCGACCGCTGCAACTTCCGCTGCAGCTACTGCATGCCCAAGGAGGTGTTCGACCGCGACTACGCCTTCCTGCCGCAGGCCTCGCTGCTGAGCTTCGAGGAGATCACGCGCGTGGCACGGGTCTTTGCCGGGCATGGCGTCAAGAAGCTGCGCCTGACCGGCGGCGAGCCGCTGCTGCGCCGCCACCTCGAGGTGCTGGTGGGCATGCTGGCCGACCTGCGCGGGGCCGACGGCGAGCCGCTCGACCTGACGCTGACCACCAACGGCTCGCTGCTGAAGAAGAAGGCGCGCGCGCTGGCCGACGCGGGCCTGAAGCGCGTCACCGTCAGCCTCGACGCGCTCGACGACGCCATCTTCCAGGCCATGAACGATGTGGGTTTCCCGGTCGGCGACGTGCTGGCCGGCATCGAGGCCGCGCTCGACGCCGGCCTCGGCCCGGTGAAGGTGAACATGGTCGTCAAGCGCGGCACCAACGACGGCGAGATCGTGCCGATGGCGCGCTGGTTCCGCGAGCACTACGGCGGCGCGGTGGTGCTGCGCTTCATCGAGTACATGGACGTCGGCGAGACCAACGGCTGGCGCATGGACCACGTGCTGCCCTCGCGCGAAGTCATCGAGCGCATCGCCAACGTCTGGCCGCTCGAGCCGATAGGGCACAGCGCCCCCGGCGAGACCGCCGAGCGCTGGCGCTACCTGGACGGCGGCGGCGAGGTCGGCGTGATCTCCAGCGTCACCCAGGCCTTCTGCCGCGACTGCAACCGCGCCCGCCTGTCCACCGAAGGCCAGCTCTACCTGTGCCTGTTCGCGACCCACGGCCACGACCTGCGCCACCTGCTGCGCGATACCGACGCCAGCGACGCCCAGATCGGCGGCGCGCTGGCCGACATCTGGGCCCAGCGCCGCGACCGCTACTCCGAGTTGCGTGCCGCCGGTCAGGCGTATGCGCCAGGCGGGCGCAAGGTCGAGATGCACTACATCGGCGGCTGATGGTCGTGCCCGAACACATCACCGGCCTGGTGCTGGCCGGCGGCCGCGGCAGCCGCATGGGCGGTGTCGACAAGGGCCTGCAGAACCACCGCGGCGTGCCGCTGGCACTGCACGCGCTGCTTCGCCTGCAACTGCAGGTGGGCGCGCTGATGATCAATGCCAACCGCAACATCAGCGCCTACGAGGCCTTCGGTGCGCCGGTCTGGCACGACCCGATCGAGAATTTTGCGGGACCGCTGGCCGGCTTCCTGGCCGGGTTGGAGCATTGCGAGACGCCGTGGATGGTGACCGTGCCCTGCGATACGCCGGACTTTCCCGAGGACCTGGTGGCACGCCTGGCCGAAGCCGCCGAACGCGACGATGCCGAGATCGCGTACGCCACCACGCTGGAGGACGGCCGCGAGCAGTCGCATCCGGTGTTCTGCCTGCTGCGCCACGAGCTGAGCGAGAGCCTGGTCGCTTTCCTGCACGGCGGAGGGCGCAAGATCGACGCCTGGTTCGGCCAGCACAAGGCGGTGGGCGTGCGCTTTCCCGACCCGTCCGCCTTCTTCAACGCCAACACCGCGGCCGAACTGGCGCAACTGCAGCGCTGAGCGCATGAGCGCCCTGCCCGACCTGACGGTACGCGAGCTGCAGAGCGCCGACCTCGACGCCTACAAGGCGCTGCGCGACCACGCGCTGGCCCACCACGAGGAGGCCTTCACCTCCGACGCGCCCACCGAGGCGCTGCGCAGCGCGCAAAGCTACGCCTCGCGCCTGGGGCGCGGCGACGCGGGCGAGTCGTTCACGCTCGGCGCCTTCCGCGGCGACCGGCTGGTGGGTGCCGTCAGCTGCGAACGCGACCCGCGCAGCAAGGTGCGCCACGTCGCCCATGTGATCGGCACCATGGTGCGGCTCGAGGAGCAGGGCCGCGGCGTCGGCAAGGCCTTGCTGGACGCGATGATCGCGCGCGCCAGCGTCGACGACGAACTGCAGCAGCTCACGCTCACCGTCACCGCCGGCAACGCTGCCGCCGAGCGCCTGTACGCGCGCGCCGGCTTCGTCCGCTTCGGCACGCTGCCGCGTGCGATCCGTGTCGGCGAACGTTTCCTCGACAAGCACCACCTGATCCTGAGCCTGCGATGAACCCTCCGTCCGCCCCTTCATCCCTCGAACAGATCGCGTCCTGCGTCGCGGGCTACGACCCGAACGCGCTGCCGGTGGCGCAGGCGCAGGAGTTCATCGCCCGCCTCGTGCCGCGCGTGGGTGCGGTCGAGAGCCTGGCGCTGCGCTCGGCGCTGGGCCGCGTGCTGGCGCGCGACATCGTCTCGGCCATCGACGTGCCCGCGCACGACAACTCGGCGATGGACGGCTACGCGTTGCGCGGCGCCGACCTGAAGGCCGACGCCGACAGCGTGCTGCCGGTCGCCGGCACCGCCTTTGCCGGTTCGGCCGACCAGGCCTTCGACGCTGGCGTGCCCCCAGGCCACTGCGTGCGCATCATGACCGGCGCCGTGATGCCCGCCGGCCTGGACACCGTGGTGCCACAAGAGTTCACGCAGCCCGAGGGCGACAAGGCCGTGCGCATCCCCGCCGGCGTGGTGCGTACCGGCGACAACCGGCGCCTCAAAGGCGAGGACCTGGCACGCGGCTCGGCCGCACTGCGCGCGGGCCGGCGGCTCAGGCCGGCCGACCTGGGCCTGCTCGCGTCACTCGGCCAGGCCGAGGTGCCGGTGTTTCGCAGGCTGCGCGTGGCCTTCTTCTCCACCGGCGACGAGTTGCGCTCGATCGGCGAGCCGCTGAGCGTGGGCTGCGTCTACGACAGCAACCGCTACACGATCTGGGGCATGCTGCAGCGCCTGGGCTGCGAGGTGATCGACCTGGGCGTGGTGCGCGACGACCCGGCCGCACTGCGCGCCGCCTTCAGCGACGCCGCGGCCAGCGCCGACGCGGTCATCACCTCGGGCGGCGTGTCCGTCGGCGAGGCCGACCACACGAAGAAGATCATGGCCGAGCTGGGCGACGTGCTGTTCTGGCGCATCGCGATGCGGCCGGGCCGACCGATGGCGATCGGGAGAATCGGCAACGCCATCCTGTTCGGCCTGCCCGGCAACCCGGTGGCCGTGATGGTGACCTTCTACGCCTTCGTGCGCGACGCGTTGCGCGCGATGAGTGGCCAGGCCGGCGAGCCGCCGTCGCCGACGCTGCGCGCGCGCTGCACGACGGCGCTGCGCAAGAAGCCCGGCCGCACCGAGTACCAGCGCGGCATCGTCACGCGCGGTGCCGACGGGCACTGGCAGGTGGCCATCACCGGCAGCCAGGGCTCGGGCATCCTGTCGTCGATGAGCGTGGCCAATGGCATGGTGGTGCTGCACCATGAGCAGGGCAATGTCGCGGCGGGTGACGAGGTGGATGTGATTCCGTTCGACGGGCTGGTCTAGGGCAGATCGGACCTGCTGCCGGCCATCAACGGTCGTCTGCGAAGGCGCCGCTTGTCGCGCGCGCCGGCACCTTGTATTTTGTCAACCCATGACGCCGCCCCAGCTGGCCACGGATGCCGACGCTGCGCTGCAGGCTTGCCGGCGCGAACTGGCCGAGGCACTCGAGCAACAGGCCGCGACGCGCGAGATCCTGAGCGTGATCTCGCGCCTGCCGGCCGATCCGCAGCCGGTATTCGAAGCCATCGTCGCTGCCGGTGTACGCCTGTTCCGCGATGCCGCCGTGGCGATCAGCCGGCCCGACGGTGACATGGTGCGTGCGTTGGCCATCGCCGAGGCCGATGCAGAGCGAGCGCAGCGCTGGATGCGCGTGTTCCCGTTTCCACTGACGCGCCAGTACATCCACGGCGCCGCGATGCTCGATTGCCGGGTGATCGACGTGCCGGACCTGCTCGAGCCCGGCGGCGCGTTCGATGTCGGTCAACGCAACGTGGCACCCTCGGGCTACCGGGCGATGGCGGTCGTGCCGCTGGTGCGCGAGGGTCGCGCGGTCGGTGCCATCGCCGTGGTGCGTGCGCAGCCAGGCCACCTGACCGAGCACCAGCTGGCAATGCTGCAGACCTTCGCCGACCAAGCGCTGATCGCGATCGAGAACACGCGCTTGTCCAACGAACGCGAGGCGCGCAACCGCGAGCTGGCCGAAGCGCTGGAGCAGCAGACGGCCACCAGCGAGATCCTGCGCGTGATCTCGAGTTCGCCGACCGACGTGCAGCCGGTGTTCGAGTCGATCGCGCGCGCCTCGATGGCGCTGTGCGGTGCGCATTCGGTGAACCTGCTGATGCTCGAAGGCGACCTGCTGCATGCCGCGGCGCTGACTGGCACCGACGCGGCCAGCCTGGAGGCGATCCGGCGCGCCTACCCGCGCGCGCCCGACCCGCACTTCGCGTCCGGCCGCGCCGTGCTGACGCGGCGCACGGTGGCGATCGTCGACGTGTTGGCCGAGCCCGACTACCCGATGCGCGAGGCCGCGGTCAGCGGCGGATTCCGCAGCGTGCTCGGCGTGCCGCTGATGCGCGACGGACGTGCGATCGGCGCCATCACGGTCGGCCGGCCCGAGCCGGGACGCTTCCCGGACCGGCAGATCGCGTTGCTGCAGACCTTTGCCGACCAGGCCGTGATCGCGATCGAGAACACGCGCCTGTTCACCGAGCTGCAGGACAAGACGCGCGAGCTGGAAGTCGCCAACCGCCACAAGACCGCGTTCCTCGCCAACATGTCGCACGAATTGCGCACGCCGCTCAACGCGATCCTCGGCTTCACGCGCATCGTGCTGCGCGAGACGCGCGCACAGATCGCGCAGAAGCAGGCCGAGAACCTGGAGAAGATCCTGGCCAGCGCGCGTCACCTGGTGAGCCTGATCAACGCGACGCTGGACCTGACGCGCATCGAGGCCGGGCGCATCGAGATCACGCCATCGCAGGTGCTGCCGGCGCCGCTGCTCGACGAGTGCCTGCGCTCGGTCGAGCCGCTGGCCGCCGACGGCGTGCGCCTGGATGCGCGGTTCGAGGCCGACCTGCCGCCGCTGTGGGTGGACGCCGAAAAGCTGCACCAGATCCTGCTCAACCTGCTCGGCAACGCGGTCAAGTTCACCGAACGCGGGCGCATCGCGTTGCGCGCGGCGACGCAGGGCGATCGCATCGCGATCGAAGTCGAGGACAGCGGCATCGGCATCCCGCCCGACAAGCTGGAAGCGGTGTTCGAGGAGTTCGAGCAGGTCGACGTGAGTCACACACGCGCGCACGGCGGCACCGGCCTGGGACTGGCGATCGCGCGCCGACTGGCACGCGTGATGGGCGGCGAACTCACCGCCGTCTCGGCGCCGGGCCACGGCTCGACCTTCACGCTGACCCTGCCCTTGCACTGGAGCGGTGCCGATGAAGCCTGACGCCGCCACGGTGCTGATCGTCGACGACCAGCCGCTCAACATCGATCTGCTCGAGCAGGAACTCGCCGCCGCCGGCTACCGCACCGTCGCCGCGCGCAACGGCGAGCAGGCGATCGCGCTGGCGCGGCGCGAGTTGCCCGAACTGATCCTGCTCGACGTGATGATGCCGGGCCTCGACGGCTACGCCACCTGCGCGCGCCTGAAGGCCGACGACGCGACGCGCGCGATCCCCGTCATCTTCCTCACCGCGCTGAAGGAGACGTTCGAGAAGGTGCGCGCCTTCGAGCTCGGCGCGGTCGACTACGTGACCAAGCCCTTCGAGGCCGAGGAGTTGCTCGCACGCGTCGGCGTCCATGTGGCCCTCCGGCGCGAGATCGAGGCCCACCGGCGCTCGAAGGCGACGATCCACGCGCTGGTCGAACAGGCGCGCGGCGGCGACGAGGGGGCGCTGATCGGGCGCTCGGCGGCGCTGGCGCGCGTGCGCGAGCAGGTCGCGCAGGTAGCGGCCACCGACGCCACGGTGCTCGTCACCGGCGAGACCGGCACCGGCAAGGAACTGGTGGCGCGCGCGCTGCATGAGCAGAGCTCGCGGCGCGACCGGCCGCTGGTCAAGCTCAACTGCGCCGCGCTGCCACGCGAACTCGTCGAGAGCGAACTGTTCGGCCACGAGAAGGGTGCGTTCACCGGCGCGCTGGCACAGCGACGCGGGCGTTTCGAACTCGCCGATGGCGGCACGCTTCTGCTCGACGAAGTGGGCGAGCTGCCGATGGAAGCGCAGGCCAAGCTGCTGCGCGTGCTGCAGGAGCGCGAGTTCGAGCGCGTCGGCGGCACGCGCAGCGTGCGCGTGGATGTGCGCCTGGTCGCCGCGACCAACCGCGACCTGCAGGCGGAGGTGGCGGCTGGTCGCTTCCGCGCCGACCTGTACTACCGCCTCAACGTCTTTCCGATCGCCTTGCCGCCGTTGCGTGAGCGGCGCGAGGACATCGCGCCCTTGCTGGACCACGCCGCGCGACGACTGGCGCGGCGCCTCGGGCGCGAGGTGTCGGGCATCGCACCGTCGTTCCTCGCGGCCGCCGCCGCCTACGACTGGCCGGGCAACGTGCGCGAACTGGAGAACGTGGTCGAGCGCGCGCTGATCGTCTCGCGTGGCGGATGGCTCGATGCGGCCTTGCCGATCACGGCCAAGTCACCCGACCCGGCCGCGGCGGCCGGCGATGCGCTCGAAGCGGTCGAGCGCGACCACCTCCTGCGCGTGCTCGAAGGCAAACGCTGGGTCATCGAGGGCGAAGCCGGCGCGGCGCGCGCGCTGGGCCTGAACCCCAGCACGCTGCGCCATCGGCTGCGCAAGCTCGGCCTGGCCAAGCCGCGCTGAGCCGTCGCCGTTGGCGGCCGCCGCCGTCGCCGGCGACGGCCACCGGAGGCTCCCGCGGCGCAAGTGCCTGATGCGCAACGACTTTGCATCCGCTGCTGGCCTGGCACAGGCCCTGCTCTTCGGGACCTGCACGGCGGCTCGGTCGAGCGCCGGCAAACAACCCGAGGAGAACATGATGGCAATCCATTCGATCCGCTGCATGCTGGTGGTGTCGACGATGGCGTGGTGCAGCACGCAGGTGGCAGCGCAAGGTCCGAGTCTCGAAGCGCTCGAACGCGCCTTCTGGCGCTGCGACCACGCCGCCACGCACGGCACGCTCGACGGCGGCACGGCGATGGAGTGCAGCGTCGCCACCGAGGCGTTCAAGGCGCGCCGCTTCGGCGGCGACTTCGCGGCCATGCTCGCCTGGTGGCGGACCAACAAGGACGCTCAGCACCTGGCCTTGTCGGCAGCCGCGGAACGGCTTGCGCGCACGTCCTCGCGTTGAGGCTCTCAGCAACCGTTCGCCGGAACGATGGCCGATGCGCCCGCGGCTGACCCGGTCTTTGGGCAAGGGCACCAGCCCACGCGCTCAGATCAGCATCAAGCGCAGGCCGCTGATCAGATATACCAGGCCCATCGTCAGCACGGCCCAGCGTGTCCACTGCCGGAACGAGGTGTCGCTGATGCGTTCGAGCACGCGGCGCGACAGCGAGGTGCCGGCAACCGCCAGCAGTACCAGCGTGGCGGCCAACCAGGGTGGCACGCCGGCATCACCCGTGGCCATGACGCCACCGAAATAGATCACCTTCAGTGCGTGGCTCAGGCTCTGCGTCACGGCCTTGGTGGCCACCACGGCGTGGCGGCTCATGTTTGAGCGCACGAAGAAGACGTCCAGCACCGGCCCGGACAGTCCCGCCGTGAGCGACAGTGCCAGGCACAGCAGGCCGCAGGCGAAGGCGTGGCCGCGGCGCTGCACGTCGAGGTGCCAACGCTGCGGCAGGGCCAGTGCGGCGAAGGGCGTCAGCCCGAGCAGCAGCAGTGCGGTCGCCTTGTCGACCACCAGCCGTGCGGCCACGAACAGCGCCAGCGCGACCAGCGTGCCGCATGCATAGCCGGCTGTGACGCGCCAGTCGATCTCGCGGCGCAGCAGCAGCGCGCGCCAGCCGTTGCTGGCCAACTGCACGACGCCGTGCAGCATCATCGCGGCGGGCAGCGGCAGCAGCGCCAGCAGCACGCCCATCAGGATCATGCCGCCGGCCATGCCGAGGATGCCCGAGATGAAACTGGTCGCCAGCGTGGACAGCGCCAACGCTGCCAGCACGAGTGTGGATGCCATGCTCAACCCTCCAGCGCGTCGACGAGCTGGCGGCAGGCATGCGCCAGCGCCGGATCGTGCGCGGTGGCCAGGCTGGGCACGAAATCGAGCAAGCGGGCGCGCCAGGCGGCGCGCGACAGGCCCGAGCTTTCGCGCTGCAGTTCGTTCGCACGCCTGACCCGGGCGAAGGCTTCGTCGCGCTCTTCGAGCAGCTGGGTCAGCTGCACATCGCAGCGCGCGAGCGGCGTCGGATACAGGCGCACCTCCTCGAGCAGGTCGAGGCTGTGCCGTTCGAGCTCGCGGCACAGTGCCAGCCAGGCGATGGACAGGCGGTCTTTCATGCGGCGTCCTTCCTTTCGCGGCCATTCTGTGAAGCCGCGGTGCCGAAGTAAAATGACTTTGTCGTGGAGATTGATGTAGGCAACGCATGAAAAGCTGCACATGAAGATCGACACCCTCGGCGTGCTGGCCTTCATCGCCATCACCGAGCAGGGCAGCTTCTCGCGCGCAGCGGCGTCACTGCACATCACGCAGACCGCGCTGTCGCGGCGGCTGCAGAACCTCGAAGGCCAGCTCGGCGTGAAGCTGCTCGAACGCACCACGCGCTCGGTGGCGGTGACCTCGATCGGGTGCGACTTCCTGCCGCGTGCCAAACGACTGCTCGACGAGTTGTCGCTGGCCTTGCGCGAGATCCGCGAGACCGGCAAGTCGCTGCGCGGCGACGTGACGATCGCCTGCGTGCCGACGGTGGGCGTGCATTTCCTGCCGCGTGTCGTGCAGCACTACTCGGCGCGGCACCCGGCCAACCGCATCCGGATCCTCGACCACGCGTCTTTCGACGTCGCCGCGGCCGTGCTGCGGCGCGAAGCGGAGTTCGGCATCGCCATGCAGCGCATGCACGACCCGTCGCTGACCAGCGTGCCCTTGCTCGACGACCGCTACGTGCTGGTCTGCCGCGCCGACCACGCCCTGGCGCGCCACAAGAAGCTGGCGTGGAAGCAGCTGGAGGCACACACACTGATCCTGCCGGGACAGGCCAGCGGCAACCGGCCGCTGCTGGACCAGGCGCTGAACCCACTGCAACTGAAGCTGGACTCGTTCTACGAAGTCCAGCACAGCTCGACGGCGGTGGGCATGGTCGCCGAGGGGGTGGGCGTGGCGGTGGTGCCTGCGCTGGCGATGCACGCCGGCGCCCATACGCAACTGCGCTCGGTGGCGCTGGTCGAGCCGGTCGTCTCGCGCAGCCTGGTGCTGCTGACGCGAAACAACGCGCAGCTGACGCCGGCGGCCCAGGCGCTCTACGACGCCATCCGCGCCCAAGGGCTTTCGCGCCGGCGCGGCTGACCCTGCAGCGCGCGTGTCTCGCCTCTCAGCGGCCGATCGCCTCGGCCAGGTGCCGCAGCCGCGAACTGAGGCGCTGTACCTTCAACCACACGCCTTGACCGGACCTTGCAGGCAAGTTGGCTACGATGCCGGTGTTTGGTGGCGCGGGAGACGGTGGAATGCGAAACCGCACGGCGTTGGCTGGGGAGTCGATGGAGCGACCCGGGAGCGAGGCAGAGCGGCTGGCCGCGCTGGCGCGCTACGACGTGCTCGATACCCCGCCCGAAGCCGGGTTCGACGATGTCACGCGGCTCGCGGCCCAGCTGTGCGGCACGCCGATCGCGCTCATCACGCTGCTGGATGCGTCGCGCCAATGGTTCAAGAGCAGGGTCGGCCTGGACATCGACGAGACGCCCCGAGCCGTTGCCTTTTGCGATCACACGATCCGCGGCGACACCCTGTTCGAGGTCGCCGATGCGCGCCTGGACGCCCGCTTTCGCGACAACCCCCTGGTGACCGGAGCGCAGGACATGCGCTTCTACGCCGGCGTGCCGCTGACGACGCCGGACGGCCACAACCTGGGCACGCTGTGCGTCATCGACCATGTGCCAAGGCGGCTGGATCCCCTGCAGCGCGCGGCCCTGGAGACCTTGTCGCGGCAGGTCGTGATACAGCTCGAGTTGCGCCGTGCGGCGACCGCGACGTCCCGTGCCGAGTGCTTCGTCCGCGGGACACTGGACGCGCTGCAGGACACGATCGCGATCGTCGACCACCGTGGCACGATCGTGCGCGTGAACCGGGCCTGGGCCGAGTTCGCCCGGGCCAATGGCGACCATGAAGGCCTCGCCGCGCTCGGCGAAGGTGCGAACTACCTCGTGGTGTGCGACCGTGCCGCCGCCAAGGGCGTGGCAGAGGCGGCCATCGTGGGTGCGGCGCTGCGCCGCGCGCTGGCTGGTGAGCCCGCCGAGGAACCGGGCATCGAGTACCCGTGCCACGCGCCGCACCGCCAACGCTGGTTCCTGGCCCGCATCTCGTCGTTTCGCGAGGTCGGTCAGGTCTTCGCGGTGGTCTCGCACCAGAACATCACCGCGCGCAAGCTCGCCGAGCAGGAGGTGCACGCGCTGAACCAGACCCTCGAGGCGCGCGTGCAAACGCGCACCGCCGAACTCGCCGCGACCTCGGCGTCGCTGCGGGCCAGCGAGGAGAAGTTCCGCTCGATGTTCGAGAACGCCAGCGTCGGCTTCGCCACCGCGTCACCCACCGGCCAGCTGCAGCAGGTCAACACGGCGTTCTGCGACATCACCGGGCGCGACGCCGCGGCGCTGGTCGGCAAGGACCTGCGCGAGCTCGTCCATCCCGGCGACTTGGCGGGGATGTGGGCCCAGCGCCAGCAGATGCTGGACGGTGCCATCCCAGGCTTCGTGCGCGAGCTGCGCTGCCTGCGCCCGGACGGCCAGATCGTGTGGCTGCACGCCAGCGTGGCCGCCATCCGGGACGGCTCGGGCCGGGCGGTGCAGACCATCACCCACCTGCAGGACGTGACGCCACACAAGCGGGCAGAGTACGAACGCGACCGCTTCTTCGAGCTCTCGGTGGACATGCTGGCGATCGCGCAGGTCGACCAGCGACTGCGCCGGGTGAATCCCGCCTGGACGCGCGTGCTGGGCTACACCGAGCCGGAACTGCTCGGCATGAGCTACCTGGACCTCGTGCATCCAGACGACCTGGCGTACGCGCGCGACCGGCTCGCCAGGCTTGCCGAGGGAAAGGCCATCCCGGAGCCCTATGTGGACCTGCGCATGCGCGCCCGATCGGGCGAACAACGCGTTATCCGGTGGAGCGCCGCGCTGTGGGCCGACGAGCACCTGATGATCTGCGTCGGCCGCGACGTGACCAGGCTGCGTGCTGCAGAAGACGCATTGCGGCAGCGCGACGAGATGCTGGCGCGCGCCGAGCAGATGGCAGGCATGGGCAGCTGGCACTGGAACGCCGGCCACGACAGCATCACCTGTTCCACGGGGCTGCTCGGAATCGCCGGCCAGCCCTCGAATGGCGTCGGCGGCGGCCTGCAACAGCTGCTGCAGATGCTCGCCGCGGCGGACCGCGACAAGGCGCGCGCGGGCATCGAGCGCGTCATCTCCAGCGGGCAGCCCGCAGAGATGGTCTGCCGCCTGCAACGACCCGACGGCAGCGAGCGGCTGGTCAAGGCGTTCGTCGAGCCGCAGCGTGCAGCCTCGGGTCAGATCCACGGCGCCTCCGGGGCCTGCCTCGACGTCACCGAGTTCAAGCGTGCCGAGGAGCGCGCCCTCGCCTCCGAGGGCCAGTTGCGCGCGCTGGCGGCGCGCCTGCAAAGCATCCGCGAGCAGGAACGCACGCGCATCTCGCGCGAGATCCACGACGAGCTCGGCCAGATGCTCACCGCCTTGAAGATGGACCTGACGCTGTTCGGCCGCGACCTCGCGCACGCCGAACCGATGCCGCAACGGGCACTCATGACCACGGAGGTCGACGCCATGGCCCAGCTGGTGGATGCGACGATCCAGTCGGTGCGGCGTATCGCGCGCCAGTTGCGCCCCGAGGTGCTCGATGCGCTGGGCCTGGTGGCCGCGATCGAGTGGCTGGCGTCGGACCTGGAGGCCCGCACCGGCCTGCACTGCAGCGTGAGCGCGCCACAGACCTTGCCCGAAGTCGACGGCGAGCGCAAGACGGCGCTGTTCCGGATCGCGCAGGAGGCGCTGACCAACGTCGTGCGCCATGCCGGCGCCAGCCGGTGTGCCGTGCGCCTGACGCAGCAGGCCGGGGAACTGGTGCTGGCCGTCGAGGACGATGGCAAGGGCTTCGATCCCACCCGGGCCAGCGGGCCATCGCTAGGCATGCTCGGCATGCGCGAACGGGCCGCCGCGGTCGGTGCGAGCTTCGAGGTCGCCAGCGCTGCCGGCGCGGGCACCACGCTGACCGTGCGCATGACGCTCGGGCCCAAGCGCCCAGGGGACGCCGAGTGATCCGGCTGCTGATCGCGGACGACCACGCGCTGATCCGCGAGGGACTGCGCAAAGTGTTCCGCCGCGAGGCGGACATCGAGATCGTGGCCGAGGCGCGCGACGCCGCCGAGGCCGTGGCGGCCACGCGTGCGCTGGAGCTCGACGTGGCGATCCTCGACTTCAGCATGCCGGGCCGCAGCGGCCTGGAGGCCCTGACCCAGATCCAGGCCCTGAAGCCGAATCTGCCCGTGCTGATGCTGAGCATGATGCCCGAGCGCGACGTGGCCTTGCGTGCCTTCAAGGCCGGCGCCGCCGGGTTCGTGTCCAAGGAGAGCGCCGCAGAGGAGATCGTCGCCGCCGTGCGCCAGGTGGCCGCCGGCCGCAAGTACGTGAGCCCGGCGGCGGCCGAGCAGCTCGCGCAGGGCTTCGGCGCCCCCGCGCACGCCCAACCGCACGACGCGCTCTCGGACCGCGAATTCCAGGTCCTGCGGTTGATCGCGCGCGGCCGCGGCACGCGCGCGATCGCCGAGGAGCTCTCGCTCAGCGTCAATACCGTCGCCACCTACCGCAAGCGCATCCTCGACAAGCTGGGTCTGCGCTCGGACGTCGACATCGCCCGCTACGTGATCGAGCGCGGGATCGCCGGCTAAGGGCCAGCGCGGCGGCAGCGCTCCGCCTGCGCAGTGCGGGCGCCCCGGGCTCGGGCCGTGTCACGGATTCCGTGACAGGTTTTCGGAGTTTTGCGTGACGGCCGGAATCCCGGCGACGCGATGTTCGGACAGCACGGCGCCACGTACCGTTCGGGGCATGGTGACCGAGTCCAGCAGCCCCCCGAAAACATTGAAGATCCTGATCGCGGACGACGCGCCGCTGATCCGGCGGCGGCTGGCCAGGATGCTGGAACCGCTGAGCACCGGCGGCACGGTCCTGGAGTCCGCCGACTGCCCGGCCACGCTGGAGCTGATCCGTCGCGAACGCCCCGACGTGGTGGTGCTGGACATGTTCATGCCGGGCGGCACGGGACTCGACGTGCTGCGCGCGACCGAGGGCGACCTGCAGCGCCCGCGCATGATCATGCTCAGCTCGGCCGACGACGAAGCGCTGCGCACGAGCTGCCTCGCGGCAGGCGCCGAGGCCTATTTCGACAAGGCGTCGGCGTTCCTCGGGGCCATCAAGGCCATCGAGGCGATGGTGAACCACCCGACCGATGAGCTCTCCGCCGCAGGGACGGCGGCCAGGACCCCGGACGGACATCCGGTGTCGGTGCCGATGGCCGGTGCCGTCCAGCTCGACCCGCCGGCCGACCGGCTGGTGGTGCTGATCGTCGAGGACCACGACTTCCAGCGCCAGCTGTTGGCCAGCCAGGTCGCCAGGCTCGGCGCCACCGAAGTGCTCGAGGCCGCCGACGGCGCTCAGGCCCTGGCGCTGTTGGGCAGCCGTCCGGAGTCGGCCCACCTCATCCTGTGCGACCTCGACATGCCGACCATGGACGGCCTGGAGTTCGTGCGGCTGCTGGCCGAGAACGCCGGTTCCGCGGCGCTGGTCATCACCAGCGCCATGGACGTCTCGATCCTCAACTCGGTGCAGACCATGTGCCAGGCCTACGGCATCGTGCCGCTCGGCGTGCTGGGCAAGCCGGTGGCGCCGCAGCGGCTGGCCGAGCTGATGACCCTGGCACGTGCGCCCAGGACGCCGCGCGCCGCGCGGCCCGCCGCACCGGCTTCGCCGTACAGCCTCGAGCAGATCCTGCTGGGCCTGCGGCGCGGTCAGTTCGAGCCGTACTACCAGCCCAAGTTCGAGCTCGCCAGCGGCCGCATCGTCGGCGCCGAAGCGCTGGCGCGCTGGCTGCATCCGCAGCAGGGTGTGGTCGCCTCCGATGCGTTCATCGAAACCCTGGAGCGGTCCGGCCACATCGACGAGCTCACCTTCCTCATGATCGAACGGGCCGCCGCAGCGTGCCAGCGCTGGTGCGCTCGGGGCTTGGACCTCAACGTGTCGATCAACCTGTCGCTCGCCTCGCTCGCCGACACCGGGCTGGCCCAGCGCATCGTGAGCGCGGTGTGCGCCACCGGACTCGAAGCGAGCCGGATGACGCTGGAGATCACCGAGACGGCAGCGATGACCGAGGTCGCGCCGGCGCTGGAGAACCTGTCGCGGCTGCGCATCCGCGGCTTCGGACTGTCGATCGACGACTTCGGCACCGGCTTTGCCAGCATGCAGCAGCTGGGTCGTGTCGCTTTCACCGAACTCAAGATCGACCGCGGCTTCGTCGCCACGATGGCAAACCGGCGCGAAGCCCGGGCCATCGTCGAGTCGAGCATCGACATGGGACGGAGGCTGGGTATCAAGGTGGTGGCCGAGGGCGTGCAGACGCGGGGCGAGTGGGACATGCTGAAGGCCGCCGGTTGTGACCTCGCGCAGGGCTATTTGATGTCGAGGCCGGTGGACGAGGCACGGTTCCTCGCGCTTTGTTCCGGAGGGCCCAAGTGATTCCGAAGACTGCACTGCGTGTGGTGGAACTCGCGCGCCGCACCGCGGGGACCCAGTTCCTGATGCTCGCGCTCGCCTATGCGGCGTTCGCGCTGCTGGGCAAGCTGCTGGCATTCGCACCCGCCTTCGCGTCGCCCCTGTGGCCCGCGGCCGGCATCGCCGTGGCCGGCCTGCTCGTCGCAGGCCTGCGCCTGTGGCCTGGCATCTTCGCCGGCTACCTGCTGTTCCATCTGGCCTGGTATGGCGCCGAGGCCGGGTTCGTGGGCGCGCTGGGCACCGGCGCCCTGCTGGCCGTGGGCTCGACCTTGCAGGCGGTGCTCGGGGCATGGCTCGTGCGTCCGGCGCTGGAGGGGTTCGCTCGTGGATGCGAGGGTGTTGTCATGCGCGGGCTGCTGCTGGCCGGGCCGCTCGCGTGCCTGGTGGCACCCACGCTGGGCGTGACGGTGCTGTGGGCGCTCGGACATCTGACACCGCAGGACCTGCAGGCGACCTGGGTGTCCTGGTGGGTCGGTGATGCGATCGGCGTCGTCCTGGTCGGACCGCTGGCGGTGGTGGCCATGCCGCCAATGCGCAAGGTCTGGCAGGGTCGGGTCCGGTTCATCGCGCCGCCGCTCGTCGGTGCCATCCTCCTGCTGGTGCTGGGCGTGACGTGGTTCCACCAGCATGAAGAGGAGGCTGCGAAAGCGCCGCTGGCATTGCAGGCGGAGCTCGCCCACAACGCGTTGCACGCCAGCCACCTGGCCGTGGTCGGCGCCGCGCTGGCCACCGGCAGCCACTTCGCCGCCAGCGTGCATGTGTCGGCGGACGAATTCGCCACCTTCGCGTCTCACTTGCGCCGGCCCGGGCTGAAGAGCCTGCAATGGCTGCCGCGCCCGGCGCACGGCAGCGAGCGGGACCCCGGGTACGACGCGGTTCAGTACGCCGACCCACCGTTCAGCCACCAGCGCGAGGCACGCATCGACGTCAACACCGACCGCGCGGTGTCCGCGGCGCTGCATCGGGCCCGCGAGACGGGTCGCGCCAGCGCCAGTGCGCCGGTGCGGGTGGGTGAAAGCGCCCAGGCGGCCGTGCTGGTGGTGGTCCCCGTGCAGCAGCCCGGCAACGATCCGCGCAGCGCGTCGGCGGCGCAGGGGCCCGGCTCGCCCATGGGCTTCGTGATCGCGGTTCTCGATCCGCATGCCCTGGCCTCGGCGGTCTTCGGTTCGGTCGCTGCGAAGGACCTGGCGTTCACGCTCATGGACGTGACCGCGGGCAGCAGCGCCGACACCCTGGTCGCCTCCGGCAAGCCCGTGCGCCCGGGCGCGCTTCTCTGGCAGCGGGACGTGGAACTGCTGGACCGCACCTGGCGCCTGCAGGCCCACACTGCGGGTGCCCATTGGCTGGCCGGGGGCAGCCCGACCTCGCTGATGTTCCTGCTCGGCGCGCTGCTGTGCATGTTCCTGTTCTCGACCTTCGTGCTGACCGCCGCCGGCCGCCAGCGGACGGTCGACCTGCAGGTCGCCGCGCGCACTGCCGACCTCGACGTCGCGCGCCGCAAGCTCGAGGCGGCGATGGGCGTGGCGCAGGTGGTGGACTGGGAATTCGACATCAGCGGCATGTTCACGTTCGACGACCGCTACTACCAGCTGCTGAAAACGACGGCAGCGCGGGAGGGTGGCTACCGCATGCCGGCCATGACCTGGGTGCGCGAGTTCATGCATGCCGACGACACCGCTGTCGTGTTGAACGAGATCGCGCGCGCGCAAGACCCCGGCTACGAGGCGCCGGCGCATGCCATCGAGTTCCGCGTCCGGCGCCGCGACGGCGAGCTGCGCTACCACGCCGCACGATTCGAGATCGCCCGTGATGCGCAGGGCCACATCACCCGCGTCCTGGGCACATCGCACGACATCACGGCGGAGCGGGAGGCGACGCTCGCCCTGGAGCGATTGAACGCCGACCTCGAAAACGAGGTCAGGCGCCGCAGCCACGCGCTGGCCGCCAGCGAGCAGCAACTGCGGGCCACGTTCGACGTCGCCGCGGTGGGCATTGCGCACCTGTCCGACCAGGGGCTGCTGCGGGCCAACCCGAAGTTCCGCGAGATCACCGGCTATGGCGAGGCCGACCTGCCGCTGTTGAAGCCCGCCATGCTGGTGCATCCGCAGGAGCGCGACCAGGAGCTCGCGCTGAATGCGCAGATGATGGCCGGCGAGATACCGAGCTACATGCAGGAGCGTCGCTACCTGCGCAAGGACGGGTCTGTGGTGTGGGTGCGGGTCACCGGATCGCTGGTACGCGACGAGGCCGGCGCGCCGCTGTACCGCGTCGTCATCATCGAGGACATCGACGAGGCGCATCGCGCACAGCAGACCCGCCTTGCCAGCGAAACGCGGTACCGCGACCTCTTCGAGCGCAATCCGATGCCGATGTGGACCTACGACACGGCCACCCTCGCCTTCACGTCGGTCAATCGTGCCGCGGTCGAGCACTACGGCTACACCGAGGAGGAGTTCCTCGCGATGACGCTGAGGGACATCCGCCCGCCGGAGGACGCGGCGTGGATCGAGGCACAGGCCGCCCGCGTGCGCAGTGGACTGGTCAGCGTGTCGGAAGTCCGGCACCGCAAGAAGGACGGCACGCTGATCACGGTGGACATCAAGTCGCACGATCTCATCCATGAAGGCCGCCGGGGCCGCCTCGTGCTCGCCCATGACGTGACCGACGGCCGGCGCGCGCAGCGACGGCTGAGCGGGCAGGCGATCGTGATGGAAGCGATTGCGGCCGGCGAACCGCTGCCGGCGATCCTGCGCATGCTGGAGCAACTCGTCGAGGCGGAATCGCCCGACCTTCGGTGCGCGATCGAGCTCACCGACAGGCCCGAGCCTCGGGCGGGCGCGCACGAGTGGCCCCACACCTGCCTGGCCAGCCAGATCGCCAGCGACGGGGGCAAGGTGCTGGGCAGCCTGGTGGCCCGCGGCCGCGAGCCCCGCGCGGCGACGGCGGCGGAGCGCGAACTGGTCGACACGCTCACCTATACCGCGGCGATTGCCATCTCGAAGGAACGCGAGCGGGAGGCGCTGCGAGACAGCGAGGCGAAGTTCCGCGCCATCTACGAGTCCTCGCCGCTGGGCATCGTGCTGGTCGCGCGCGACGGCCGCATCCTCGCCACCAACCGGAAGCAGTGCGAGCTCACCGGCCGCACCGAGGCCGAGATCGTCGGCCGCACGATCCAGGCGCTCACCCTGCCCGAAGACGTCGAGCGCGACATGGCGCAGCTGGAGCAGGTGTGGCGCGGCGAGCGTGCGTCGTATTCGATCGAAAAGCGCGCCATGCGCAGCGACGGGTCCGAGTACTGGGTCAGCGTCAGCGGCTCGGTCGTGCGCGGCGAGGACGGCGAGGCGAAATTCGGCATCCGCGTGGTCCAGGACATCTCGGCGCGCATCGCGGCCGTCAATGCGCTGCGCGACAGCGAGGAGCGCTTCCGCGCCACCTTCGAGCTGGCGGCGATGGGTATCGCCCACGTCGGGCGCGAAGGCCGCTTCCTGCGCGCCAACCCCCGCATGTGCCAGATCACCGGGTACGACGAGGCCGAGCTGCTGCAGCGGGGACCGGCCGACATCGCCCTGCCGGAGGACGTGGCCGACGGCGCGGCGAAGCAGAGTCAGCTGTGGCGCGGCGAGATCACGAGCTTCCAGGTCGAGAAGCGCTACGTGCGCAAGGACGGTTCCCTCGTCTGGATCAGTGCGACGATATCCGCGGTGCACGACGGCGAAGGCCGGATCGCCTACACGCTGGGGCTGGTCGAGGACATCTCCTGGCGCAGGCAGGCCGCGCAGGAACTGCAGGAGCAGCAGGAGCTGAACCGGCTGCTGCTCGACAACATCGCCGAGGGCGTGGTCGCGTGCGACGGCGACGGCAATCTGGTCCTGTTCAACAAGACGGCACGCGAGTGGCACGGCGCCGATCCGCGCGCCATCCCGTCCGGGCAGTGGGCCGATCACTACGATCTGTTCGAGGGCGATGGCAGCACGCCGCTGGCCGTCGAGCGCATCCCCCTGATGCGCGCGTTCAGCGGCGAGCGCGTCCTGAACGCCGAGATGAGCATCGCCAGGAAGGGCGGACAACCGCGCTTCGTGCTGGCCTCCGGGGCGCCGCTGCTCGACGCCGCCGGCCGCAAGCGCGGCGCGGTCATCGTGATGCACGATGTGACCGAAAGCCGACGCGCCAGCCGGGTGGCGCGCGAGGCGCTGACCACGCTCGATGCGACCGAGGACGGCGCGTTCATCTTCGATCCGCAGACGCTGCGCTTCCGGTACGTCAACGAAGGCGCGGCGCAGCAGACCGGCTACACCCGCGAAGAGCTGTTGTGCATGACGCCGGTCGACATCAAGCCGGAGTTCACCGAGGCGCGCTTCCGCGAGTTCGTCGAACCGATGATCCGCGGCGAGTTGCCCAGCGTGCATTTCACCACCGTGCACCGGCGCAAGAACGGCCGCGATGTGCCCGTGGAGATCAACCTCCAGTACATCGATCCGGCCGGCGAGCAGGCCCGCTTCATCGCGGTCGTGCGTGACGTGACCGAGCGCCAGCGCGCCCAGCGCAGGCAGGAAGCAGCCGCCGTGCAACTCAAGGCCGCGAACGCCGCCGTGGAGCGCGAGCGTGCCTCGCTGGCGCAGCGGGTGGCCGAACGCACGGCCGAACTGACGGCCACCAATGAAGCGCTGGCCCGGGCGAAGGACGCGGCCGAGGCGGCGTCGCGCGCCAAGAGCGCGTTCCTGGCCACCGTCAGCCACGAGATCCGCACCCCGATGAACGGCGTGCTCGGCGCCATGGAACTGCTGCAACGCACGGGGCTCGACGGTGCACGTGCAAAGCTGCTGGGCACCGCGCAGGGTTCGGCGCGTTCGCTGCTCGGGCTGCTCAACGATCTGCTCGACATGGCCAAGATCGAGGCGGGACGCATCGAGGTCCTGCCCGCGCCCACCTCGCTCGCGGGGATCGTCGAGCAGGTCGTCTCGACCCATCTGCCCAACGCGATCGCCAAGGACATCACGCTCACCAGCCGGATCGACGCCGGGACACCGGCCTGGGTGGCTGCGGACGCACTGCGCGTGCGCCAGATCCTCGGCAACCTGGTGAGCAACGCCGTCAAGTTCACCTCGCTCGGCGGGGTCGAGATCCTGGTGCGGGCGCAGGGGATGGACGGCGGCATGCATCGCGTGTGCTTCGAGGTGCGCGACACCGGCGCCGGCATACCGGCCGAGGCGTTGGCGACGCTGTTCCGACCCTTCGAGCAGGGCACCGCCGAGCTCGCGCGCCAGTCGGGTGGCACCGGGCTGGGGCTGGCCATCTGCCGCGGCCTGGCCGAGCGCATGGGGGGCAGCGTCAACCTGTCCAGCCAGCCTGGGCAAGGCACCGTGGCGACGCTGGAGCTGGCGTTCGCACAGGTCGAGGCGCAAGATCCCGGAAACGACGCGGGCGCCGGAGTGGACGCCCAATGGGTCGTCGGGTTCGACGGTCCACAGGGGCTCGAGGTGCTGGCGGTGGACGATCACCCGATCAACCGGCAGCTGCTGGCGGCGCAACTCGCGCAGCTCGGCCTGAAGGCGGACATCGCCGAGAACGGCGCCCAGGCGCTGGAGAAGCTGCGCAGCCGCCGCTACGCGCTCGTGATCACGGATTGCGAGATGCCGCACATGGACGGCTTTGAACTCGCCGGCCACATCAGGCACGGCGGCGAGGCGTTCGCCGCGCTGCCGATCATCGCCTGCACCGCGCATGCGCTGCCGGAAGTGGCCTCGCGCTGCCGCGCCAGCGGCATGGACGAGGTGCTGACCAAGCCCATCGACCTCGCTCAGCTGAGCAACGCCCTGCGCAAGTGGTGGCCGGCCGAGTCCGACGCCGCACCCGCCGCCGGCGCCACGCCCGCACCCGTCGCGAGCGTGGCTGTGCTCGACCAGGCACATCTCGCGCGCGTCGCCTTGGGCGACCCGGCGTTCGAGCAAAAGCTGATGGCGGCGTTCGCCAGGGACACGCAGAAGACCCTGCACGAACTGGCCCAGGCCGTTGCGGAGCGCGACTACGAGCGCTGCCGCCACCTGGCGCACCGCTCGCGGGGCGCCTGCCTGTCGGTGGGCGCCCAGGCGCTGGCCGCCGCCTTCTCCGCCCTCGAGCGCAGCAGCACCGGGCAGAACGCGTCGGCCGAGATGAGGGACGCGTGGCGCCACGTTCAGCACGAACACCAACGGCTCGAAGAGACGTTGGACGAGGCCCAATCGGAGGCCTGAGCCGGCCCGGGCAGCGGCAGCTGCCACGGGTCACAGGCCACCCGCTACAACGTCTGAAAGTTCGTATCCGGCGGCGGCTCATCCCCGCCCATCGCCGCCTCGAACAGCATCTCGTCGGTCACTCTCAGGCGCCTGCACATCTCGCGCGCGATGTTCATCTGCACCAGCGCGAACTGTTCGCTGTCGCGCTCGAACAGGCGCAGCAGGTCGGCCGGCGTGAGCTCGATCGCGACGCAGTCCTCGAGCGCACGCACGGAGGCGCTGCGCGGGAACAGGTCCAGCAGCGCCATCTCGCCGACGCAGTCGCCGGGCCCGAGTACGCGCAGCGACAACGCCCGGCCCTGCCACTGCTTGACCACCGCCACGCGTCCGGACTCGAGCACGAACATGCTCTGTGCCGGGTCCCGCTCGCGGAAGAAGTAGTCGCCGGCGGCGACGCGCACCGCGCGGCTGGCCTGCAATAGCAGCTCCAGTGCGTCGGTACGGACCGCGCCGAAGATCGGCATCTGCTGCAGCAACTCGACGCGGGTGGCGGCCATGGGACCAGTGCGGGCCAGGAGGGTCTCGGCGCGGCGCTACTTCGCCGGCACCGCGTCCTCGATCGCCTTCTCGGTGATGCCGCCCGGCACGCGCCGGCGCGCGAACCAGGTGTAGACCGTCGGCACGACGAAGATGGTCAGCAGCGTCCCGACGGACATGCCGCCCACGATGACCCAGCCGATCTGCTGGCGGCTCTCGGCGCCGGCACCGCTGGCCAGTGCCAGCGGCAGCGCGCCGAGCACCATGGCGCCCGTGGTCATCAGGATCGGGCGCAGGCGCAGGCTGGCCGCTTCGACCACGGCCTCCTGGATCGAGCGGCCCTGCTGGCGCAACTGGTTGCTGAACTCGACGATCAGGATGCCGTGTTTTGAGATCAGGCCCACGAGCGTGACCAGGCCGATCTGCGAGTACACGCTGAGCGTGCCTCCGGACAGGCGCAAGGCCAGCAGCGCCCCGACGATCGACAGCGGCACCGCGAGCAGGATCACGAAGGGGTCGACGAAGCTCTCGAACTGCGCCGACAGCACCAGGAAGATGAACAGCAGCGCCAGCACGAACACCAGGCCGAGCGCGCCGCTGGAGGCGCGGAACTCGCGGCTGACGCCGTTGAGCTCGGTCACGTAGCCGCTGGGGAGCACCTTGGCCGCCGTGGCGTCCATGAACTGCAGCGCCTCGCCGAGCGAGTAGTTGGGTGTCAGGTTGGCGGTGATGGCCACCGAACGGCGCTGGTTGAAGTGGTTCAGCTCGCGCGGGCTCACCGACTCGCGCACCTTCACCAGCGAGGACAGCGGCACCATCGTGTCGTTGCGGCCGCGCACGAACAGCCTCTCGATGTCCTCGGGCGTGGTACGGCCGCGGCTGGCGGTCTGCGTGATCACGTCGTATTGGTCGGCGTCGCGTTTGTAGCGGCCGACCACGCGCCCGCCGAGCATGGTCTCCACCGTGCGCGCGACGGCCTCGACGCTCACGCCCAGGTCGGCCGCGCGGTCGCGGTCGACTTCCATGAAGATCTCGGGCTTGTTGAGCTGCAGGTCGATGTCGGGCTGCACGAAGCCCGGGTTCTTGGCCATCTCGGCCGTGAACTGCTGGGCCACGCGCGCCAGGTTCTGGTAGCTGTCGCTGGTCTGGATCACGAAGTTGATCGGGCGCTCGCGGAAGCCCTGGCCCAGGCTCGGCGGCGTGATCGGGAACGCGCTGACGCCGGGCAGCGCCTGCATCTTGGGCGTCAGGTCGCGCGCCAGCTCGAGCGTGCTGCGTGTACGGTCGTCCCAGTCGGTCGTGCGCATCACGGCCGTGGCCTGCGACACCTGCCCGCCGCCGACGAACATGAAGCGGCGGTCGAACTCGGGATAGGACGCCACCACCTTGTCGATCGCATCGAGATAGCGCGCGGTGAACTCCAGCGTGGCACCGTCGGGCGCGCGCACGGGCATGATGATCACGCCGCGGTCTTCCAGCGGCGCGAGTTCGCTCTTGGCGGTGCTGTACAGCCACCAGCTCGCCACGGCCGACGCGGCCATCACCAGGGCGACGATCCAGCGCTGGTGCAGCACGCCGCGCAGCATCCGCTCGTAGCCGTGGCCCACGGACACCAGCACCGACTCCATGAAGCGGTCAAAGCGCGACGGCGCCGGGTTGTGGCGCAGCAGCTTGCTGCACATCATCGGCGTCAGCGTCAGTGCGACGAAGCCCGACACGATCACCGCGCCGGCCAGCGTCAGCGCGAACTCGCCGAACAGTCGCCCGGTGCGGCCGGGCGTGAAGGCCAGCGGCGCGAACACGGCGGCCAGCGTCATCGTCATCGCGACCACGGCGAAACTGATCTCCTTGGCGCCCTTGAGTGCGGCCTGGAACGGACTCAAGCCCTCTTCGATGTGGCGGAAGATGTTCTCCAGCACCACGATCGCGTCGTCGACCACCAGGCCAATGGCCAGCACCAGGGCCAGCAGCGTCAGGGTGTTGATGGTGAAGCCGGCCAGCGCGATCAGCGCGAACGAGCCGATCAGGCTGACGGGAATCGTGACCAGCGGGATGATCGACGCGCGCAGCGTGCGCAGGAACACGAACACCACCAGCGCCACCAGCACCACGGCCTCGGCCACCGCGGTGTACACCGACTTGATCGAGCGGTCGATGAAGACCGACAGGTCGTTGGCCTGCACCACCGTGACTGACGGCGGCAGGTCGCGCTGGATCAGCGGCATCACCGCCTTCACGCCGGCAGCCACCTCGAGCGGGTTGGCGGTGGCGTTGCGGATCACGCCGGTGGAGATCGACGGCACGCCGTTCAGGCGCACGCGCGTGCGCTCGCTGGCCGCCGCCTCCTCGACCCGCGCCACGTCGCGCAGGCGCACGGTGTAGCCGTTGGCCTGGCGCAGCGCGATGTCGGCGAACTGCGCCACCGTGTTGAGGTCGGTGCGCGCCGTGACGTTGAACTCGCGCTGCGCGCTCTCGATGCGCCCCGACGGCACTTCCAGGTTCTGCTTGCGCAGCGCGTCCTCGACGTCCTGCACCGTGACCCCGTGCGCGGCCATCTTGTCCGGGTCGAGCCAGATGCGCATCGCGTACTTGCGGTCGCCGCCCACCTGCACGTCGGCCACGCCGGGCACGGTCTGCAGGCGCGGCTTGACGATGCGGTTGATCAGATCGGTCACCTCGAGCGGACTCAGCGTCTCGCTCGTATAGGCCAGCCAGATCGTCGGCGTGGCGTCGGCCTCCACCTTGGCGATCACCGGCTCGTCGATCGCGTCGGGCAGGCGCCCGCGCACGCGCGACACGCGGTCGCGCGTGTCGGCGGCGGCGTTGTCCGGGTTCTTCTCGAGCTTGAACCGCACCGTGATCTGGCTCTGCTCGGCGCGCGAGATCGAGGTGATGATGTCCACGCCGTCGATGCCGGCGATCGAGTCTTCGAGCGGCTTGGTGACCTGCGACTCTATGACCTCGGACGACGCGCCGATCAGGCGCGTATTGACCGTGACCACCGGCTCGTCGATGCGCGGGTACTCGCGCACGGTGAGCCGGTTGAACGACACCAGGCCGACCAGCACGATCAGCAGCGACATCACGCTGGCCAGCACCGGTCGGCGGATCGAGGTCTCGGAGATGCGCATGACGGGGTGGCTCCTGCGTCAGATCGGCGCTGCGGCGCGCGGCGCCGAGGCACCGGCAGCGGGCCTGGCCGCACCGCCGCCCGGCCC
>JALHQP010000018.1 GCA_022841885.1 Aquincola sp. | reverse complement strand
CTTCGTGAACTGACTCGCCGAACGTGTCTGAGCAGAGCGAACGAAGTGAGCGCCGCGAGTTGTTCGGCGCGACCCCAAGCCCGAGCACCGCAGGGGAGGTGGGGCAAGGCCCCACCCGCCGAGGTCGCACCCCAGCCGCAGTGCCGCCACGCCTTTGCTGCGCAGCCGCCAGCACGCCTGACACAGCCACGTCACGACCCCATCACGCACCCGTCATGCAACACGCCGAGCATCGCCACCGATGCGCCAACCCGTCGTCGACCTCGTGTACTTCAACGCCGGCGGCGGCCATCGCGCTGCGGCGCTGGCCTTGCAGACGGCGATCGCCGAGCAGAAGCGACCATGGACCGTGCGCCTGGTCAACCTGACCGAGGTGCTCGACCCGCAGGGCAGCTTCCGGCGCGTGATGGGCTTCGACCCCGAAGACTTCTACAACCGCCGGCTGCAGCGCGGCTGGACGCTTGGGCTGGCGCAGGAGCTGAAGCTGCTGCAGGGCATGATCCGCCTCGCGCATGCGCCGATGCGTCGCATCCTGGAGCCACACTGGGCGCGCACCGAACCCGACCTCGTGGTGTCGCTGGTGCCCAACTTCAACCGCGTGCTCTGCGAATCGGTGGCCGCCGCGCTGCCGGGCGTGCCCTTCGTGACCGTGATGACGGACATGGCCGACCACCCGCCGCACTTCTGGATCGAGCCCGGGCAGGACCAGTGGATCGTCTGCGGCACGCCGCAGGCGCTGGCCCAGGCGCGTGCGGCCGGCTACGCCGACGAGCGGTTGGCGCTGACCTCGGGCATGTTGCTGCGGCCGTCGTTCTATGCAGCGAATCCGGCCACGTCGCGCGACGAGCGCCGCCGCGCGCTCGGGCTGGACCCGCAGCGCCCGACCGGCGTCGTGATGTTCGGCGGCCAGGGCTCGAAGCAGATGCTCGCCATCGCCAAGGCCCTGCCCGACACGCAGCTGGTGCTGCTGTGCGGGCGCAATGCCGTGCTCGCCGAGCGCCTGCGCGGGCTCAAGCGCGCCGCGCCGCAGGCGGTGTTCGGCTTCACCGACGATGTGCCGGGCGTCATGCGGCTGGGTGACTTCTTCATCGGCAAGCCCGGCCCGGGCTGCCTGAGCGAGGCGGTGCATCTGGGCCTGCCGGTGATCACCTTCCGCAACGCCTGGACCATGCCGCAGGAGCGCTACAACGCGCAGTGGGTGTGCGAGCAGGGCGTCGGCCTCGTCGTGCCGTCGTTGCGGGGGCTCGCGCCGGCGGTTGGCGAGCTGCTGCGCGAGTTCGGCCGCTACCGCGCCGCGACGGCACGACTGCACAACCGAGCGGTGTTCGAACTGCCCGAGATCCTGGCCGAGCGTTTGCACGCGGCGCAGGCCGTGCCGGCCTGAGGGCGGCTCAGGGCAGCAGCGCTGGTTCGCGCTCGCGCAGCGCCGGTTCGGGCACAAGCACCGGCCCAGCCACCGGCAACGACAGCGGCCGCGTCGCCACCTGCGGCAAGGCTTCCGCACTGCGGTCGATGATCTCGAGCCGCCCGTCGTGGTGTTCGACCAGCGCCGTCAGGCTCTCGACCCAGTCGCCGTCGTTGCAGTACAGCACGCCGTCGATGTCGCGCATCTCGGCGTGGTGGATGTGGCCGCAGACCACGCCATGGGCGCCGCGCTTGCGCGCCTCGCGAGCGACGGCCACCTCGAAGTCGTCGATGTAGCTCACCGCGCGCTTGACCTTGTGCTTCAGGTAGCGCGACAGGCTCCAGTACGGCAGGCCGAGCTTGGCGCGCACATGATTGAACCAGCGGTTGACCTTGAGCGTGAACTCATAGGCCGCGTCGCCGGCGTAGGCCAGCCACTTGGCGCACTGGATCACGCCGTCGAACAGGTCGCCATGCGTGATCCACAGGCGCCGGCCGTCGGCGGTGACGTGCATGCAGTCCTCGACCACGTCGACGCCGCCGAAGTTGTGCGACACGTAGCGGCGCGCGAACTCGTCGTGGTTGCCCGGCACGAAGATCACGCGCGTGCCCTTGCGCGCCTTGCGCAGCAGTTTCTGCACCACGTCGTTGTGTGCCTGCGGCCAGTACCAGGCGCGGCGCAGCTGCCAGCCGTCGATGATGTCACCCACCAGGTACAGGGTCTGGCATTCGACGCTGCGCAGGAAGTCGAGCAGCGCGCGCGCCTGGCAGCCCGGCGTGCCCAGGTGCAGGTCCGAGATCCAGACCGTGCGCACGCGCAGCGTGGCCACGTCGGCGTCGTGGCCGTCCAGGGGTTCGGCGAGCGCGTTCATGGTTCGCCATGCTGGCGCGGCCGTGTGACGCGGGCGTGAAGGCGCCTTCCGGCGCCGTGGTGTCAGTGGCGAAAGTGGCGAACGCCCGTCAAGACCATCGCGATGCCGCGTTCGTCGGCGGCGGCGATCACCTCGGCGTCGCGCATCGAGCCGCCGGGCTGAATGACGCAGGCCGCACCCGCGTCGACCACCACGTCCAGCCCGTCGCGGAACGGGAAGAAGGCGTCGCTGGCCACCGCCGAACCCTTGAGCGAGAGCCTCGCGTTCTCGGCCTTGATGCTGGCGATGCGCGCGCTGTCGATGCGGCTCATCTGGCCCGCGCCGACGCCAAGGGTCATTCCGTGGGCGCAGAACACGATGGCGTTGCTCTTGACGTACTTGGCCACCGTCCAGGCGAAGCGCAGGTCGTCCATCTGGGCCGCCGTCGGTGCCTTCTTCGTGACGACGCGCAGCTCGGACGCCTCGACCTGCTTGGCGTCGGCCGATTGCAGCAGCATGCCGCCACCGACGCGCTTGAAGTCCAGCGCGTTGGTCGCGCGCGAGACGGGCACCTCGAGCAGGCGCACGTTCTGCTTGCTCGCGAACACCGCGCGCGCCTCGGGCGTGATCTCGGGCGCGATCAGCACCTCGACGAATTGTTTGGCCACCTGCGCCGCCGCGGCGCCGTCCAGTGGCGCGTTGAAGGCGATGATGCCGCCGAAGGCCGAGGTGGGGTCGGTCTGGAAGGCCTTGGCGTAGGCCTCGCCGACGGTGGCCGCGACCGCGACGCCGCAGGGGTTGGCGTGCTTGACGATCACGCAGGCGGGGCTGTCAGTGAAACTCTTGACGCACTCCCAGGCCGCATCGGCGTCGGCGATGTTGTTGTACGAGAGTTCCTTGCCCTGCAACTGGGTCCAGCTGGCGAGCAGGCCGCGCGCCACGGTCGCCTCGCGGTAGAACGCGGCGCTCTGGTGCGGGTTCTCGCCGTAGCGCATGTCCTGCGTCTTCACCAGTTGCAGGTTGAAGACGGCGGGGTACTCGCCGCGCGTACCGTCGTCGCGCAGTGCCGAGAGGTGGTTGCTGATCGCCGCGTCGTACTGCGCGATGCGGTTGAACGCGGCCACGCTGCAGGCGAACCGCGTGCGCTCGCTGGTGCGACCGCCGGCGCGCAGTTCGGCCAGCACCGGCGCGTACTGCGCGGGGTCGGTCAGCACGGTCACGTCGCGCCAGTTCTTGGCGGCGCTGCGCACCATGGCCGGGCCGCCGATGTCAATGTTCTCGATCGCTTCCTCGAGCGTGCAGCCGGGGCGCGCCACGGTGGCCTCGAAGGGATAGAGGTTGACCACCAGCAGGTCGATCGGCTCGATGCCGTGCGTGGCCAGCGCGTCCACGTGCGTCGGCAGGTCGCGGCGGGCCAGCAGGGCGCCATGGATCTTCGGGTGCAGGGTCTTGACGCGGCCGTCGAGCATCTCCGGGAAGCCCGTGTGCTCGGCCACCTCGGTCACCGGCAGGCCGGCCTCGGCCAGCAGCCTGGCGGTGCCGCCGGTGGACAGCAGCTTGATGTTCAGGGCATGCAGCGCGCGCGCGAAATCGACGATGCCGGTCTTGTCGCTGACCGAGAGCAGGGCAGTGGTCATTTGAGGAGCTTGTGATCGACCAGTTTTCGTCGCAACGTGTTGCGGTTCACGCCCAGCCACTCGGCGGCCTTGCTCTGGTTGCCCTCGGCGTGTTTCATCACCACCTCGAGCAGCGGCTTCTCGGCCGCCGCGAGGATCATGTCGTGCAGCGAATGCGGCTCGGCGCCGCGCAGGTCCTTGAAATACTGCTCCAGGCTGTCGCGCACGCAGGCGTCGATCTGTTTCTTCGTCATGCCTTGCTTAAGCGGTTAGCTCGATCAAATCGTCATTGGCTGCCGGCGCGCTCGTGGCACGCGGCAGCCGCTCGTGTTGTTCGCCCAGCCTTGCGAACCAGTCGCCGAGCGCGCGCAGTTGCAGCGCACAGTCGTCGATCAAGTTCATCTCGGCGCGGAACGACTCACCGCCGGGCAACTCCCTCAGCGCCCAGCCGATGTGCTTGCGCGCGCTGCGCACGCCGATGAATTCGCCGTACAGCGCGTAATGGTCCTGCAGGTGTTCAGCGAGCCAGGCCGAGGCCTCGGCCACGGTCGGCGGCGCCAGGTGTTCGCCGGTGGCCAGGTAATGTGCCACCTCGCGAAAGATCCAGGGCCGCCCCTGCGCGGCGCGGCCGATCATCAGTGCGTCGGCCTTCGTGTGGGCCAGCACCGCACGTGCCGCCTCGGGCGAATGAATGTCGCCGTTGGCCACCACGGGAATCGACAGCGCGGCCTTGATCGCCGCCGTGGTGTGATGCTCGGCCAGGCCCTTGAAGCCCTGCTCGCGCGTGCGGCCGTGCACCGTCAGCAGCGCGATGCCGGCGTCCTGCGCACGCCGCGCCAGCGCGAGGGCGTTCTTCTCGGCATCGCTGCGGCCGGTGCGTATCTTCAGCGTCACCGGCACGTGGCGCGGCGCGCAGGCGGCGACCACCGCTTCCACGATCGCCAGCGCCAGCGGTTCGTTGCTCATCAGCGCCGAGCCGGCGAACACGTTGCACACCTTCTTGGCCGGGCAGCCCATATTGATGTCGATGATCTGCGCGCCGCGGTCGATGTTGTAGCGCGCGGCGTCGGCCATCTCGGCCGGGTCGACGCCGGCGATCTGCACCGCGATCGGGCCTGGCTCGCCGGCATGGTCGGCGCGGCGCGAGGTCTTCAGCGTCGCCCACAGCTCACGCTTGCTGGTCACCATCTCGCTGACCGCGTAGCCCGCACCGAGGCGGCGGCACAGCTGGCGGAACGGCCGGTCGGTGACGCCCGCCATCGGCGCGACGAACAGGTTGTTCGGCAGCTCGAACGCACCGAGGCGCATGGGACGGTCCGGGGGAGGGTGCTGAAAAAAGAGGCGCCAGTATAGCGATGCACGAGGGTGCACAACGGCGCGCGGCGAGGTGCTTTTTTGCTATCGATAATGGGCGACGATGGAAGCCTGGGTCCACGCGCTGCTTGCCGCGCTCGCGCTGCCGAAGTTCGGTTTGACGACCGTGTTCGTGGTCGCACTGATTTCGGCCACGCTGCTGCCAATGGGCAGCGAGCCGGTGGTGTACGGACTGGTGTACCTCAACAACGATCTGTTCTGGCCCGCGGTGCTGGTGGCCACCGCCGGCAACACCGTGGGCGGCGCGATCAGCTGGTGGATGGGCTACGGCGCCGAAGTGGCCTACGAGAAGTTCAAGCACCACAAGCCTTCGGAGCTGAAGGCTCTGGCCTGGCTGCAGCGCTTCGGCGCCAAGGCCTGCCTGCTGGCCTGGCTGCCGGTGGTGGGCGACCCGCTGTGTGCGGTGGCGGGCTGGCTCAAGCTGCCGTTCTGGCCCTGCGTGGTCTACATGGCCGTCGGCAAGTTCGCTCGCTACGTCACGATGACGGCCGCCCTGCTCTGGGTGTTTCCCGGGCAGTTCAATCCGTGATCCGTGGCGACAATCGCCGCATGAGCACCGCCACCCCGAGCTACGACGATCTCGCCGCGCACTTCCTGCGCATGCACCGCTTCGGCCACCTCGGCTCGATCGTGAGCTGGGATCGCGCCGCCAACATGCCGCCCAAGGGCAACGACGCGCGCGCGGCGTCGATGGCCGAGCTGGCCGCGCTGCTGCACCGGCTGCGCACCGAGCCGACGCTCGGCGATCGCCTGTCGCGTGCGGAGCAGGAACCGCTGTCCGACGAGCAGCGCGCCAACCTGCGCGAGATGCGGCGCGAGTGGTTCCTGTCCACGGCGCTGCCCGAGGCCCTGGTTGAAAAGCGCCAACTGATCACCGCGCGCTGCGAGCATGCCTGGCGCAGCCAGCGCCCGGCCAACGACTGGGCCGGCTTCCTGGAGAACTGGCGACCCGTGGTCGCGATCGCGCGCGAGGAGGCGGCGCTGCTGGCCGACAAGACAGGCCTGTCGAAGTACGACGCGCTGATGGACCGCTTCGAGCCCGGCATGACGAGCGCCCAGGTCTCGCGCGTGTTCGGCGCGGTGCGGCAATGGCTGCCGGGCCTGATCGACCGCGTGGTCGAGCGCCAGGCGAAGGACGCGGTGATCGAACCGGTCGGCCCGTTCCCGATCGCGCAACAGCAGGTGCTGTGCCGCAAGGTGGTGGCGATGCTCGGTTTCGACTTCGAGGCCGGGCGCCTGGACACCAGCACGCACCCGTTCTCCGGCGGCGTGCCGGAAGACGTGCGCATGACCACGCGCTACCGCGAGGATCAGTTCCTGCCCGCGCTGATGGGCACGGTGCACGAGACCGGCCACGGCCGCTACGAGCAGAACCGCCCGCGCGAGCTGCTCGGCCAACCGGTCAGCGAGGCGCGTTCGATGGCGATCCACGAGAGCCAGTCGCTGTCGTTCGAGATGCAGCTCGGCAGCCACCCGGGCTTCGCCAAGGTGATCGCGCCGATGCTGGTCGAGGCCTTCGGCGAGCAGCCCGCGTTCGAGCCGGGCAACCTGTGGAGGCTGATGACCCGCGTCAAGCGCGGCCTGATCCGCGTCGACGCCGACGAGGTGACCTACCCGGCGCACGTGATGCTGCGCTTCGAGATCGAGCGCCCGCTGATCGAAGGCGAGATCCAGCCTGAGGACGTGCCGTCGTTGTGGGACGCCAAGATGATCGAGCTGATGCACCTCGACACGCGCGGCAACTTCAAGGACGGCCCGCTGCAGGACGTGCACTGGCCCGAGGCGCTGTTCGGCTACTTCCCCTGCTACTCGCTGGGCGCGATGTACGCCGCGCAGTGGGCGGCCGCGATGCGGCGCGTGATGCCCGACCTGGACGCGCGCATCGGCCGCGGCGACTTCGCGCCGGTGTTCGACTGGCTGCGACAGAACATCTGGCGGCAGGCCTCGCGCTGGAGCACCGACGAGCTGACGATCCGCGCCAGCGGCGAGGTGCTGAATCCGGCGTTCTTCAAGGCGCACCTGGAGGCACGCTACCTCGGATGAGGTGGGCGCGCGCGACTACGCGGTCGCGTGTTCCAGATCGACCAGGGTCTCGTCCAGGCGCTTGAGCGCGCGCGACAGGCGGGTGCCGCCGAGCACCGCGCGACGGCGCTGCGCCACCAGCCGGCGCTCGGGGTCGTCGAGCACGGCGCGGTTGATTCCGATACCGTGGCGCACGAACTGCGCGCCCAGGGTCGAGCGCCGCGAGCGCAGCAGTTCGCGCGTGCGCTGGTAGGCGTGTTCAGCCAGGGCGCGGCGCTGCGACAGGCTGAAGGTGTTGGCCAGGAACAGTTCGGCGTCGCGGTGGTCGGGCTCGAACAGCACGATGTCGGTCTGCGGGTGCGACTCGGCATAACCGCGCATCCCGAGTTCGAGCCGCGAGTGGATCAGCGAGCGGAAGGTCTGCGACAGCACGATCGGCAGGCCGCCGTCCACCAGGCGCGGGATGCGAGCCTCGCCGCTGCCCAGCACCTTGTGCCGGGGTGCATGCGTGGCGTCGAAGGGCACCAGCGGGTTCAGGCAGATCAGCAGGTCCAGGCCGGCGTCGAGCAGCACGCTGGCATGCAGCGTCTTCTTCAGCGCGCCGTCGACGCAGGTGCGCCCCTGCACCTCGACCGGCGCGTACAGCCCCGGCAGCGCCGAGCTGGCCTGCACCGCCAACGAGATTGGCACATCGTCATGGCCGGGCTGGCCGAAGGGCACCGCCTCGCCGCTGTCGAGGTCGGTGGCCACCAGCACGAGCTTGCGCTCGAGGGTGCGGAAGTCGTTGCTGCGGCCTTCGCGCGAAAACAGGCGCGCCAGCTGGCGCTCCATCGCATGGCCGCTGAAAAGGCCGGCGGGCAGCGCACGGCCCAGGCGCTCGAAGGCGGCCAGGCGCGAGCGGCGCTTGAAGGCGTACTGGAAGAGAGCCTGCGCGGTCAGGCCCGGCACGGCCGCGAGGCGGCGCGCGTACTCGCCCCAGGCCGGACGCATCAGCAGCGCAGGACTCAGCAGGTCGGCGCCCTCGCTGTCGTCGTTCTCGATGAAGGCCGCGCACAGTTCGCGCGGCGTCATGCCGTTGGCCAGCCCCGCGGCGATGAAGCTGCCGGCCGACACGCCGACATAGCCCGACAGCTGCGTCAGGTCCAGGCCGTCGAGCACCTCTTCCAGTGCGCACAGCGCGCCGATCTCGTAGATCGCGCCGAGCGGGCCGCCGCCCGCCAGCGCGAGGCCGATTCTCGGCCTCGCATCGCGATCTTTCTCGAGGCCGATGCGCGGCGAGCGCGCGCGGCGTTGGGTCATGCCGTCTTGCGGGCGGCGCGCTTGGCCGGCGCCTTCTTGGCCGCCGCGCGGGCGGTCTTGGGTGCGCCGGTCTTGGCCGACAACTCGTCGATGCGCTTGATCAGCGCGTCGATGTCCTTGCGCGAGGGCACGCCCATCTTGTTGAGCGCCTTGGCCACGCGGGCCTCGAAGATCGATTCGAGCTTGTCCCACTGCGCGCCGGCCTTGTCGGTCACGCCACCGGCCACCGCGGTCATCTTGGTGGTGACGGCATTGATGCGGTCCTCGGCCAGGCCCTGCGTCTTCTTCTGCAGCGCCATGCCTTCCTTCATCAGGGCCTCGAACACCTTGCCGCCTTCGGCCTGCGCCTTCGAGAACGCGCCCATGCCGGCGAGCCAGATCTGCTGCGCCGAGTCCTTGACCATCGCGGCCACCTGGTTGTCGAGCAGGCCGGTCGGGTTGCCGGCCTTCTTTTCCGCCATCTTCTGGAGCTTCTTGACCATGTCCATGTCCTCGCGGGTGAACGTCGAAATCGAGTCGTCACTATAGGAGCGGCCCCCTCGCGGCAGCGCGCTTTCTCTAGTGAGCCGGCTCTATGGGCGCCTTGGGGTAAGCGCGCAGCGTGGCGGCCCGGCTTTGGCGGAAGAATCGTCGGCAAGCCCGATCCGGCCCAAGGAGCACAAGATGCAGTACTTCGTCACCGGCGCCACCGGTTTCATCGGCAAGCGCCTCGTCAAGGCCCTGCTCGCACGCAAGGGCACCGTGGTGCACTTCCTGCTGCGCCCGGAGAGCGAGGCCAAGGTGCCCGAGCTGCTCGAGTACTGGGGCACGACCAAGGCGCGCGCCGTCCCCGTGTTCGGCGACCTCACCGGCAAGAAGCTCGGCGTGGCGGCCGACGCGATCAAGGCGCTCAAGGGCACGGTCGACATGGTGTTCCACCTCGCGGCGGTGTACGACCTGAAGGCCGACGAGGAGAGCCAGGTCCAGGCCAACATCGAGGGCACGCGCAACGTGGTCGAGTTCGCCAAGGCGATCGACGCCGGCCACTTGCACCACGTCAGCAGCATCGCCGCGGCCGGCCTCTACGAGGGCGTGTTCCGCGAGGACATGTTCGACGAGGCCGAGAACCTCGACCACCCGTACTTCAGCACCAAGCACGAGAGCGAGAAGATCGTGCGCAAGGAGTCCAAGGTGCCGTGGACGGTGTACCGCCCGGCCTTCGTCGTCGGCGACTCGCACACCGGCGAGATGGACAAGATCGACGGCCCGTACTACTTCTTCAAGCTGATCCAGCGCATGCGCCAGCTGCTGCCGCCGTGGCTGCCCTCGGTGGGCCTGGAGGGCGGGCGCATCAACATCGTGCCGGTGGACTTCGTGGTCAAGGCCATCGACCATATCGCGCACGGCAAGAGCGATGTGACGGGCAAGTGCTTCCACCTCGTCGACCCGGCGGGCTACCGCATCGGCGACGTGCTCGACATCTTCAGCAAGGCCGCGCATGCGCCGAAGATGAACCTGTTCATCAACGCCGCGCTGCTGGGCTTCATCCCCAAGAGCGTCAAGAAGGGCATGATGGCGTTGGCTCCGGTGCGCCGCATCCGCCACGCGGTGATGAAGGACCTGGGCCTGCCCGACGACATCTTCGAGTTCATCAACTGGCCCACGCGCTACGACCGGCGCGACCTCGATGCGGCCTTGAAGGGCAGCGGCATCGAGTGCCCGAACCTGCACGACTACGCCTGGCGCCTGTGGGACTACTGGGAGCGCCACCTCGACCCGGACCTGTTCATCGACCGTTCGCTCAAGGGCACGGTGGGCGGCAAGGTGGTGCTGGTGACCGGCGGCAGCTCGGGCATCGGGCTGGCGGCGGCGCACAAGTTCGCCGAGGCTGGCGCGACGACGATCATCTGCGGCCGCGACCAGGACAAGCTCGACGAGGCCTGCAAGGAGGCCAAGGCCAAGGGCTACCAGTTCGTGGCGTACTCGGCCGACATCGCCGACATGGCCGACTGCGACCGCTTCGTGCAGCAGCTGATCGCCGACCACGGCGGCGTGGACTTCCTGATCAACAACGCCGGGCGCTCGATCCGGCGTGCCATCGAGTCGGCCTACGACCGGTTCCACGACTACGAGCGCACGATGCAGCTGAACTACTTCGGCTGCCTGCGCGTGACCACCGGCCTGCTGCCCGGCATGGTGGCCAAGAAGCGCGGCCATGTCGTCAACATCAGCTCGATCGGCGTGCTGACCAATGCGCCGCGCTTCTCGGCCTACGTGGCCAGCAAGGCGGCGCTGGACGCGTGGACGCGCTGCGCTTCGAGCGAGTTCGCCGACCAGGGCATCACCTTCACGACCATCAACATGCCGCTGGTGCGCACGCCGATGATCGCGCCGACCAAGATCTACCAGAACGTGCCGACACTGTCGCCCGAGGAGGCGGCCGACATGATCGCGCAGGCCTGCATCAGCAAGCCGGTGCGCATCGCCACCCGCCTGGGCATCTTCGGCGAGCTGCTGCACGCCCTGGTGCCGCGTGTCGCGCAGATCACGATGAACACCACCTTCCGCATGTTCCCGGACTCCTCGGCGGCCAAGGGCGACAAGGCCGCCAAGCCGCAGCTGTCGGCCGAGGCGGTGGCGATGCAGCAGCTGATGCGCGGCATCCACTTCTAGTGAAGAAGTGCCGCTGGTTCATGGAAAACACCGAGCGGCACCTCGGTTAGCATTTGTTTGCCTGCGCGAGCGGGCAGGGAGCGAAAGGGGCCAATGTTGTTCCTGGTTGACCGTCCTTGCGGACGGCCGGAGGAGTGCTTCGTTCGCAAGTTCAGTCAGACCCATAAACCTCGACAAGGTAGGATCCATGAGCTTGAAGAAGTGCGTTGCAATCGTTTCGTTGGCCGGTACGGTGCTGATGGCCGCCACGCCGGCCTTCGCGCAAGACAAGTCGGCGGGCTCGGGCCCGAACCCGTTCACCGACTGCGGCATCGGTGCCGCGCTGTTCACTGAAACCAAGTGGGCTGCGGTGACTTCGAACGTGATCTGGGACATCGGCATCACCGCGATCATCTCGGCCACCGCCAGCCCGCAGACCTGCAGCGGCAAGAAGGTCACCGCCGCGCTGTTCATTCGCGACACCTACGACAAGTTGGCCGAGGAAACGGCGGCCGGCAAGGGTGAGCACCTGGCCGTCGCGATGACGATGTTCGGATGCGCCGCCGACACCCAGGCGGTGGTCGCGCAGCAGGTGCGCGGCGCGATGGCTGCCTCGGTGGCCGCGCCGGGCTACACCGACAAGAAGCCGCTCGACAAGGCGGCCGAGTTCTACACCATCATGGACAAGGCCGCCGCCAGCGCAAGCTGCACGGTCTGATCCCCGGCCGCACTGTCGGCCGCCAACGCGGCCGACAGTGCGTGCTCAAGCCCCTTCCCCTCTTTCCCTTGCGCCTGTTGTTCCTGCCGGCTCGCTGGTTGGCTTGGCTGTTGCTGAGCCTCGCCAGTTTGCCCTCGCATGCTGCGATCGCGACCGAGCTTCAGGCCCTGGCGCGACATCCAACCTGGCTCAGGCTTGGCCACTACCAGAGCGACGCGAGGTTGCAGTCGGGCTGGCGCAGCGCAATTCACGATGCGGACTTCTTCGCGGCTCCCGACGGCCAGCTTGACCCGCTCGCCGAACTGACAGCCACGCTGCGGGCCTTCGCGCAGACAGACGGCAGCGGTACGGATGCCCATGCGTCTTGCCGCTACCCGGCGCGCTGGGCCTGGTTGCGAGAGCAGCTCGGCCCGGCCGAGCCCGGCCTCGGGTCCCCGATGAGCTGCCCCGGCTTCGATGCCTTCACGCGTGGTCGCAGCGTGACCTCGGTGAGCGTGGTGTTCGCCACCGGATTCCTTGCGAATCCGGCGTCCTTCTACGGGCACACGCTGCTGAAGTTCAACTTTCGCGGCGAGCGTAGCCAGAGCCGGCTGCTCGACGTCAGTGTCAACTACGGCGCGATCGTCGGCAACGATGAAGGCATCCTGACTTACGTTGTCAAGAGTGTGCTCGGTGGCTATGACGGCGGCTTCAGCCACATCGACTTCTACTTCCACAACCACAACTACGGCGACGTCGAGCTGCGCGACCTGTGGGAGTACCAGTTGCGACTACCCCAGCAGGCGACTGACCGCATCGTCGCCCATGCCTGGGAGGTGCTCGGCAAGCGCTACACCTATCATTTCTTCCGAGAGAACTGCGCCTACCGCATGGCCGAGCTGCTGGAGGTGGTCGATGGCGTTGACGTGATTCCGCAGACATGGCCCTGGATCATTCCGCAGGCCATGGTCGGGCACATGGGGGTCGCGCGCTACCGTGGCGAGCCGCTGGTGGGCGAGGTGGTCTACCACCCATCGCGCCAGTCGCGTTACTACGCGAAGTACGATCGCCTTTCGGCGCCTGAGGGCGACGCACTGCAGGCCTTCGTGCAGGCCGCGCCGGCGCCCCGCGACGCGGCGCTCGCCGCCCTGCCGCCGGCACGCCAGGCCGCGGTGCTCGAAGCAGCGCTCGACTACTACCAATACGTCGGCGCGCCGATCGACCGGGCGCCACGCCCGCTGCGCGAGGGCTACACGCGTGCGCTGTCGATGCGCTACCAGTTGCCGCCGGCTGACGCGGCACCGCCGGCGCCGCCGGTCCCGGTTTCGCCGCACCTGTCGCGCCGGCTCGGCTGGATGCAGCTCGCGCTGCTGCGCGGGCCGCAGGGTCACCATGAACTGGGGCTGCGCATCCGGCCGGCCTATTACGACGCGCTCGACTCCGAGTCCGGCCAGGTCGGCAACTCGATGCTTGCGATGGGCGACCTGCAACTCGGCATGCGCCAGGGCCGCGTCAAGATCCGCCGCTTCGACCTGCTGGGCATCGAAAGCGTCAACCCGGGTCGCACGCCGCTGCCGGGCGACGGCGGGCCGGCCTACAAGCTGCACCTGGGCATCGAGCCGCTGGGCCTGCACTTCGACGCCAGCCATGTGCTGCGCCTGCAAGGCGACTACGGCCGCGGCCAGGTGCTCGCGCCGGGTCTGTTCGTTGCCGGCTACCTGGGCGGCGCGCTGCAGACGTGTAAGGACGACGCCTGCCCGGGCTTCGTGCGCGGCACGCTGGACCTCATCTACCGGCCGCGCGAGGCGCTCGGCCTGCGCCTGTCGGTCGAACGGCGAGCGCCTGTGGGCAACGGCCAGCCGCACTACACGGTGGCCGGCATCGAGAGCCGTTGGCGCCTGGAAGCCAACACCGATCTGCGGCTGTCGGTCGAACACGACGGCGCCAACCGCGTGGCCCTGGGCATCGGACGCTATTGGTAGTGCCGCGGGCCATGGCCCGCCGATGGCTCTTCCCGGTGATGCCGCTTGGCGCGTGGCTGGGCACGATGCCGGCATCGCAAGTCACGATGTCAAGCCTTCTGATGCCGAGCTTCCAGCCCCCTCCCGCCAGCCGTCGCTTCGGGCCCGCGGCCCTCGTTACCGTCGCCGTGCTGGCCGCCGCGCTCGGCGCCGCCGTGGTGCCCGCCGAAGCCGCCACGCTCACCGCTCAGCGCCTGAAGATCCACATCGACGGCCTGCGCCAGGGCCATCTGCAGCGGGGCGCCGACCGCGGCTGTGACCGCCTGGCCCAGACCCTGACGCTGAGCCTGGTGCTGCACGGCGACGGCACGCCGTCGTCGAGCAACCCGCTCGACCCGGAGGACGGCAATCGCCAGCTCGAACGCGGCCAGCGCGTCCAGCAGCGTGTGAACGCCGGCCTGCCCGCCGCGTAGGCGCGCGGTGACCGCACGGTAGACCGCGCGTGACGAAGTGGTCGAAACGCCTTACCTGCACTTCAGCGGGCGTGCCAACTGCCGGCTCGACGTGGCGGTCAGGATCGACGGCCGCACCGAGGGCTCGTTCGAGGACGTTCAGGGCACGGTGCCGTTGACGCAGACCGTGCAGGCCGAGTCGAAGAAGCGTCACGAGACCCTCCGCTGGTGCAGGCGGTGCTCGACACGCGCGACGGGCGGCTGTGGGAGCACACCGCGATGGCCGTGCCGCCGGTGCAAGGCGTGACGGTGCGCAGCGAGAAGGGCCGTTCGCCACAACGCCATGACGGCGAGGTCAACCTCCGCTGGCACGAGGCCACCGACTGGCTGAACAAGCGCCTCACCCGGCTCGGCGCCAGCGGTGAGGACCAGGTCAAGCTGCCCGCGGGTGGCGGCCAGAACGAGCTGCGGCTGCGCTGGCGCTTCGAGCCGGCCTGAGGCTCAGTGCCCGGCGGCGCTGGGGCAACAGTGCACCTCGATCGTCGCGTGCTTCAGCGTCGCCAGCGTCTTCAAGCGGGCGCCGTACACCACGCAGGCCTGCGGCCGGTCGGCGACGATCGACAGGGCTGCGGCATAGGCTTCGGGTCCGACCTGCCACAGGTGCAGGTCGGCCAGCTTGGCGTCGCCGTCGCCTTCGATCAGCGCGCGCACCTGCGCCGCCAGGCGGGGCGGCGTGCTCGCATCGACCAGCGCACGCCCCGAGTCGCGCAGCACGCCGAAGGCCCAGCGCCCGATCACCAGCGCGCCGACCAGGGCCACCGCCGGGTCGAGCCAGGCCAGGCCCCACCATAGCCCGCCCGCGAGCGCGACGATCGCCAGCACCGAAGTGAAAGCATCGGCAACCACATGCATGTAGGCGGCCGCGAAGTTGTGATCGCCATGGCCGTGCGCATGCTCGTGAGGGCCGTGGGGATGGGCATGGCCGTGCCCGCCCGCGCGCGCCAGCACCAGCGCGCAAACGAGGTTGACGCCCAGGCCGATGGTGGCCACCACCATCGCCTCGCCGTAGGCCACGCTGCGCGTGGCCTGGAACGCGGCCGCGGCGTCGATTCCGATCCACACCCCCACCGCCAGCAGCAGCAGGCCGCTGGTGTAGGCCGCGAGCACCTCGATCTTCCAGCCGCCGAAGGCAAAGCGCGCGGAGCCGTGTACGCGACGCGACACCTGCGCCGCCAGCGCCGCGCCGCCGAGCGCCAGCGCATGCGTGCCCATGTGCCAGCCGTCGGCCACCAGTGCCAGCGAGCCGCTCCAGTAGCCGGCGGCGAGTTCGAGCGCCATCGTCGCCAGCGTGATCCAGGTCACCCACCACAGCGCGCGCTCGCGCCGCGGCGCGGCCGCATCGCCGAAGGCATGGCTGTGCGTGAACGGGGCGAGGTCGTGCGAGTGCATGCAGAGCAACATCCTAGCCCTGTCGCCGCCGCCGCATCAACAGCCATGCCGCCGGCACGACCAGCATCGACAGCAGCGGCGCGGTGATCATGCCGCCGACCATCGGTGCCGCGATGCGCTGCATCACTTCCGAACCCGTGCCTTCGCCCCACATGATCGGGAACAGGCCGGCCAGGATCACCGCGACGGTCATCGCCTTCGGCCGCACGCGCAGCACGGCGCCTTCGCGAATGGCGTCGAGCAGGTCGGCGTTGCTGGTCTTGCCGTCCGCGATGCGGGCGTCCCAGGCCTGCCTCAGGTACAGCAGCATGATCACGCCGAACTCGGCCGCCACGCCGGCCAGCGCAATGAAGCCCACGGCGCCGGCCACCGACAGGTTGTAGCTCAGGAGCCAGAGCAGCCAGATGCCGCCAATGAGCGCGAACGGCAGGGTCGCCATGATGAGCAGCGCGTCGTCGAAGCGCCGGAACGTGAGGTACAGCAGCACGAAGATGATGAGCAGCGTGAACGGCACCACCACCTTCAGCTTGGCCGTCGCGCGCTCGAGGAACTCGAACTGCCCGGACCAGGAGATCGAATAGCCCGGCGGCAGCTGAACCTTCTCGCCGACCACGCGCTGCATCTCCTGCACCGCGGACTTCAGGTCGCGGCCGCGGATGTCCACGTACACCCAGCCCGACAGGCGCGCGTTCTCGCTGCGCAGCATCGGCGGGCCGTCGGTGATGCGGATGTCGGCCACGTCCGAGAGCACCAGCCGCGCGCCGCGCTCGCTGACGATCGGCAGCTTGCGCAGCTTGTCGAGCGAGTCGCGCGTCTCCCTCGGGTACCGCATGTTGATCGGGAAGCGCTGCAGGCCTTCGACCGTCTCGCCGATGTTGTCGCCGCCCACCGCCGAGGTGATGATCGACTGCACGTCGGCGATGTTCATGCCGTAGCGGGCCGCGGCGTCACGGTTGATCGTCACGTCCACGTAGCGCCCGCCGGTCAGGCGCTCGGCCAGCGCGCTGCTGACGCCGGGCACGTCCTTCAGTGCCTTCTCGATCTCGCCGGTCACGCGGTCGATCGTCGTCAGGTCGGCGCCCGCCACCTTCACGCCGACCGGGCTCTTGATGCCGGTGGCCAGCATGTCGATGCGGTTGCGGATCGGCGGCACCCAGATGTTGGCCAGGCCGGGCACCCTGACGATGCGGTCGAGCTCCTCGACAAGCTTGTCCTGCGTCAGGCCCGGCCGCCACTGGCTCTTCGGCTTGAACTGGATCGTGGTCTCGAACATCTCCAGTGGCGCAGGGTCGGTGGCCGTCTCGGCGCGGCCGGCCTTGCCGTAGACGCTGGCGACCTCGGGCACGGTCTTGATCAGGCGATCGGTCTGTTGCAGCAGCTCGGCGGCCTTGCCGGCCGACAGGCCCGGCAGCGCCGACGGCATGTAGAGCAAGTCGCCTTCGTCCAGGCGCGGCATGAACTCGCCACCGAGGTGCTGCAGCGGCCACAGGCTCGCCACCAGTGCCACCGCGGCCACCGCCAGCGTGAGCTTCGGCATGCGCAGCACGACATCGAGCAGCGGCCGATAGACCGCGATCAGGTAGCGGTTCAGCGGATTGGCCTTTTCGTCGGGGATGCGCCCGCGGATCAGGTAGCCCATCAGCACCGGGATCAGCGTCGCGGAAAGCCCGGCCGCCGCAGCCATCGCGTAGGTCTTCGTGAAAGCCAGCGGCGAGAACAGGCGTCCCTCCTGCGCCTCCAGCGTGAAGACGGGGATGAAGCTGAGCGTGATGATCAGCAGCGAGAAGAACAGTGCCGGGCCCACCTCGGTGGCAGCGTCGCCGATCACCTTCCAGCGTGCCTCGCCTTCGAGCTTCTGGCCCGGGTGGTCGTGGTTCCAGTGTTCGAGGTGCTTGTGCGCGTTCTCGATCATCACCACCGCCGCGTCGACCATCGCGCCGATCGCGATCGCGATGCCGCCCAGCGACATGATATTGGCGTTGACGCCCTGGTACTGCATCACGATGAAGGCCATGAGGATGCCCAGCGGCAGCGAGACGATGGCGACGAACGCCGAGCGCAGATGGAACAGGAAGATCGCGCACACGGCGGCGACGACGAGGAACTCCTCGAGCAGCTTGAAGCCGAGGTTCTCGACGGCGCGCTCGATCAGTCCCGAGCGGTCGTACACCGGCACGATCTCCACGCCTTGGGGCAGGCTGCCCTGCAGCTGCTGCAACTTGGCCTTCACGGCCGCGATCGTCTCGAGCGCGTTCTTGCCCGAACGCATCACGATCACGCCACCGGTGGCTTCGCCCTCGCCGTCGAGTTCGCCGATGCCGCGCCGCATCTCGGGGCCGACCTGGATGCGTGCCACGTCGCCCAGGCGCACCGACACGCCGGCGTCGGTGGTGACGAGCGGCACCTTGCGGAAGTCGTCGAGCGAGGCCAGGTAACCCGAGGCGCGCACCACGTACTCGGCTTCGCCGAGTTCGAGCACCGAGCCGCCGGCTTCCTGGTTCGACTTGCGGATCGCATCGGCGACCCTGGTGTGCGGGATGTTGTAGGCCGCGAGCTTGTCCGGGTCGAGCAGCACCTGGTACTGCCGCACCATGCCACCCACCGACGCCACCTCGGCGACGTTGGGCACGGTCTTCAGCTCGTACTTCAGGAACCAGTCCTGCAAGGCACGCAACTGGCCGGCGTCCATCTGCCCGCTGCGGTCCACCAGCGAGTACTGGTAGATCCAGCCCACGCCGGTGGCGTCCGGCCCGAGCGATGCGGTCGCGCCGGGCGGCAGGCGCGACTGCACCTGGTTCAGGTACTCGAGCACGCGCGAGCGTGCCCAGTACAAGTCGGTCCCGTCCTCGAACAGCACGTAGACGAAGCTGTCGCCGAAGAACGAATAGCCGCGCACCGTCTTCGCCCCCGGCACCGACAGCATCGTCGTCGTCAGCGGGTAGGTGATCTGGTTCTCGACGATGCGCGGTGCCTGGCCCGGATACGTCGTGCGGATGATCACCTGCACGTCCGACAGGTCGGGCAGCGCGTCCAGCGGCGTGCGCAGCAGCGAGACCACGCCCCAGCCGCTCAGCATCAGCGTTGCCAGCAGCACCAGGAAACGGTTGGCGATCGACCAGCGGATCAGGCGCGCGATCATGGCTTGCTCCCGGACGCGGCGGCTTGCGGCTCAGCCGCATGGCGCGGTGCCGCGGGGGCAGCCCCCGCATCGGGTTCGACGTTCAGGCGCGCCTCGACACCCTTCAGGCTGGCCTCGGAGTCGATCAGGAACTGCGATGACACGACGACGCGCTGGCCGGCCTGCAGACCGCGCTTGACTTCTGTCTGGCCGCCGCTCTCGATGCCGATCTCGATCTCGGCGGGATGGAAGCGGCCGTTGTCTTCGGCCAGCATCACCACCGTGCGCCGCCCGGTCTGGATCACCGCCTCGGTGGGAATCAGCAGCACCTTGTCGGCGCGCATGTCCATGAACTGCATCTGCACGAACATGCCCGGCACGAGGCGAGCCCCCGGGTTGTTCAGCTCGAGCCGCGCCTTCAGCGTGCGCGTGGTCGGATTCACCTCGGGCAGCAGCGCCTGGACCCGGCCGTCGAAGGTCGCGCCCGGCACGGCCGGGCTCCGGGCCTGCACCCGGGCTCCCGGGCGCAGCAGGGCGGCCTGGCTCTCGGGCACCTCGGCGTGGGCCCACACGGTGCCGGTGCCGTTGATGCGAAACAGCGTCGCACCGGACATCACCGTCATGCCCTCGCGCGCCATCAGCTCGGCCACCACGCCACCAATCGGTGCGGTCAGCGTGAATCGCGGCTGGGTGCGGCCGCTGCTCTCGACGAGGGCGATCTGGGCCTCGCTCATGCCGACCTGGCGCATGCGCTGGCGCGCGCCGTCGACCAGCGGTGCCAGCTCGATGCCTTGCAGGCGTCGCACCGACAGAAACTCCTCCTGCGCGGCGATCCAGTCCGGCACGTACAGCTCGGCGAGCGCCTGGCCCTTGGCCACGCGGTCGAGCGTGGCACGCACATGCAGCCGCTCGACATAAGCGGTGGCGCGCGCCTGCACGACGGTCTGGTCACGCTCGTTCCAGGCAATGCTGCCGACCGCCGTCACCTGCGGCGACAGCGTCCCCTCGGCGACCTGCGCCGTGCGCACGCCCAGGTTCTGCTGGATGCGCGGGCTGACCGTCACCTTGCTGCCGTCGCTGTCGCCGTCCGCATAGACCGGCACCAGCATCATGTCCATGAACGGCGACTTGGCCGGCTTCTCGAACTTGTTCCCCGGCACCATCGGGTCGTGGTAATAGAGCACCTTCTTGCCAGTGGCCGGATCGACCTCGCCCGCCTTGATGCCGGCCTTGATGTGGCGGCGCGTAGCCTCCTCGCCTTCGGCGATGCTTTGCGGCAGCGCCTGCGTGGGCGCACCGTCGCCGCCCGCGGCGGCGGCCGGCGCCGAAGCCATGCCCATGCCGCGGTGCATGCCCATCGTGTACAGGCCGTAGCCGGCGCCGCCGATCGTGCCGACCGCGATCAGGCCGATGACCAGGATCTTGAGTTTCATCGTTGTGGCTCCTTGTGGGTCGTCTGGCGGTCGGCAGCCGAGGCCAGCTGTTCGGCGGGGATCAGGTACTCGAGACGGGCCCAGAGGGCGGCGGCCTCCATCTCCAGCCGCAGCCGTTCGATGCGCGTGTCGATCTCCATGCGCCGTGCATCCAGCACGGAGGCGAGCGGGCCGCCGCCACCGCGGTAGGCGGCGATGGTGGCGCGGGTGCGTTCGCCCGCCAGCGGAATCAGCGCAATGTCGTAGTGGTTCAGGCGGTCACGGTGGCTGCGCCATTGCTGCAGCCAGGTCAGCGTCTCAGCCACGTACTGGCGAATGGCTTCCTCGCGCTGGGCGCGCATCTGCTCGGCGATGGCGGTCCTGGCCGCGACTTCGCGGTCCTTTCGGTTTTTCGGGTCCCACTGCAGCGGGACCGACAGGTTGACCGAGACCATGTTCGAGTAGGCCGAACCGCGCTGGCTGTACATCAGCTCGACGCTCCAGTCGGAGCGTTTGTTGGCCTGCGCGATATCCGCTTCCGCGCGTGCCGTCGCCTCCTGTCGCGACATCAGTGCGATCTGCGGGTGGTGTTCGATGTGCGCCTCCAGTCGCGCGGCGTCTAGCCGCACGGCGGTCAGCTCCGGCGGCTCGCCCAGCGCCTGTGCGGCCTCGGGCCCGACCCACCGCGCCAGCGTCGTCCTGGCGGTGGCGACCTGAAGCTCCACCTGCCGGAGGCGGTCATCGATCTGCGCCACCGCCGAGCGCGCCGCGAACACATCGGCTTGCGAGCCCCGTCCGCCGCGATAGGCCGCCTCGGCCGCCTCGATCTGCAGTGCGGCCTCGGCGCGCTGCGTCTGCAGCAGCTCGCGCATGCGCTCCTGATAGTGGCGGTCGAGCCACGCGATCGCGGTGTCACGCCGCAGGTCGACCAGAGCTGCGGCACGGGCGGCCTCGGCAGCTTGCGCTTCGCGATCGAAGCGCACGGAGCGGGCCTTGCGCTTGTCGTCGCGCGTGATCTCCTGCATCACGCCGATCGAGCGCATGGTCATGAAGTCGCGTGTCAGGCTGAAGCGGTCCGCGCCATCGATCGGCAGGTTGTTGATGCCGGCTTTGAGCACAGGATCGGGCAATTGCCCGGCAGCGAGCGCCATCTGGCGCGCGGCAGCAGCGGCCGACTCCTGGGCCGGCAACTGGCGCGAGCGGTCCTGCGCGAGACGCAGCGCCGCGTCGAGTGTCAGCGGCGCCTGGGCGCGGGCATCGACGGCGGCGGCCGCCGCACACAAAGCGAGCGCCGCGGTGCAGCGGCGAAGCGGGCGCCGCATGAGCAGCGCACGGCCGGGTGAAACAGTGAACATGAGAACTCCGGACAACGAACGAACTCGTGGCTTCGTGTCGAAGCACGACCGAGGCGCCGACGCAACCCAAAGGCCGTCAGCGCAGCGTTGTCGGGAGGATCAGATTCGGTAGACGCAGTGCAGGATGGTGTGCGGCGGGGACGCCGCAACCAAGGCACTCAACGTCGCTGCCGCAGAGCGCAGCGGCACCCGCTGGGGCAGCGCAGGCTCGGTCGTGTACAGCACCGTGAGAAGTGCCGCCGGCACGGTCAAGGTCGGCACCTGATCGCTCTGCTGGCCCTGCTTGCAGTGCTCAGCGCACAGAGCGGGGGACCCGGAATCCATAGCGCCGACTGCGTCGTCGCAGTCTGCCATCGGCGTGCGCAGGGCCATGGCCGCTGAGTTGGCCTGACCGCCTTCGGCTCCCCTTGCCAGTGCCGGGCAGGCATAGGCGGCCACCGCCAGCTGCGCAAGTACCAGCGTGCCGATCAGGCTGCGGGCCAGGTCGCGCAGCAGTCTGCGAGTGAAGGTCATGGTGTGGCGGACGGCCATCGTGCTCGATCCAAGTTCGAGTGCCGATTGTCGATGCGCCAAGCGGCGCCTGTCCAGCGCCTTACTTGGCAGCTTCGATCTCGGTCACGGTGAACGTGCCGGCGTCGTTGACAGCCTTGAACCTGACCTTGTCGCCGACGGCCAGACGGTCGAGCCACTTCGGGTCCTTGACGCGGAAGACCATGGTCATCGGTGGCATGTCCAGCGACTTGATCTCGCCGTGCTTGAGCGTGATCTTGGCTTGTGACTTGTCGATGCGGCGCACCTCGCCGTCGGCGTCGGTGGCCCACGCGGCGCCGGCGACGAGCAGGGTGGCGAGGAAGGTGGTGATGATTCGTTTCATGGTGGCGAGCCCTTCATGCGTTGTAGGTTGCGAACACGCGGTGGTTGCCGTCCTTGCGCACCAGCAGCACCTCGTAGCGGTCGCGCCGCGTGCCGTACTCGGGCCCGTCCATGCCGGGCGATCCGACCGGCATGCCCGGCACGGCCAGGCCGACGGCCTGTGGCCGCTGCGCCAGCAGGCGCTTGACGTCGGCCGCGGGCACATGGCCCTCCAGTGCATAGCCGGCCACCAGCGCGGTGTGGCAGGAGCCGAGCGCCATCGGGATGCCCAGACGGCCGCGCATCGCGGTGTTGCCGGTGTCGTGGACCTTGGTCGCGAAGCCGTTGGCCTCGAGGTGCGCGACCCAGTCCTTGCAGCAGCCGCAGCTCGGGCTCTTCCAGACCTCGACCAGGGGCTTGGTCTGCGCGTGCACAGCCAGGGGCACGGCCGCCAGCGCGGCCAGCAGCTGTCTTCGCTTGATCATGATGAGGCGTCCTTCTTGACGATGATGGTGCCGACCATGCCGGCGGAGTAGTGCCCGGCGATCAGGCAGGCGAACTTGAACTCGCCCGGGCGGTTGAAGGTCCAGACGATCTGCTCGGTCTTACCGGGCGCGACGTGGGCCATGTACGGCTCGTCGTGCTCCATGTTCGGGAACTTGAGCATCAGCGCGGCGTGCTCTTCGAGCTCCTGCGGCGTGCCGATCACGAACTCGTGCATCACCTTGCCGGCGTTGTGGTGCTTGAAGCGGATCGTCTCGCCGAGCCGCACCTCGATGCGGTCGGGAACGAAGCGCATCGTGTCGAGCATGCGCACCTCGATCGTTCGCCGCGCTGCCTTGGCGTCGCCTGCGATGCCCCAATCCTTCTGCTCCTTCTTCACTGCGCCCTTGCTGGCATGCGGCTTGTCGGTGTGGGCGCGCACGATCGTGGCTGCGCCAAGGAGGGCGGCCGACGCGGCGATCAGGAGGTTGCGTTTGCTGTGCTGCATGGGGGTGCCTTTCGGGGCGTTGAGGTGACGGTGAAGGCGGCGGGACTCAGTGGCTGCCATGGCCGCCACTGGGCTTGCGAACCTTGACTTGAACGTCCTGGGCCGGACGCGCGAGGACCGGCATCGAGCCGGTGCCCTCGGACTTGAAGCGCGCCGGTTCGGGCAGCGCGCCGGTGAACTCGTAGGCCACGGTGCCGGGCGGATGCTTGTACCAACCCGGGTCGGCGTAGTCGCCGCGCTTCTGGTCCTTGCGCACCTTGACGACGCTGAACATGCCGCCCATGCCGACCGCGCCGAAGGGGCCGGTGCCGGTCATCATGGCCGCGGTGTTGTCGGGCAGCGGCATCTCCATCTCGGTCATGTCCTTCATGCCGCGCTCGCCCATCACCATGTAATCGGGGATGAGCTTGGTGATCTGCCGCGCCACGCCGCGGTGGTCGACGCCGATCATGGTCGGCACGTCGTGCCCCATCGCGTTCATCGTGTGGTGGCTCTTGTGGCAGTGGAAGGCCCAGTCGCCCTCCTCGTCGGCAAGGAAGTCGAGTTGGCGCATCTGGCCCACCGCGATGTCGGCGGTGACCTCGTACTGGCGGCTCGACTTCGGCGTCGGCCCGCCGTCGGTGCCGGTGACGAGGAATTCGTGGCCGTGCAGGTGGATCGGGTGGTTGGTCATGGTCAGGTTGCCGATGCGCAGGCGCACCTTGTCCATGTGCCGCACGTTCAGGCTGTCGATGCCCGGGAAGATGCGGCTGTTCCAGCTCCACAGGTTGAAGTCGAGCATCGTCATGATCTTCGGCGTGGCGGCGCCGGGATCGATGTCGTAGGCATTGAGCAGGAAACAGAAGTCGCGGTCGACCTCGTCGATCAGCGCGTGCTTGCCCTTCGGATGCGTGACCCAGAAACCCATCATCCCCATCGCCATCTGCACCATCTCGTCGGCGTGCGGGTGGTACATGAAGGTGCCGGGCCGCCGAGCGACGAACTCGTAGACGTAGGTCTTGCCCGGCGGGATGCCCGGCTGGTTCAGGCCCGTCACGCCGTCCATGCCGTTGGGCAGGCGCTGGCCATGCCAGTGGATGCTGGTCAGCTCGCCGAGCTTGTTGGTGACGAACAGGCGCACCCGGTCGCCTTCGACCACCTCGATGGTCGGCCCCGGGCTCTGGCCGTTGTAGCCCCACAGGTGGGCCTTGAAGCCGGGGGCCATCTCGCGCACCACCGGCTCGGCCACGAGGTGGAACTCCTTGACCCCGTTGTTCATGCGCCAGGGGCAGGTCCAGCCGTTGAGCGTGACCACCGGGTTGTAGGGGCGGCCCGTGCTGGGCACCAGCGGCGGCATCGTGTCGGGCGTGGTCTGGATGACCGGCTCGGGCAGCGCGGCCATCGCCACCTTGCTGACCGCGGCGGCGCTCACCGCGGCGGTGACCGCACCGGCACCGCCGATAAAGTTGCGTCGGGAAACCATCGTGTGATCCTCGGGGTTCAGTGGCCGCCACCGCCGGACTCGGCGGACGTGGCGGTGACGGCAGAGGCGGCGGCCAGGCTCGGCTTGCCCACCAGGGCCATGTCGAGGTCGGCCTGCGCGAGCCAGAAGTCGCGCTGCGCGTCGAGCGCCGCGTTGACGCTGGCGATCTGCGAGCGCGCATCGGCGAGCAGCTCGAACACGCCGATCAGCATGCCGTTGTAGCGCAGCAGGTTCTCCTCGGCGATGCGCTGCCTGAGCGGCACGATCTCGTCGCGGTGGTGCTTGGCGATGTCCCACGCCGAGCGGTAGGCGCCGTACGCCTCGCGCACTTCGGAACGCGCATTGATCGCGGTTTCCGCTGCGCGGTGCACGGCCTGCATGTAGATCGCTTCGGCCTTGGCCACGCGCGCGCCACCCCAGTCGAAGAGCGGGATCTCGAAGCCGATCTCCCAGCCCTTTTGCGTCGGTTCCTCGTTCGAGCTGTTGCGCACCAGCCCGAGCTCGAGCACGTTGACGAAGCGTGTCGTGCGCGTGAGCCCGAGGTTGCGCGCCGTCTGCTCGGTGAACAGCCGGGCCCCTTGCACGTCGAGCCGCTGCGACAGGGCCAGGCGCTCGATGTCCGGCAGGTCCTTCGGGCCGGGCGGCAGGTCGGGCAGGCGCTCCGGCAGGCGGTAGGCCGCCTGCGCGCCCCACAGGCCGAGCAGCCGCGTCAGCCGCTCGCGCGCGGACAGTTGCGCTTGCTGCGCTTTCGCGAGGTTGAGCGCCGCATCGGCGTAGAACGACTGCTCGCGTGCCTGCTGGAGCTTGTTGAAGTTGCCGACCTGGGCCATGCGCCGCGCCAGCTCGGCACTGGCCTCGGCGGCTTGCATCACCTGCGCGCTGTAGCGCGCCGACTCCTGCGCCGCGACGGCCTGGACCCAGGCCTTGCGCGTCTCGGCCGCGAGCGACAGCACGCCGAGCGCCGCCATGCCTTGGGCCTGGGCGAAACGGCGCGACTCGACCTGCCGCATCAGCGGCAGCGCCAGCAGGCGCGCCAGGTTCAGGTGCAGCCCGCGTTCGAGTTCGATCTCGTCGCCCTGGGTCGTCCGTCCGAAGCTGAAACCCGGGTTCGGCAGGCGGCCGGCCTGCACCAGGTCGGCCTCCGAGATGCCGAGTTCGTGGAACGAAGCCTGCAGCCCGCGGTTGTTGAGCAGCGCGAGCTGGACCGCGTCGTCCACCGACAGCGGCTTGGCCAGCAGTTCGCTCACGCGCCGATCGATGGCCGCCTGGTCGCCCTCGGAGCGCACCCAGCGCACGTCCTTGCCGATTCGCTCCCGGGTCGTCTGCTCGACGGCCGAGAAGCCACCGTTGGCGCTGAACGAGGCGCAACCGGCCAGCAGCACGGCCGATCCCGCGCCGATCAGAAGGCGCAGGCCTCGCCGATGGGGTATGGCCTTGCCGAGGGCCATGGTGTGCGCCCTCATGGCCGGACCGAGCCGCCAGGCGGTGGCGATGCCGCCGGTGCGGGCGCCGGAGCGGCGTCGGGTTGCGCGGCCTCGCGGGCGTAGACGCGCCAGCCGCCGATGCGGGTCACCGCATCGTTGGCGTCGCGCCAGGAGCCGACCTTGACCTCAGCGGCGCTGCGGTAGCGCGCCAGCGCGCTGGTGTGGGTCGCGGCGGGCACGGCGGCGCCCGGGTTCAGCGGGTCGGGCCGGCTGGGTGCCGGCGCGCCCTGGGCATGGGCCGCAGTGCCAGCCGCAAGTCCCGCGGCCAGGGCTGCAAGCCCAAGGAAGGTCGGTGGAATCATCAAGTCCTCGCATGGACACATCGAAGGCGTTGCCCGCGTCTAGCGGACAGTCGACGGCATCGGAGGAAACTTTCAGGCCTGCGACCGTGTCACGCGGCGCATGGCCGCGCGTGCACGAAAGGGGCCCTTAGCTCCTCAAGCGAGGACGGGGCGGGGCGGGCGCTCGAGGCCGCCCGGCATGAAGGAATCGATGTTCGTGGCCGGCCGCGCAGCGGCGTGGGCCTCGACGGGGGGTGCAGCCAGTCGCACCGGGTTCACGGGCAAAGCAACAGCGGAACAGCAGTTCGCGCAGGCGCTGCACGTGAAGTCGTCGCCCAGTGCCGTGGAGTTCAATCCCGCGTCCGACGGAGCGCCGACACTGACCTCGATATCCAGCCCGGCATCGGCGTCGGCGTGCACGTGCGGCACTGCCTCATGGACCGGATCGTGGCCGTCCAATGCAACTGCCGCGGTCGATCCGGCCTGCATCAGACGATGGGTCGCGCCACAGTGCTGCATGCCGGCGGCGGCGACTGCCTGGATGGGCAGCGCCAGAACCATCAGCCAGATCAGCAAAGAACGCAGTGACAGTCGCATTGAGGAGTGACTTTAGCGGATATTGCTTGAAGTCGAATGTTGCGGCGCAAGCGCGATGGCTACAGACCCCGCCGAAGTGCCGAGGTTCAATCGAAGGCGCAGCAAAATGTCACGGCGTCGGCGGGTTTCATCGAACCCGCCCTTGTGCGGCGTCCGCGGCGATATCGTCAAGCTTGCCACCGGGGCAAGGTCAAGTCCCTGCACGACTTCCTCTGGCGCCTGCATATCGCAGCAAGTGGCCGGCTCACCGGCCAGCGCACGGCTGCGTAGTGGCGCTTCTTACAATCCTCGACACCCTTCGCGACGGAGTTGCCATGTCCAGCGCCACCCACCACCTCGCCGTTGATGTGAGCCAGGTCGCCCCGCGCGAGAAGGCCGAGATCCTGGCCCAGGCGCTGCCCTACATCCGCAAGTTCCACGGCAAGACCCTGGTGATCAAGTACGGCGGCAACGCGATGACCGATCCGGCGCTGCAGCAGGACTTCGCCGAGGACGTGGTGCTGCTCAAGCTGGTCGGCATGAACCCGATCGTCGTGCACGGCGGAGGGCCTCAGATCGACGAGGCACTGAACCGCCTGGGCAAGAAGGGCACCTTCATCCAGGGCATGCGCGTCACCGACGAGGAGACGATGGAGGTCGTCGAGTGGGTGCTGGCCGGCGAGGTGCAGCAGGACATCGTGGGCCTGATCAACTCGGTGGGCGGCAAGGCGGTGGGCCTGACCGGGCGCGACGGCGGCCTGATCCGCGCGCACAAGCTGAGGATGGTCGACAAGGACGACCCGAGCAAGGAGCACGACGTCGGCCAGGTCGGCGAGATCACGGCGATCGACCCCGCGGTGGTGAAGGCGCTGCAGGACGACCAGTTCATCCCGGTCATCAGCCCGATCGGCTTCGGCGAGAACAACGAGAGCTACAACATCAACGCCGACCTGGTGGCCAGCAAGCTCGCCACGGTACTCAAGGCCGAGAAGCTGATGCTGCTGACCAACACGCCGGGCGTGCTGGACAAGTCCGGCAAGCTGCTGACCGACCTGACCGCGCGCCGCATCGACGAGCTGTTCGCCGACGGCACGATCAGCGGCGGCATGCTGCCGAAGATCGCCGGTGCGCTCGACGCGGCCAAGAGCGGGGTCAACGCCGTGCACATCATCGACGGGCGGGTGCCGCACGCGATGCTGCTCGAGATCCTGACCGATCAAGCGTACGGGACGATGATCCGGTCGCACTGAGGTTCTTTTGTGATTGCGCGTCGCGTTGCGGTGGGCGGTGCCCGGGGTGGGCTCCCCCTGGGGCGGTCGGCCTTGCAGGCCGACTTCGCTCCGGTGCTCGGGTTCGGGGTCGCGTCGCCGAACTCGCTTCGCTCACTTCGTTCGCTGCGCTCGGACAGCCGCGACGAGTCAGTTCACGAAGCGCGCGGGTACGCGCGCCGACCCCGAACCCTGTGCTCCTCGCCGCCCCACAGGTCGCCCACCCCGGGCACCGCCCACCGCAACGCGAAGCACCGCTCGTGGTGTTCGAAGAGAACAGCGTGCGTGTCCGCAAAGGCGTGGTGGGGCTGCGGCTGGGGTGCGTGGGAGGCGCCGAGGAGCGCAGGGCTTCTGGCCGCGCGTGCGCAGCACGCGCTTCGTAAACTGACTCGCGGGCGTCGTTCGAGCGCAGTGAGCGAAGCGAACGAAGCGAGTTCGACCGCGGGCCAGAAGCCTGAGCACCGCAGGGAAGGTGGCGCTTCGCGCCACCCGCCGAGGTCGCACCCCAGCCGCAGCCCCACCACGCCTTTGCCAAGCCCATGACAAAAAGCCGCGTCTGGCTCTTCGACCTCGACAACACGCTGCACAACGCGTCGGTGGCGTCGTTTCGCGGCATCGACGAGAGCATGTCGGCCTACATCGTCGAGGAACTGGGCGTCAGCCGCGAGGAAGCCCATGCGCTGCGCCTGACCTACCTGCTGCGCTATGGCGCCACGCTGCTCGGGTTGGTGCGCCACCACGGCATCAAGGCGGCGCACTTTCTGCACCAGACGCACTTGCTGCCCGGCCTGGAGGGCCGGGTGCATGGGCACCCGCACGACTTCGACGCGATCGCGCGCCTGCCGGGCCGCAAGTTCGTGCTGACCAATGCACCACAGGCCTATGCGCAGCGCGTGCTCGGCTCGCTCGGCATCGGGATGATGTTCGACGGCGTGCTGTCGATCGAGGACATGGTGATGTTCAAGCACCTGCGGCCCAAGCCCGATACGCGCATGCTGCGCTGGGTGGCGGCGCGGCTGAAGGTGCCGCCCTCGCGCTGCGTGCTTGTGGAAGACACGCTGCAGCACCAGAAAGCGGCGCACAGCATCGGCATGGCGACGGTGTGGATGCAGCGCTGGGTGCGCCTGGCCCATCGCGAGGGTGCGAAACACCTCGCGGCGCCGCGGAAAGTTGGTGTTTACCTGCACCGGAGGCCCACGTATGTATGTGCCAGAATCGTTTCGCTGAGGGAACTGAGAGCGAAACGCCTGCCGTGATGTCCGACCTGCCGCAAGAGCACCAAGAGCCCGACGAGGCGGACGCCGAGGAGGCGATTGCCGCGCCGTCGTCCGCCAAGCCCGAGCGCGTGCGCAAGCGCCCCAAGCCGGGCGAGCGCCGGGTGCAGATCCTGCAGACCCTGGCGCAGATGCTCGAACAGCCGGGGGCCGAACGCATCACCACCGCGGCGCTGGCCGCGCGGCTGTCGGTCAGCGAAGCGGCGCTGTACCGCCACTTCGCGAGCAAGGCCCAGATGTTCGAGGGCCTGATCGAGTTCATCGAGTCGAGCGTGTTTACGCTGGTCAACCAGATCGTCGAGCGCGAGCCCTCGGGCGCGCAGCAGGCGGGCAAGATCGTCAGCGTGGTCCTCGGTTTCGGCGAGAAGAACCCGGGCATGGTGCGCGTGATGGTCGGCGACGCGCTGGTGTTCGAGCACGAGCGCCTGATCGCGCGCATGAACCAGTTCTTCGACCGCGTCGAATCGCAGCTGCGCCAGAGCCTGCGCGCCGCCGCCGACGCCGGCGGCTCGGCGCAACCCACGGTCGATGGCAATGCCCAGGCCTCGGCGCTGACCGCGTTCGCGATCGGCCGCCTGCAGCGCTACGCGCGCTCGGGCTTCAAGCGCAGCCCGACCGAGCATCTCGAAGCGGGGCTGCGCCTGTTCGTCTGAGGCGTCGGACGCTGTCGTGAGCCGCGTGCGGGTCGGCGGTGCCGAACTCGAGTTGTTGCCCGGCAAGGCGGCCTGGTGGCCGGCCGAACGCACGCTGCTGGTGGCCGACGCGCACTTCGGCAAGGCCGTGAGCTTCCGCCGCCTGGGCGTGCCGGTGCCCGAGGCGACCACCGGCGGCACGCTGGACGCGCTGGACGCGCTGCTGGCCACGCACGCCGCGCGGCGCATCGTCTTTCTCGGCGACTTGCTGCATTCGCGCCATGCCCACGCGCGGGAAACGCTGGCGGCCTTCGCCGCCTGGCGCGAACTGCGTCCCGAACTCGAACTGGTGCTGGTGCGTGGCAACCACGACGACCGCGCCGGCGACCCGCCGCCCGCCTGGGGCGTGCACTGCGTCGACGAGCCCTTCGTCCTGCCGGCCGCGCCCGGCCTGGCGCTGTGCCATCACCCCGAGCCGCGCGAGGGGGCCTATGTGCTCGGCGGCCACGAGCATCCCTGCATCACGATCGGGCAGGGTATCGACCGCTTGCGCCTGCCCTGTTTCCACATCGGTTCGCGCGCCGGCGTGCTGCCCGCCTTTGGCACCTTCACCGGCATGCACCCGATCCGACGCGCGGCGGGCGACCGGGTCTTCGTCGTCGCCGACAATGCGGTGCATCCACTGCCATGACCCAAGCCAAGCCCACCCTCGACACCGTGCTGGCGCGCGCCGACGCCCTGCTGGCCCGCCTGGAAACCGTGCTGCCGCACCCGCCGGCGGCGACCGACTGGAGCGCATCGACCGCCTTCCGCTACCGCAAGCGCGGCCAGGCGGTCGGCGCGATCGAGCCGGTGAAGCATGTGGCCACGATCCGCCTGCCGGAGCTGAAGGAGGTCGAGCCGCAGAAGGAACGGCTGGTGGCCAATACGCGCCAGTTCGTCGCCGGCCGGCCGGCCAACAACGTGCTGCTGACCGGGGCGCGCGGCACCGGCAAGAGTTCGCTGATCAAGGCGTCCCTGAACGAATTCGCGGCGCAGGGCCTGCGTCTGATCGAGGTCGACAAGGCCGACCTGGTGGACCTGACCGATATCGTCGAGCGCATCGCCGGGCGCCCCGAGCGTTTCGTGATCTTCTGCGACGACCTCTCGTTCGACGAGGGCGAGCCGGGCTACAAGGCCCTGAAGTCGGTGCTCGACGGTTCGGTGGCACAGGCCAGCGAGAACGTGCTGATCTACGCCACCAGCAACCGGCGCCACCTGCTGCCCGAGTACATGAAGGAGAACCTGACCTACACCCACACCGAGGACGGCGAGGTCCATCCCGGCGAGGTGGTGGAGGAGAAGATCTCGCTGTCCGAGCGCTTCGGGCTGTGGCTGTCGTTCTATCCGTTCACGCAGGCCGAGTACCTGGTCATCGTCGAGCAATGGCTGCGCAACCTGGGCGAGGCCGATGCGGGCCGCATCCAGGCCGCGCGCAAGGAGGCGCTGGTGTGGGCGCTCGAGCGCGGCTCGCGCTCGGGGCGGGTGGCCTACCAGTTCGCGCGCGACTGGTGCGGACGCCGGCTCGAATGAGCGGCGAGCGCCAGCCGGTCGACGTGGCGGTCGGCGTCCTCATCGCCCCCGATGGTCGCTTCCTGCTGACCTCGCGCCCGCAAGGCAAGGTGTACGCGGGCCACTGGGAGTTCCCGGGCGGCAAGGTCGAGCCGGGCGAGAGCATCGAGGCCGCGCTGCGGCGTGAGCTGCACGAGGAACTGGGCATCACGATCGGCCACGCCGAGCCCTGGCAGGTGACGATGCACGACTACCCGCACGCGCTGGTGCGACTGCACTTCTGCAAGGTCTTCCAATGGACCGGGGCCTTCGAGATGCGCGAGCGCCAGCAGATGGCCTGGCAGGACCTGCCCGCCACGGTGACGCCGTTGCTACCCGGTACCTTGCCAGTGTTGAGGTGGTTCGCCGAAGAGCGCGGCTTCCAGGGAGCCACCCACTAAACTGCCGGGCATGGACACCGCCTGGCTCGACGCCGTGAAGTGGGACCGCGACGGTCTCGTGCCGGTGATCGCCCAGGAGCAGGGCAGCAATCACGTGCTGATGTTCGCCTTCATGAACCGCGAGGCGCTGGCGCGTACCGCCGAGAGCGGGCGCGCCGTGTACTGGAGCCGCTCGCGCGCGAAGCTCTGGTTCAAGGGCGAGGAGAGCGGCCATGTGCAGCAGGTGCACGACATCCGGCTCGATTGCGACAACGACGTGGTGCTGCTGAAGGTGACGCAGCTCGGCCACGAGCCGGGCATCGCCTGCCATACCGGCCGCCACTCCTGCTTCTACCAGCAGCTCGACGGCGGGCAGTGGAAGGCGGTGGAACCGGTGCTGAAGGACCCGGAGGCGATCTACCGATGAGCGGCGGCAACGACACGCTGGCGCGCCTGGCGGCCGTGATCGAGGCGCGCCGCGCCGGCGATCCGGACAAGAGTTATGTCGCGCGCCTGGCGGCCAAGGGGCTGGACGCGATCCTGAAGAAGGTCGGCGAGGAAGCCACCGAGGTCGTGATGGCGGCCAAGGACGGTGACGCCGCCCGGCTCACGGCCGAGGTGGCCGACCTGTGGTTCCATTCGATGATCGCGCTGGCGCAATTCGGCCTCAAGCCGGCGGACGTGCTGGCCGAGCTCGAGCGCCGCGAGGGGCAGTCCGGCCTCGAGGAGTTCGCGCTGCGCAAGGCCAACCAACGGGAACAGGAGGGTGGGTGATGAACGGCGAGAGAAGCGCGGAACAGCTGGCGGGCCTGAAGCAGATCACGCTCGTGGTCTACATCCTGCAGGCACTGAGTTTCTTCATGGGCATCACGGCCATCGTCGGCGTGGTGATCAACTACGTGAAGAAGGAGGACGCGGCGGGCACGGTCTACGAGAGCCACTTCGACTGGCAGATCCGCACCTTCTGGTGGGGCCTGCTGTGGTCGGTGCTCGGCTTCATTCTCATCTTCGCGCTCGGCCTGGGGTTCATCGTCCTGTTCGTGGCCTGGGTCTGGGCGATCTACCGCGTCGTCAAGGGCTGGCTGAAGTGGAACGACAACCAGCCCGTCCATCCGGCCTGACGCCATGAGCACGGACCCGAACTGCATCTTCTGCAAGATCGCCGCCGGCCAGATTCCGGCGAAGAAGGCGTACGAAGACGACGAGATGGTCGTCTTCCACGACATCCACCCCTGGGCGCCGGTGCATGTGCTGATGGTGCCCAAGGCCCATATCGTGTCGATGGCCGACGTCGGCCCCGAACACGCCGGGTTGCTGGGGCGCATGATGGCGCTGTCGCCGCGCCTGATGCGCGAACTCGGCGTCAGCAACGGATTCCGACATGTCATCAATACCGGGCACGATGGCAGTCAGGAGGTCATGCACCTCCATGTTCACCTCATGGGCGGTCCGCGCCCGTGGGCCAAGGGCTGACCTCTAGAATCCGGCCTATTCATTCCTTCGGGAGAACGTCATGGGATCGTTCAGCATCTGGCATTGGCTGATCGTGCTGCTGGTCGTGGTGCTGATCTTCGGCACCAAGAAGCTCAAGAACATCGGCTCCGACCTCGGGGGTGCCGTCAAGGGCTTCAAGGACGGCATGAAGGCCGGCGGCGAGTCGGCCGACGGGGCGACGCCGCCGCAACAGCAGGTCACCACCGGCAAGGCGAACGACGCCAATACGGTGGACGTCGAAACCAAGACCAAGACCTGACCCGCCCAGCCCGCGTTGGCGGCGGGCGCGTCCCATGATCGACTTCGGATTCGACAAGATCGCACTGATCGGTGCGGTGGCGCTGATCGTCATCGGGCCCGAGAAGCTGCCGCGCGTGGCGCGCACGGTCGGCCACATGCTCGGCAAGGCGCAGCGTTACGTGGCCGACGTCAAGGCCGAGGTCAACCGCTCGATCGAACTCGAAGAGCTGCAGAAGATGAAGTCGCAGTTCGAGACGGCGGCGCGCGACGTCGAGCAGTCGGTCAACCGCGAGGTCAGTTCGGCCACCAGCGAACTCGAGACACAGTGGAAGTCGGGCGACGTTGACACGGCGGTCGGTGCACTGCAGGACCTGTCGACGCCGGTGCCCGAGTACAAGCATCCGAAGAAGAACTGGCGCCTGAAGCGCGGCGCGACGCCCACCTGGTACAAGCAGCGCGCGGGCGTGCGCACGAAGGCCTTGTCCGGGGCGGCGCGCGTGGCCCGCTACCGGCCCAAGCCGCTGTCCAAATGAGCGATCCGGCGGACAAGGAAGACGAACTCGCGGGCACCGAGCAGCCCTTCGTCTCCCACCTGGTCGAACTGCGCGACCGCATGATCCATGCGATCTACGGCCTGGTTGCGGCGGTGATCGTGCTCGCGATCTGGCCCGGCCCGACCGGCCTGCTCGACCTGCTCGCGATGCCGATCCGCGCCCACATGCCACCCGACGCGAAGCTGATCGCGGTGGGCGTGTTCTCGCCCTTCTTCATCCCGCTGAAGGTGCTGTTCATGGCGGGCGTGCTGCTCGCGCTGCCCTGGCTGATCTACCAGGCCTGGATGTTCATCGCGCCGGGCCTGTACAAGCACGAGAAGCGCTTCGCGCTGCCGCTGATCTTCTTCGGCAGCGCGCTGGCCTACGCGGGCATCGCCTTCGTGCAGCTGTTCGTGCTCGACAAGATGTTCTTCTTCCTGCAGAAGTTCGCACCAGCCTCGGTGGCGGCGACGCCCGACGTCGCGTCCTACGTCGAGGCGGTGCTGGGCCTGTACATCGCGTTCGCGGCCGCCTTCCAGGTGCCGATCGTCGTGATCCTGCTGGTCAAGGTGGGGCTGGTGACGGTCAAGCAGCTGGCCGAGTTCCGCGGCTACTTCATCGTGGTGGCCTTCATCGTCGCCGCGGTCATCACGCCGCCGGACGTGGTGTCGCAGCTGGCGCTGGCGGTGCCGATGTGCCTGCTCTACGAAGCGGGCATCTGGGCCGCGCGGATCTTCGTCAAGAAGAAGGAAGACGAGCCGCAGGCCGAGGCCGGCAAGGCCACCTGAGCGGTACTCAAGCCGCCTTCGCCCCCGCATAGCGCTCGAGCGTCTTCTGGCGCGCCAGGTCGTGCGCCACGACCGGCCGCGGGTAGTCGCGGCCGAGTTCTATGCCTGCCGCGGCCAGGTCCACCGCACGCGCCAGCCAGGGGGCATGGATCAGCTTGTCGGGCAGTTTCGCGAGCTGCGGCAGGTAGCGCCGGATGAACTTGCCCTGCGGGTCGAACTTCTCGCTCTGGCTCACCGGGTTGAAGATGCGGAAGTACGGCTGCGCGTCGCAGCCGGTCGACGCCGCCCATTGCCAGCCGCCGTTGTTGGCGGCGAGGTCGAAGTCGTTCAGGTGCGTCGCGAAGTAGGCTTCCCCGCGCCGCCAGTCGAGGCCGAGGTCCTTGGTCAGGAAACTGGCGACCACCATGCGCAGCCGGTTGTGCATGTAGCCGGTCTGGTTGATCTGCGCCATCGCCGCGTCCACCAGCGGGTAGCCGGTGCGGCCCTCGCACCAGGCCGCGAAGTGCTCGTCGGCATGCTTGCCATGCTCCCAGCGGATCGCGTCGTACTCGCGCTTGAAGGCGTGGCCGACCACATGCGGATGGTGATGCAGCACCTGGTGGTAGAAGTCGCGCCACACCAGCTCCGACAGCCAGGTCTCGGCGCCGCGCGAGCCGCCCTGCGTGCGCTGCCATGCCTCGCGCGCCAGGCGGCGGATCGATACCGTGCCGAAGCGCAGGTGGGTCGACAGGTAGCTCGGCCCCTTGACCGCCGGGAAGTCGCGTGTTTTCGCGTAGTCGTCGATGCGGTCGGACAGGAAGTCCTCGAGCAGCTCGGCCGCGCCGTCGGGGCCGGGTGGCAGCTTCAGCGTGGCGAAGTTGGTCGGCCCGAAGCCGATCTCGGCCAGCGTCGGCACACCCGTCGCCACGCCTGGCGGCGGCGCCGAGAGCGCCGCGGCGTGGCGTGCCACCGGGTAGGCCCTCAGGTAGAAGCCGTCGAGCTTGCGCAGCCAGGCATTCTTGTAGGGTGTGAAGACCGAGAACGGGGTGCCGGCCTGCGTCAGCACCTCGCTGCGCTCGAACACCACATGGTCCTTGCTCGTGTGCAGTGCGATGCCCTGGTCGGCCAGCGTGCCGCGCACCTTGGCATCGCGCGCCAGGGCGTCGGGTTCGTCGTCGTGGTTGCAGTACACGGCCTGCACGCCGAGCTCGGCGGCCAGGCGCGGCAGGGTCTCGGAGGCGTGGCCATGGCGTACCAGCAGGCGCACGCCGTCGATGCCGTGATGCCGCCCGAGCGAGCGCAGGTGCGCGTCGACGCCGACCAGGCTCTCGCGGATGAACTCGACACGCCGGTCGGCGCGCGGCAGCGCGTCGAGGATCGCGCGGTCGAACACGAAGCCGCACCAGACCTGGCGCGCCGCGACCAGCGCGTGGTACAGCGCCGCGTGGTCGTCGGTGCGCAGGTCGCGCCGCAGCCAGACCAGGGCGCGGTCGAGCGGTTTGGCGGTGCCGTGCAGGGTGGGCATCGTGCGAGCTTATCGGCTCGCACGAGGCTGCGCCGGGCTCAGTGCGGTCGGCCTGGCAGGGCGTGCAGCGGCGCCGGCGCCTCGGCCACCTCCGCCGGCCCGGGCAGCCAGCCCGAGATCGACTCGGTGCGCAGCCACGCCCAGCGCGTGCGCGTCAACAGCATCTGCATCAGCGGCACCTGGTGGCCGCTCTCGTGCGCGCGCGGCGCGATGCCGATCGGCTCCAGGCCGCAGCGCTCGAGCAGGCGCATCGACACCTTGTGCTGTGGCTTGGCGCAGGCCACGACGGCCTCGAGTTCGGTCTTGGAGAATGCCTGCTCGATCGCCAGCCGCGTCACCTCTTCGCCGTGGCCGGCGCCCCAGAACGCCGGGTGCGACCACAGGCCCAGCTCGGCCCAGCTGGCCTGCTCGCGCGGCTCGAAGCGGAACAGCGCGACCCAGCGTCCGGTGGCGCGCTCGATGGCCGAGAACGCGGCGCAGGCCCCGGCCTGGGCACGCTCGATCACGCGCTGCAGGCGTCGGCCCACATCGGCCAGGCTGTCGGGCGGGGCCCACATCAGGTGCTCGTTGAACGCCGGGTGACGCGTGGCGTCGAACAGGTCGAGGGCGTCGCCCAGCGACGGTGCGCGCAGCACCAGGCGATCGCTCTGGGCGCCACTCAACTGCGCGTTGAGGCGCTCTGGATCGAAACTCATTCTTCTCCCCTCGAACGGGGTCCCAACGACCCGCCCGCCGGCGCGGGCCGGCTCCGAAAGCATGCGTGAATTTCTCACGGCTGGCTAGTCGGCGAAGCTTAGAATCGACCCTCATGGCGGGACACGACCGCATCAACCTCACCAACCAGTTCCTGATCGCCATGCCAGGCATGGGCGACCCGACCTTTGCGGGCTCCGTGGTCTACCTGTGCGAGCACACCGAGAAGGGCGCGCTGGGGCTGGTGATCAACAAGCCGGTCGACATCAAGCTGAAGAACCTTTTCGAGAAGGTCGAGCTCAGCCTGACACGCGAGGACATCGCCGACTCGCCCGTCTACTTCGGCGGGCCGGTGCAGACCGAGCGCGGCTTCGTGTTGCACGAACGCCTCACCGAGGACGGCAGCCCCTACAGCAGCACGCTGGCGATCGCCGGCGGCGCGCTCGACATGACCACCAGCAAGGACGTGCTCGAGGCCCTGGCCGAAGGTGCCGGCCCGAAGAAGCTGCTGGTCACGCTCGGCTACAGCGGCTGGGGCGCCGGCCAGCTGGAGGACGAGATCGGTCGCAACGGCTGGCTGACGGTGAGTGCAGACCCGCAGATCATCTTCGACACGCCGATCGACCAGCGCTACGACCGCGCGCTGTCGCTGCTCGGCTTCGACCCCCATATGCTGAGCCAGGAGGCGGGGCACGCATGAGCGGGCCAGCCCGCTCCACCGCGCTTCAGTCCTTCCTTTCTTTCGACTTCGGTATCAAGCGCGTCGGCGTCGCTTCGGGCAATGCCTTGACGCGCACGGCCACGCCGCTGACCACCATCGCCGCCGAAGGCGAGGCCCGCTTCGACGCCGTCGGCCGCCTGCTGCGCGAGTGGCAGCCCGACGCGCTGGTGGTCGGCGTGCCGTACCACCCCGACGGCGCGCCGCACGACAATACGCGCCGCGCCCAGCGTTTCGCGCGCCAGCTGGCCGGCCGCTTCGGCCTTCCGGTGCACGAGGTCGACGAGCGCTACACGACCACCGAAGCCCATGCCCTGGGCGCCGCCGACGCCGATGCCGCCGCGGCGGCGCTGATCCTCGAACAGTACCTGCGCGAATCGAGCACCGACCCATGACATCCACCCTGACCCTCGACGCCGAGGCGCTGTACGTCGCGCTGCGCGACGGCGTGCGCCGGTTGCTGGCCGAGCGGCCCGATGCGGCCCTGGTCGGCATCTGGTCCGGTGGCGCCTGGCTGGCCGCGCGCCTGCAAGCCGACCTGGGCCTGGCCGTGGAGGCCGGCACCATCACCAGTGCGCTGCACCGCGACGACTTCGGCGAGCGTGGCCTGGCCACGGACTCGGGGACGACCAAGCTGCCGTTCGAGATCGACGGCAGCCACATCGTACTGATCGACGACGTGCTCTACACCGGGCGCACGATCCGCGCGGTGGTCAACGAGCTCTACGACTTCGGCCGCCCGGCCAGCGTGACGCTGGCGGTGCTGGTGGACCGCGGCGGCCGCGAGCTGCCGATCGAGGCCGCGTTCGCCGCCGCCCGGGTCAGCCTGGCGCCGGGCCAACGCCTGTCGCTGGCGCGTGACGACACCGGCCGCTTCAGTTTCGCCGTCGGGCAGGCGGCCTGATGCTGTCCAAACGCAACCCCCAGCTCAACCAGCACGGCGAGCTGATCCATCTGCTGTCGATCGAGGGCCTGCCGCGCGCCGTGCTGACGCAACTGCTCGATACCGCGGGCACCTTTCTTTCGGTCAACGAGCGCGACGTCAAGAAGGTGCCGCTGCTGCGCGGCAAGAGCGTGTTCAACCTGTTCTTCGAGAACAGCACGCGCACCCGCACCACCTTCGAGATCGCGGCCAAGCGCCTGTCGGCCGACGTGATCAACCTCGACATCGCGCGCAGCTCCACCGCCAAGGGCGAGAGCCTGCTCGACACGATCGCCAACCTGTCGGCGATGCATGCCGACATGTTCGTGGTGCGCCACGCCGAGAGCGGTGCGCCCTTCCTGATCGCCCAGCATGTGGCGCCGCACGTGCACGTGGTCAACGCCGGCGACGGCCGCCACGCGCACCCGACGCAGGGCCTGCTCGACATGTACACGATCCGCCACTTCAAGGGCGACTTCACGCAGCTGTCTGTGGCCATCGTCGGCGACATCGTTCACTCGCGCGTCGCGCGCTCGGACATCCACGCGCTGACCACGCTGGGCGTGCCCGACATCCGCGCCGTCGGCCCCAAGACCCTGGTGCCGGGTGACCTGGCCGCCATGGGTGTGCGCGTGTGCCACGACATGGCCGAGGGCATCCGCGACGCCGACGTGATCATCATGCTGCGGCTGCAGAACGAGCGCATGAGCGGCGCGATGCTGCCGTCCGCCGGCGAGTACTTCAAGCGCTTCGGCCTCACGCCCGAGAAGATGGCGCTGGCCAAGTCCGACGCGATCGTGATGCACCCGGGGCCGATCAACCGCGGCGTCGAGATCGACTCGTCGGTCGCCGACGGCCGCGCCAGCGTGATCCTGCCGCAGGTCACCTTCGGCATCGCGGTGCGCATGGCGGTGATGTCGACCATTGCTGGCAACGAAGCATGAAGCTGCTGATCAAGAACGGCCGCCTGGTCGACCCCGCCAACGGCCTCGACCGCACCGGTGATCTCGCGATCGCCGGCGACCGCATCGTCGCGATCGGCGAGGTGTCGCGCGACTTCCAACCCGAGCACCGCATCGACGCCGCCGGTTGCGTCGTCGCGCCGGGCCTGGTGGACTTGGCCGCGCGCCTGCGCGAACCGGGCCATGAGCACGAGGGCATGCTCGAGAGCGAACTGGCCGCGGCGGCGGCCGGTGGCGTGACGAGCCTGGTCTGCCCGCCCGACACCGACCCACCGCTCGACGAACCCGGCCTGGTCGAGATGCTCAAGTTCCGCGCCCGCAAGCTCTCGCGCTGCCGCGTCTTCCCGCTCGGCGCGCTGACGCGCGGCCTGGCCGGCGAGGCGCTGACCGAGATGGCCGAGCTGACCGAGTCGGGCTGCGTCGGCTTTTCGCAGGCCGACGCGCCGATCGTCAACACGCAGACCCTGCAGCGCGCGCTGCAGTACGCCGCCACCTTCGGCTACACGGTGTGGCTGCGGCCGCAGGACCCCTGGCTCGGCAAGGGCGTCGCGGCCAGCGGCGCGGTGGCCACGCGCCTGGGCCTGTCGGGCGTGCCGGTGGCAGCCGAGACGGTGGCCCTGTTCACGATCTTCGAGCTGATGCGTGCCACCGGGGCTCGCGTGCACCTCGAGCGCCTGTCGAGCGCGGCCGGCGTCGAGCTGCTGCGTCGCGCCAAGGCCGAGGGTCTGCCTGTGACGGCCGACGTCAGCATCAACTCGCTGCACCTGACCGACGTCGACATCGGCTTCTTCAATTCGGCCTACCGCCTCGCGCCGCCGCTGCGGCAGCAGCGCGACCGCGACGCGCTGCGCGCAGCGCTGGCTGACGGCACGATCGACGTGCTGGTGTCGGATCACACGCCGGTGGACAGCGACGAGAAGACCCTGCCTTTCGCCGAAGCCACGCCGGGCGCGAGCGGCCTCGAGCTGCTGCTTGGTGCGGCGCTGCACTGGGGCGAACACGCGAAGCAGCCGCTGGCGACGACGCTGGCGCGCGTGACCTGCGACCCGGTGCGCGTGCTCGGTGCGGCCGTCGGCACGCTGGCAGCCAGCGCCGGCCGCCTGATCGAGGGCGGCGTGGCCGATGTCTGCGTGTTCGATCCTGGCGCGCGCTGGCAGGTCGGCGACGCGACCCTGGTCAGCCAGGGCAAGCACACCCCCTTCGCCTTCGAGCACAGCGGCTTCGAGCTGCCCGGACGCGTGCGCGCCACGCTGGTGGCCGGCACGGTGGCCTACGAGGCGGCCGCGCCAGACCGATGACCGCGCTGCGCGCCGCCTGGCGCCTGGCGCGCGTGTTGGTGCACGGCCTGCACGGGCTGGCCATCGTGCTGGCACGCTTTCCGTCGCTCGACGCGCGGGCGCGTCAGCAGCGCATCCGGTGGTGGTCGGCCAAGCTGCTGCACGTCATGGGGCTGGCGCAGCACACGAGCGGCACGCCGCGACCGGGCGCCAAGCTGCTGGTGGCCAACCATGTGTCCTGGCTCGACATCGCGGCCATCCACGCCGTGATTCCCGAAGCGCGCTTCGTCTCCAAGAGCGACGTCAGGCACTGGCCGCTGGTCGGCCGCCTGGTGGCCGGCGCCGGCACGCTGTTCATCGAGCGCGAGAAGAAGCGCGACGCACTGCGCGTGGTGCACCAGATGGCCGAAGCGCTGAAGGCCGGCGACACCGTGGCGGTGTTCCCGGAAGGCACCACGGGCGACGGGCGCACGCTGCTGCCCTTTCACGCCAACCTGCTGCAGGCCGCCGTCGCCACCGCCACGCCGGTGCAGCCGGTGGTGCTGCGCTTCTTCGACGCCACGCACGCGGTCAGCCCGGTGGTCGAGTTCCTCGGCGACACGACGATGGTGCAGAGCCTGTGGCGCATCGTCGCGGCGCGCGGCCTGGCGGTCGAGGTGCGCCTGCTCAGCGCCGAGGGCACGGCCCATGCCGACCGGCGTGCGCTGGCCGAGCACCTGCGCGAGACCATCGGGAAAGCCTTGCCACCGCAGGACGGCGCCGCGGCATAGAGTCGCGCCCATGAACCCCCCGGGGCTTCGGCTGCTGCGCTTGGTGCAACGGCAGGTCGTCGTGGGGCAACCTTTGCCCTTCGGCGTGCGCGACGAACGCGGCAAGCTGCTGCTGGCCAAGGGCCAGGTGGTGGATACCGAAGCCCAGCTCGCAACCCTGTTCGAGCGCGGAGTCTATGTCGACGCCGAGGAGGTGCGCGCCTTGCAGCAGGCGGCGCAGCCCGACGCGGCGGCGCGCAAGCTCACGGTGTTCGACCATTGGGAGCAGTTGATCTGGCGCCTCGACCGCGTGATCAAGAGCGTGCAGGAGCCGGGCCTGCCCGAGCGCGTGGCCGAACTCGCCGGCGCGCTTCGCGCGCAACTGCAACGCGACCCCGACATCGGCATCTACCTCGCGATGCGGCAGGACCCGAAGCGCCTGTCGGTCTACGGCCTGACCCATTCGCTCTACACCGCGATGGCCTGCACGCTGGCCGCCGCGCGCCTGGGCTGGAGCGAGGCCGACATCCAGCGCCTGGTCAGTGCGGCGCTGACGATGAACCTGCCGATCATCGAGCTTCAGGGGCGTCTGGCGACGCAGGGCAACAAGCCCACCGAGACGCAGTTCGAGCGCCTGCGCGCCCATCCCGATGAGGCCGCCGACCTGCTGGCCGCCGCGGGCGTGGCCGACGCCGAGTGGCTGGCCGCCGTGCGCCAGCACCACGAGCGGCGCGACGGCGGCGGCTACCCGAGCGCCACGCGCGAGGTGGCGC
>JALHQP010000017.1 GCA_022841885.1 Aquincola sp. | reverse complement strand
CGCGTCGAGCCGAGGGCACCGCGCGCGCTCGGACCGCACGACGTGCGCCTGCGCCTGGGCGCCGGCGGCATCTGCGGCTCGGACCTGCATTACTGGCAGCACGGCCGCGTCGGCGCCTTCGTGATCCGCGAGCCGCTGGTCCCGGGCCATGAGGCCTCCGGCGTCGTCGAAACCGTCGGCGCCGAGGTCACGCGCGTGCGACCCGGCGACCGCGTGGCGATCGACCCCTCGCACCCCTGCGGCGCCTGCGACCGCTGCCGCGAAGGGCGTTTGAATCTGTGCCGGCGCATGTTCTTCGTCGGCAGCGCCAGCGTCTTTCCGCACGCGCAGGGCCTGTTCGCGCAGACCTTCGTGATGGGCGAGCGCCAGCTGACACCGGTGACCGAGCCGGACGTGTCGCTGGGCGAGATCGCCTGCGCCGAACCGTTGTCGGTGGGCCTGCACGCGGTGCAGCGCGCCGGACGGGTGCTTGGCAAGCGCGTGCTGGTCACCGGCGGCGGCACGATCGGTTGCATGTGCGTGATCGCCGCCCGCCTGGCGGGCGCGATCGAGGTGGTGGTGGCCGACATCGCCGACCGGTCGCTGGCGATGGCGCGCCAGGTCGGCGCCGACGCCGGCGTGCGCAGCGACCAGGACGCCGCCTCGCTCTACGACCGCTTCGATGTCGCGATCGAGGCCGCCGGCGCGCCGGCGGCGCTGGCCACCTGCCTGGCCGCCGCGGAGCGCGGCGGCCGCATCGTGCAGGTGGGCACGCTGCCCGAGGAACTGCCCTTCCCGGCCAACCGGGTGATGGCGCGCGAGCTGGACTACGTGGGCGCCTTCCGCGCCAACGGCGAGTTCGACCTCGCGGTGCAGGCGATCCGCACGCGGCGTGCCGACGTGCGGCCGCTGATCAGCGCGCAGCTGCCGCTCGCGCGCGCGCAAGAGGCCTTCACGCTGGCGGCCGACCGGTCGCGCAGCACGAAGGTGCAACTGGTGTTCGAGTGACCCTAGACGACAGGAGACAGACGATGAAACGACAGATGCTGTTCAAGACCCTGCTGGCCGCCGCCGTCGTGGCACTCGCAGGACCGGCGACCGTGGCGCAGGCCCAGACCAAGCTCAAGTGGGCGCATGTCTACGAGACCAGCGAGCCTTATCACACCGAGTCGGTGTGGGCGGCCGAGGAGATCAAGAAGCGCACCAACGGCAAGTTCGAGATCCAGGTCTTCCCGGCCTCGTCGCTGGGCAAGGAGACCGACATCAACCAGGGCATGCAGCTCGGCACGGTGGACATGATCATCAGCGGGCCGAGCTTCGCGGCGCGCTCGTACCCGCGCCTGGGCATCGCCTACTACCCGTTCATCTTCCGCGACGCCGACCACCAGGCCGCGTACAGCAAGAGCGATGTGTTCAAGGAGATGGTCGACGGCTTCCGTGCCAAGACCGGCATCCAGATCCTCGCCTACACCTACTACGGCGCGCGCCACACCACCAGCCAGACGGCGTTCACCGACTGCGCCGGCATGAAGGGCCTGAAGATCCGCGTGCCCGACGTGCCCTCCTACACAGCCACGCCGCGCGCCTGCGGTGCCAACCCGACGCCGATCGCGTTTGCCGAGGTCTACCTGGCACTGCAGAACAAGACCGTGGATGCGCAGGAGAACCCGCTGACGACGATCGAGGCCAAGAAGTTCTACGAGGTTCAGAAGCACATCATGCTGACCGGCCACATCGTCGACGGGTTGACCACGCAGGTGGCACCGCACGTCTGGAGCAAGCTGTCCGACGCCGAGAAGAAGATCTTCTCCGACGTGGCGCTCGAAGCTGCGGCGCGCGCCACCGCGCAGATCAAGAAGCGCGAGGGCGAGCTGGTCGAGGAGTTCAAGAAGAAGGGTCTGGGCGTGCACACCGTGAACCGCCAGAGCTTCGTCGACGCGGTGCTGAAGACGGTGACCGTGGAGTCGCTGGGCTTCGACAAGAAGGACTACGACCGCATCGTCGCGATCAAGTGATGGACATCGACGCCGGCCCGAAGGTGATGGGCGACGACGGCGAGTTTCACGCCGTCGACGAGGCTGTGGACCTGTCCGGAACGCCGATCGAGGCCTGGGCCTCGCTGCTGCTGTTCTGGGCCCTGGGCGGCGTCGTGTTCACGCAGTTCTTCACGCGCTACTTCCTCAACGACTCGGCCTCCTGGACCGAGGAGATCGCGCGCTACCTGCTGATCGGGGTCGTCTTCGTCGGCGCCTCGATCGGGGTGGCCAAGAACAACCACATCCAGGTCGACTTCCTCTATCGCTACCTGCCGGCCAAGGCGGGGCGCGGCCTGGCGCTGGCGGTGGACGCGATCCGCATCGCCTTCTACGCGTCGATGACCGTCTATACGGTGCAGATGATGCAGAAGATGGGCAACTACCAGATGACCATCGTCGACCTGCCGATGAACATCGTCTACAGCGCGGTGCTGTTCGGCTTCGCCGCGATGGCTCTGCGCTCAGTCTGGGTGGCCAAGGTGCACTGGCAGCGCGGCTACAGCGTGCTCGAGCGGCCCGAATCGCACATGACCGACCGCTAGATCCAGGCCATGCTCAAGATCATCTTCCTGTTCCTGATGGCCGGCGGCGTGCCGGTGGCCATCGCGATGGCCGGCTCGTCGCTGGTCTACATCCTGGTCAGCGGCGACCTGCCGCCGTTCGCGGTGGTGCACCGCATGATCGGCGGCATCGACAGCTTCCCGCTGCTCGCGGTGCCCTTCTTCATCCTGGCCGGCAACCTGATGAACAACGCCGGCGTCACCAACCGCATCTACAACTTCGCGCTCGCGCTGGTGGGTTGGTTGAAGGGCGGGCTGGGCCACGTCAACGTGGTCGGCTCGGTCATCTTCGCCGGCATGAGCGGCACCGCGATTGCCGACGCGGCCGGCCTGGGCACGGTCGAGATCAAGGCCATGAAGGACCATGGCTATGCCACCGAGTTCGCGGTCGGCGTCACGGCGGCCAGCGCCACGCTCGGGCCGATCATCCCGCCCAGCCTGCCCTTCGTGATCTACGCGATGATGGCCAACGTGTCGGTCGGTGCGCTGTTCCTGGCCGGCATCCTGCCCGGCGTGCTGATGGCGATCCTGATGATGATCACGGTGGCCTACTTCGCGCACAAGAACGGTTGGGGCGGCGACGTCAAGTTCTCGGCCTCGCGCGTCGGCCGTGCACTGATCGAACTGGCGGTCGTGATCGTGTGGCCGCTCGCCACCTACTCCCTGGTCAACGACGCCGGCCTGCCGGCACGCGCGGTGGTGCTGGGGGCCGTGGTGTCGCTGTTCGCCTGCGACCGCTACTTCAAGTGGCAGGCGGTGTTGCCGATCATGACCCCGGTGCTGCTGATCGGCGGGATGACCACGGGCCTGTTCACGCCGACCGAGGGCGCGATCGCGGCCAGCGCCTGGGCCCTGTTCCTGGGCCTGGTGTGGTACCGCACGATGAGCCTGAAGATGTTCGTCAAGGTCAGCCTCGACACGGTCGAGACCACGGCCACGGTGATGATCATCGTCGCCGCGGCGTCGATCTTCGGCTGGATGCTCACCGCCACCGGCGTCACCGCGGCGCTGGCGCAGTGGGTGCTGGCCTTCACCACGGAGGCCTGGGTCTTCCTGCTGCTGGCCAACCTGCTGATGCTGTTCGTCGGCTGCTTCCTCGAGCCGACCGCGGCGATCACGATCCTGGTGCCGCTGCTGCTGCCGATCGCCACGCAGCTGGGTGTCGACCCGGTGCACTTCGGCCTGGTGATGGTGCTCAACCTGATGATCGGCCTGCTCCACCCGCCGATGGGCATGGTGCTGTTCGTGCTCGCGCGCGTGGCCAAGTTGAGCGTCGAACGAACGACGATGGCCATCCTGCCGTGGCTGTTCCCGCTGCTGTTCAGCCTGATCGTGTTGACCTACGTGCCGCAGATCGTGCTGTGGCTGCCGAGGACCATGGGGCTGTAGGCCATGTCCAAGATCGTTGCGGTCGATGTCTGGCGCATCGACCTGCCGCCCCCGGTGCCGCGCAGCGACGCGATCCAGAGCTTCGTCGTGCAGGAGACGCCGATGGTGCGGATCACCTGCGACGACGGCGGCGAGGGGGTCGGCTACAGCTACACCATCGGCACCGGCGGCTCGTCGGTCACTGCGCTGCTCGCCGAGCACCTGGCGCCGCGCCTGATCGGGCGCGACCCGGCGTGCGTGGAAGCCATCTGGCGCGACCTGCTGTTCGCCACCCACGCCACCAGCGTCGGCGCGATCACCAGCCTGGCGCTCGCAGCGATCGACACCGCGCTGTGGGACTGGCGCTGCAAGCGCGACGGCCAGCCGCTGTGGAAGGCGGCCGGCGGCGCGAAGCAGCGCACGCCCGTCTACACCACCGAAGGCGGCTGGCTGCACCTGCCCACCGACACCATCGTGCGCGAGACCGTGGCGGCGAAGGAGGCCGGCTTTGCGGGCGCCAAGGTCAAGGTGGGCTTGCAGCGGGTGGCCGACGACGCGGCGCGCCTCGCGGCCGTGCGCAAAGCAGTCGGTGACCGCTTCGAGATCATGGTCGACGCCAACCAGTGCTTCACGCTCAGCGAAGCGCTGCGCCGTGCGGCGGCCTATGCCGACCTCGGCATCGCCTGGTTCGAGGAGCCGCTGCCGGCCGACGACCTCGACGGCCATGCACGCCTGGCCGCGGCCAGCGCCGTGCCGATCGCCGTCGGCGAGTCGCTGTACTCGGCCGGCCAGTTTGTCGACTACATCCAGCGCGGCGCGTGCTCGATCGTGCAGGTGGACGTCGCGCGCATCGGCGGCATCACGCCGTGGCTCAAGGTGGCGCACCTGGCCGAGTGCCACAACCTCGCGCTGGCGCCGCACTTCCTGATGGAACTGCACGCCAGCCTGACCGCCGCGGTGCCGGCTGCGCGCTGGGTCGAGTACATCCCGCAGCTCGACGCGGTGGCCGACAGCCGCCTCGTGATCGAGGGCGGCCACGCCGTCGCGCCCGACGTGCCGGGCCTGGGCATCGCCTGGCGCTGGGAAGAGATCGAGCGGCGCACGATCGACCGGCGCCGCATTCAGAAGTGAGAACACCGTCATGAGCAGTCCCGTCATCCGCATCCACCCGCGCGACAACGTCGTGATCGCGCGTACCCAACTGCTCGGCGGCACGGTGATCGCCGAGGAAGGCATCACCGTCACCGGCCTGGTGCCGCCGGGCCACAAGATCGCGACGAAGGCCATCGCCGCCGGCGAGGACGTGCGCCGCTACGACCAGATCATCGGCCACGCGACGCAGGCCATCGCGCCGGGCCAGCATGTGCATACGCACAACCTCGAGTTCGCCGACTTCGCGCGCACGCACGAGCCGGGCGCCGGCGTCAAGCCCACCGCCTACGCCAACCCGCCGGTCACCTTCGACGGCATCGTGCGCGCCGACGGCCGCATCGCCACGCGCAACTACATCGGCGTGCTGACGAGCGTGAACTGCTCGGCCACCGCCGCGCGCGCGATCGCCGACCAGTTCCGGCGCGACATCCATCCCGAGATGCTGGCGCCGTTCCCGAACGTCGATGGCGTCGTCGCGCTCACGCACGGCATGGGCTGCGCCACCGACAGCGAGGGCGAGGAGCTGCGCGTGCTGCGCCGCACGCTGGGTGGTTATGCCAAGCACCCGAACTTCCACGCCGTGCTGGTGGTCGGCCTGGGCTGCGAGACGAACCAGATCCAGGGCCTGGTGGCGCAGGAAGGGCTGCAGGAAGGCGCCCGCATGGTCACCTTCAACATCCAGGACACGGGCGGCACGGCCAAGACGGTGGCGCGCGGCGTCGAGCTGATCAAGCAGCTGCTGCCGGAAGCGAACAAGGTCAGGCGCCAGCCGGTGCCTGCGAGCCACATCACGGTGGGCCTGCAGTGCGGCGGCAGCGACGGCTACTCGGGCATCAGCGCCAACCCGGCGCTCGGCGCGGCCATCGACCGGCTGGTTCGAAACGGCGGCACCGGCATCCTGTCCGAAACGCCCGAGGTCTACGGCGGCGAGCACCTGCTGACGCGGCGCGCGGTGAGCCGCGAGGTGGCCGAGCGACTGCTGACACGCATTCGCTGGTGGGAGCAGTACACCGCGCGCAACGGCATGCGCATGGACAACAACCCCTCGGCCGGCAACAAGGCCGGCGGGTTGACGACCATCCTCGAGAAGAGCCTGGGCGCCATCGCCAAGAGCGGCACCACGAACCTGGTCGACGTGCTCGAGTTCGCCCAACCCGCGCTCGCGCGTGGTCTGGTCTTCATGGACACGCCAGGCTACGACCCCGTCAGCGCGACCGGCCAGGTGGCCGGTGGGGCGAACATGATCTGCTTCACCACCGGCCGCGGCTCGGCCTACGGCTGCGCGCCGAGCCCGTCACTGAAGTTCTCGACCAACAGCGCGCTCTGGCGCAAGCAGGAGGACGACATCGACCTCGACTGCGGCGGCATCGTCGAAGGCTCGGACTCGGTGGACGCCTGCGGCGAACGCATCTTCCGCCTGATCCTCGACACCGCCTCGGGCCGCAAGACCAAGAGCGAGCTGCATGGTTATGGGCAGAACGAGTTCGTGCCTTGGCAGCTTGGGGCGGTGATGTGATGTTGGTGTTTGTTGCGTGCGGGCATCGGCGCGAGCAAAGCCGCAGGCGGGCACCCGGCTTCGCTTCGATGCGGCGGCCTTCGCTTCGCTCAGGCTGCCCTGCGCTGCTCGCCTCTGCGGGTGAGTTCGACAACTCGGCCCCGGGTACGGGGCCTCAGACACGTCGAACTCAGGCGCTTCGCGCCCGCCCGCTCCGGCTGCGCTGCTCGGCGCCGCATAGGCGCTACGCCGGGTGCCCGCCTGCGGCTTTGCGGCAGCAGTGGCCCACTGCGGGCGTTTGGGACGGTGATGTGAACCGTCGACCACGCGAGACGCGGTCATGGAGGTGATTGCACTCGTTCTGTCGTGTCTGAGTCTTGCCGGGCTGCTCGTTGCAGGGTTGCTCTTTCGTGGCTATCTGGCTTCCTACGCAAGCGCGAAGGGCAGCAACGCGGCGTCCAAGGAAGATCTCGCTCACCTGACCGAGACAGTCGAGACAGTCAAAGCGCAGCACACGGCTGAGCTGGAGCGCGTGAAGGCCGCGCTGTCGGCCGAGGGACAGGTTGTAGAGCGCCGGCGTCGTGTCTACGAGGAAATGTGTGCTGCGCTGCGAGTGTTTATCGCTGGCCACGACCAGGGGCCTGTCGGGAAGGAGCGCTTTCATGCGGCGCATGCAGCCGCATGGCTTTGGGCCTCTGATCAGGTGCTAACAGCACTCAACCGATTCATCGAGTTGCAGGTTCTGCACGCTGCAAGTTCGGGTTCAGTTAGCCAGTCCGACTTGAAGAGCGCCTACAGCGCAGTTGTCGTCGCCATGCGCAAAGACGCAGGGTTCTCAAGCACCCAGATGGAAACGAGTGACTACCACTTTGTCCAGTTCTAACTTGGATAGCCTCGCGAGCGTTTGGCTGTGCGCGTGGCCAACATCGTTGCTCGCCGAGGCGCAGGCCGGCCCCCGGCTGCGCGCCTATGCGACGCCGAGGAGCGGAGGCGGAGCGGGCGGGGGCGAAGCCCCTGGACTCGACGTGTCTGAGGCCCTGTACCCGGGGCCGAGTTGTCGAGGACACCCGCGCAGCCGAGCACCGCAGGGAACCCCTCGCGCAGCGAGGGGCGCCGCATCGAAGCGCGGACGGGGGCCGGCCTGTGCCTCGGCCCGCGCCGACCTGCGCACGAGAAAAGATCTAAGCCCGCAACGTGCGGTTGAACAGCGCCAGAGTCCGGGCCCACGCCTGCTGCGCCGCCTTCTCGTCGTAGCGCGGCGTGGTGTCGTTGTTGAAGCCATGCTGCGTGCCCGGAAACACCTGCACGCTGTACTTGGTGCCCGCGGCCTTCAGCGCCGCTTCGTAGCCGGGCCACATCGCGTTGATGCGCTCGTCGTTCTCGGCGTAGACGACGAACATCTCGGCCTTGATCTTGGGCACGTCGGCCGCCGGCGCCGCGGCGCCGTAGAAGGGCACGCCGGCCGCCAGTTCGGGCACCCGCGTGGCGAGCAGGTTCACGATGCCGCCGCCGTAGCAAAAGCCCGTGGCACCGAGCCTGCCGTTGCCGCCGGCGATCGTGCGGCTGTGGTTCGCCGCGGCGACGAAGTCCTCGCGCGCCTTGGCCTGGTCGACCTTCGAGAAGGCTTCGCGCGCCTTGTCCTCGTCGCCGGGGTAGCCGCCTTGCGACGTGAGCAGGTCGGGCGCGACGGCGATGAAGTTGTCCACCGCGAGGCGGCGCGCGATGTCCTCGATGTGCGGGTTCAGGCCCCGGTTCTCGTGCACCACCAGCACCACCGGCAGCGCGCCGGCGGCGCTGGCCGGGCGCGCGACCAGCGCATGGATCTTGCCGTGGCCGGCGGGCGACGCGATCTCGATCCGCTCCGTCTTGATGCGCGCGTCGCTCGGCGCGACCTTCTGGCCGAAGGCGAAGTCCGGGCTCAGCGCCGCCAGCAGGCCCACCGCCGTGGTGCCGCTGGCCGCCGCGTAGCGCGCGCTCTTGTCCAGGAAGCTGCGCCGGTCGATGAAACCGTGCACGTACTGGTCGAACAGCTTCATCACCTCGGGGTGGAAGTCGGCGGCGGTCAGGCGGGCCGGGCGGGGGTCGTTCATTGCATGAGCTCCTTGCGGGGGTTGGAGGGGGTCCGGGGTGGCGGTTTGTACTTCGACCGCAGTACCGAATTGGGTTCCGGGGTCTGGGTCACCAAACGTTCAGCCACATGAAGATCACCAGCGCCAAGGTCATCGTCTGCAGCCCCGGCCGCAACTTCGTGACCCTGAAGATCGAGACCGACCAGGGCCTCACCGGCCTGGGCGACGCCTCGCTCAACGGCCGCGAGCTGTCGGTGGCCAGCTACCTCACCGACCACGTCATCCCCTGCCTGATCGGCCGCGACGCGCACCAGATCGAGGACATCTGGCAGTACCTGTACCGCGGTGCCTACTGGCGCCGTGGCCCGGTGACGATGAGCGCCATCTCGGCCGTCGACACGGCGCTGTGGGACCTCAAGGCCAAGGCCGCCGGCCTGCCGCTGTACCAGCTGCTCGGCGGCGCCAGCCGCAACGGCGTGATGGTCTACGGCCACGCCAACGGGCGCGACATCGAGTCCACGGTGCAGGAGGTGCTGCGCTACAAGGCGATGGGCTACAAGGCCATCCGCGCGCAGAGCGGCGTGCCGGGGCTGGAGAAGGTCTACGGCGTGGGCCGCGGCAAGATGCAGTACGAGCCGGCGGAGATCGGCCTGCCGCCCGAGCACGACTGGGACACCGGCAAGTACCTGCGCCACACGCCCAAGCTGTTCGACGCCGTGCGCAGCGCGGTTGGCGACGACATCCACCTGTTGCACGACGTGCACCACCGCCTGACGCCGATCGAGGCCGGGCGCCTGGGCAAGGACCTGGAGCCGTACCGTCTGTTCTGGATGGAAGACGCGACGCCGGCCGAGAACCAGGAGGCCTTTCGCCTGATCCGCCAGCACACCACCACGCCCCTGGCGGTGGGCGAGATCTTCAACACCATCTGGGACTGCAAGGACCTGATCGAAAACCAGCTGATCGACTACATCCGCACGACGGTCGTGCATGCCGGCGGCATCACGCACCTGCGCCGCATCGCCGACCTCGCTTCGCTGTACCAGGTGCGCACCGGCAGCCACGGCGCGACCGACCTGTCGCCGGTGTGCATGGGCGCGGCGCTGCACTTCGACCTCTGGGTGCCCAACTTCGGCATCCAGGAGTACATGCGCCACAGCGACGAGACCGACGCGGTGTTCCCGCACGCCTACACGTTCAAGGACGGCTTCATGCACCCGGGCGAGGTGCCGGGCCACGGCGTGACCATCGACGAGGCGCTGGCGGCCAAGTATCCCTACCAGCGCGCCTACCTGCCGGTGAACCGGCTGCAACACGACGGCACGCTGTGGCACTGGTGAGCTCGAACGCCATCCGCGCCATGGTGCTCGCGCTGTGCGCGGGCGGCGCCACGGCACAGGACACGGACGTGCCCTTCGTGGTCACGCCCGACCACGTGACGCGCGAGATGTTGAAGCTCGCCGACGTGAAGGCGGGCGACTTCGTGATCGACCTCGGCTCGGGCGACGGCCGCATCGTGATCGTCGCGGCCCGGCATTTCGGCGCGCGCGGCCTGGGGGTCGAGATCGTGCCCGACCTGGTGGCGCAAAGCCGCGACAACGCGCGCCGCGCTGGCGTGGCCGACCGGGTGGAGTTCCGCGTGCAGGACCTGTTCGCGACCGACCTGTCGCAGGCCACGGTGATCACGATGTACCTGCTGCCCGAGGTCAACCTGCAGCTCAAGCCACGCCTGCTGGCCCTGAAGCCCGGCACGCGCATCGTCTCGCACGACTGGGACATGGGCGACTGGAAGCCCGACCGCATGGTGACGGTCGAGGTGCCCGACAAGCTCTATGGGCGCGAGAAGCTGTCGCGTCTCTATTTGTGGACCGTGCCGCCGCGATGAGCGAACGCCTCGACTCTTCGCGGCTGGCCTCGCTGCCTGCCGCCGTGCGCCGGCCGGCGTTCGACCGCGTGGCGCTCAAGCGCGGCATCGTGCACCTGGGCCTCGGCGCGTTCGCGCGTGCGCACCTGGCGGCGATCAACGACGACGCGCTCGACGCCGGCGAGGCGATGGACTGGGGCATCACCGGCGTGTCGCTGCGCCACGCCGACGTGCGCGACGCGCTGGAGCCGCAGCAAGGCCTGTACGCGCTGACGCTGCGCGACGCGGCAGGCACGCGCGTGCGCGTGATCGGCTCGGTGCTCGAGGTGCTGGTGGCGCCCGAGGAGCCGGGCGCCGTGCTCGAACGCATCGCGAGTGCCGCGACGCGCATCGTCAGCCTCACCGTCACCGAGAAGGGCTATTACCACGACCCGGCGACGCGCGCGCTGCGCTTCGACCACCCGGACATCGTGCATGACCTGTCCCACCCCGAGGCGCCGCGCAGCGCGATCGGCTTCCTGGTGCACGGCCTGGCGCGGCGGCGCGCCGACGGGGCGCCGCCGCTGACCCTGCTGTCGCTCGACAACCTGCCCGCCAACGGCGACACGCTGCACGGCCTGGTGATCGCCTTCGCGGAGCGGGTCAGCTCGGGGCTGGCGCGCTGGATCGAGCGCGACTGCCGCTTCCCGAACAGCATGGTAGACCGCATCGTGCCGCGCACGGTCGCCGCCGACCTGGCGCAGGCCGAGGCCGCGCTCGGTGGTGTGCACGACGCGGGGGCAGTGGTGGCCGAGCCCTTCCTCGCCTGGGCGGTCGAGGACCGCTTCGCCAGCGGCCGGCCCGACTGGCGCGCCGGCGGTGCGCAGTTCGTCGCGCGCGCAGAACCGTTCGAGAAGCTCAAGCTGCGTCTGCTCAACGGCGCGCATTCGGCGATCGCCTACCTCGGCGTGCAGGCCGGCTGGGACACGGTCGATCGTGCGGTCGCCCAGCCCGCGCTGGCGCGCTTCATCGACGCCCTGCTGCGCGACGAGGTGGCCCCCACGGTCGCCGCCGAGCTGCCCGGCTTCGACCTCGCGGCCTACCGCGCGCAGCTGCTGCAGCGTTTCGCGAACCCCGCGCTCGCGCACCGCTGCGCGCAGATCGCGATGGATGGCTCGCAGAAGCTGCCGCAGCGCTGGCTCGGCACGGTGCGCGAGCGGCTCGCGGCCGGCGCGCCGATCGAGCACCTGGTGCTCGCGCTCGCGGCCTGGTGCACCCATCTGCGCGGCCACGACGAGGCCGGCCGCAGCTACCCGCTCGACGACCCGCTGGCCGCCCCCCTCGCCGCGCTGCAGGCCGCGGCGATGGCACGGCCCACGGCGCAAGAGCGCGCGGCCATCTTTGTCCGCTTTGCACCCGTCTTCGGCGACCTGGCCGACGCGCAGGGCCTGGTCGCACCGCTGGCGCGCGCGCTGGATGCATTGGCCTCGCAGGGCGTCGCGGCCACTTTGGAGAAGTTCACGCAATGAGTCAGCAACCGACCCGCGACGACGCGACTCCCGTGCCCGCCGCGGCCCTGAGCGACTGGGCCACACGCTGCTTCGCCGGCGCCGGCATGAACGACGCCGACGCCGCGCTGCTGGCGGACAGCCTGGTGCAGACCAGCCTGTGGGGCATCGACTCGCATGGCGTGTCGCTGCTGCCGCACTACCTGGAGCGACTGGCCAACGGCACGGTCCGTGCCCGCCCGGCGCTCGTGGTGCAGCGCACCGGCCCCGGCACCGCGCTGGTCGAGGCCGATCAGGGGCACGGCATCGTCGTGGCGCACCGGGCGATGGCCGAGGCGGTGGCGATCGCGCGCGAGCAGGGCGTCGGCGCCGTCGGCGTGCGCAACGCCTCGCATTGCGGTGCGATCGGGCTGTACACCCGCGCCGCGGCGCGCGAGGGCTGCATCGGCTTCGCGGTGACGCACGCCGACAGCGTGGCCGTACCGCACCTCGGCACCCGCGCGTTCCAGGGCACCAACCCGATCTCGTTCTCCTTCCCGCGCGAGGGCGGCGAGCCGGTGTGCCTGGATATGGCCACCACCTCGATCCCGTTCAACCGCGTGCGCAACGCGCGCCGCGAGGGCCACCCGTTGCCGCCCGACACGGCCGTCGACGCCCAGGGCCGGCCGACCACCGACGCGCAGGCGGCCGTGGCGGTGACGCCGCTGGGCGGCCACGACTACGGCCACAAGGGTTACGCCCTCGCGCTGGTGGTGGACCTGCTGTGCGGCCCGCTGCTCGGCAATCCGTATGGCCCGCACATCCCGAAGATGTTCGGCGCGCTCGACCAGCCGCGCCGCATGGGTTCGTTCTTCATCGCGCTCGACCCCGAGCGCTTTGCCGGCGGTGCGGCGTTTGCCGCGCAACTCGAGGCGATGGCGCGCGACCTGGCCGCCGAGCCGGGTGCGCCGCTGATGCCGGGCGACCCCGAGATCGCCGTCGCAGCGCAGCGTTCGCGCGACGGCATTCCCATCGAGCCGGGCCTGGCCGAACAATTCCGATCGTGGAGCGGCCGCCTGGGCCTGCCCGCACTACTGTAGAAAGAAAGCACCTCCCCATGAGCCAACGACTTGCAAGAAAAACCGCCTTCGTCACCGCCGCCGGCCAAGGCATCGGCCGCGCCACCGCCGAGGCCTTCGCGCGCGAGGGCGCGAAGGTGATCGCCACCGACCTCAAGTTGGAGTTGCTGGCGGGCCTGAAGGGCCAGCCAGGCATCACGATCGAGAAGCTCGATGCGCTGGACGCCGCGGCCATCGCCGATGCGGCACGTCGCCACCCCGGCGTGGACGTTCTGTTCAACGCCGCCGGCTTCGTACACCACGGCACGGTGCTCGACTGCACCGAGGAGGAGTGGGACTTTGCCTTCAACCTCAACGTGCGCAGCATGTACCGCACCATCAAGGCCTTCCTGCCGGGCATGCGGTCCCGCGGCAACGGCAGCATCGTCAACATCGCCTCGGGGGCCAGCAGCATCAAGGCGGCGGCCAACCGTTTCGTCTACGGCGCCACCAAGGCGGCGGTGATCGGCTTGACCAAGAGCGTGGCGCTCGACTTCATCAAGGACGGCGTGCGCTGCAACGCCATTTGTCCCGGTACGGTGGAGTCGCCCTCGCTGCGCGATCGCATGACGGCGCTTTCCGCGAAGTCGGGACAATCGTACGAACAGGTCGAGGCGATGTTCATCGGCCGCCAGCCGATGGGACGCCTGGGCACCGCCGAGGAGATCGCCGCCATGGCGGTCTACTTGGCGAGCGACGAATCTCGGTTCACCACGGGCACCGCGGCGCTGGTCGACGGTGGCTGGTCCCTCTAGACTCTCTACAACCAAGGAAAGCGACGATGAAACTGATGCGAGTCGGCCCCAAGGGCCAGGAGAAACCGGCGCTGCTCGATGCGCAGGGCCGGGTACGGGACCTGTCGGGCCTGGTCGGCGACCTCGCGCCCAAGCACCTGACGCCGGCCGGCCTGGCCGCGCTGGCGGCGATCGACGTCGCCAAGCTGCCGGTGGTCGAGAACCCGGGCCGCATCGGCGTGCCCTGGACCGGCATCGGCAAGTTCGTCGCGATCGGTCTGAACTACAGCGACCACGCCGCCGAATCGAACCTGCCGGTGCCCAAGGAGCCGGTGGTCTTCACCAAGGCCACCAGCTGCATCGTCGGCTGCAACGACGACGTGGTGCTGCCGCAGGGCTCGGTCAAGGGCGACTGGGAGGTGGAACTTGGCATCGTGATCGGCAGCAAGACGCGTTACGTCAGCGAAGCCGACGCGCTGAAGCACGTGGCCGGCTACTGCGTCGTCAACGACGTGTCCGAGCGCGAGTACCAGGTCGACCGCGGCGGTTCGCAGTGGGACAAGGGCAAGGGCTGCGACACCTTCGGCCCGATCGGCCCCTGGATGGTCACGAAGGACGAGATCGCGGACATCCAGAACCTCTCCATGTGGCTGGACGTGAACGGCAAGCGCTTCCAGACCGGCAACACCAAGACCATGATCTTCGGCGCGGCCTTCCTGGTCAGTTACCTGAGCCGCTTCATGACCCTGTATCCGGGGGACCTGATCACCACCGGCACGCCGCCGGGGGTGGGCATGGGCGTCAAGCCCAACCCTGTGTACCTGAAGGCCGGCGACGTGATGACGCTGGGCATCGAGGGCCTGGGCGCGCAGCGCCAGCAGGTACATGCCTGGAACCCGGCCTTGATCGACGGCTGAGCGCCCCGCTCAGGAACTCCCAAGCCCCGGCGCGACTCAGTCGTGCTAAAAACAAGCTGTCGGCGTCGACCCGTGATGGCGCGTTGTCGATGGACGTGAAATGCTGGCAGTTGCCCGTGCATTTCACGCCATCGATAGCGCGACGCGGTGCGATGCTGGGAGCAGACTCGAGACATCGACACAGCGTCCATGAGCCTCTGACCGGAAAGCTCTGATGCCGCCTGGGCCCGTACAGCCGGGACTGCATCAGAACTTCCCAGCCTCTCCTGCCGGTCGGCAAGCGTCTTGCTTGCCTCCTGCGCGAAGGCCGAACCGTCAAGGAGGTCCGTGCATGGACGTCATCGCCAGCTTCGCACAACGCTACGAGCGCACGCGCGAAGAGGAACTCTCGCTCGAGGACTACCTCGCCGAGTGCAAGAAGAACCCGCTGGCCTACGCCACTGCGGCCGAGCGCATGCTCAAGGCCATCGGCGAGCCGCAGATGCTGGACACCCGCAACGATCCGCGGCTGTCACGGATCTTCGCCAACAAGGTGATGAAGATCTACCCGGCCTTCGCCGAGTTCTACGGCATGGAGGATTCGATCGAGCAGGTCGTGTCCTACTTCCGCCATGCAGCCCAGGGCCTGGAAGAGAAGAAGCAGATCCTCTACCTGCTGGGCCCGGTGGGCGGCGGCAAGAGTTCGATCGCCGAGCGCCTGAAGCAGCTGATGCAGGACGTGCCCTTCTACGCGATCAAGGGCTCGCCGGTGAACGAGTCGCCGCTCGGGCTGTTCAGTGCCGCCGAGGATGGGCCGATCCTCGAGAAGGAGTACGGCATCCCGCAGCGTTACCTGCAGCGCGTGCTGAGCCCCTGGGCCGTCAAGCGCCTGGAGGAGTACGGCGGTGACATCCGCAAGTTCAAGGTGGTCAAGCGCTTCCCGTCGATCCTCAAGCAGGTCGGCGTGGCCAAGACCGAACCGGGCGACGAGAACAACCAGGACATCTCGTCGCTGGTCGGCAAGGTCGACATCCGCAAGCTCGAGACCTACGCCCAGGACGACCCGGACGCGTACAGCTACTCCGGCGGCCTGTGCCTGGCCAACCAGGGCCTGCTCGAGTTCGTCGAGATGTTCAAGGCGCCGATCAAGGTGCTGCACCCGCTGCTGACGGCCACGCAGGAGAACAACTACAAAGGCACTGAAGGCTTCGGCGCGATCCCGTTCGACGGCATCGTGCTGGCGCACAGCAACGAAAGCGAGTGGAAGGCCTTCCGCAACAACAAGAACAACGAAGCGTTCCTGGATCGCATCTACATCGTCAAGGTGCCGTACTGCCTGCGCGTGTCCGAAGAGGTGAAGATCTACGAGAAGCTGATCCGCAACTCCTCGCTGAGTGAAGCCAAGTGCGCGCCGGGCACGCTGAAGATGATGAGCCAGTTCGCGGTGCTGACGCGCCTGAAGGAGCCCGAGAACAGCTCGCTGTACTCGAAGATGCAGATCTACGACGGCGAGAACCTGAAGGACACCGACCCGCGCGCCAAGAGCTACCAGGAGTACCGCGACTACGCCGGCGTCGACGAGGGCATGAGCGGCATCTCGACGCGCTTCGCCTTCAAGATCATCTCCAAGGTCTTCAACTTCGACTCGACCGAGGTGGCGGCCAACCCGGTGCACCTGATGTACGTGCTCGAGCAGCAGATCGAGCGCGAGCAGTTCCCGAAGGAGACCGAGGACAAGTACGTCGGCTTCATCAAGGAGTTGCTGGCGCCGCGCTACGCCGAATTCATCGGCAAGGAGATCCAGACCGCCTACCTGGAGAGCTACTCCGAGTACGGCCAGAACATCTTCGACCGTTACGTCACCTACGCCGACTACTGGATCCAGGACCACGAGTACCGCGACACCGACACCGGCGAGGTCTTCGACCGCCAGGCGCTCAACGCGGAACTGGAGAAGATCGAGAAGCCGGCCGGCATCGCCAACCCGAAGGACTTCCGCAACGAGATCGTCAACTTCGTGCTGCGCGCGCGTGCCGGCAACCAGGGCAAGAACCCGAACTGGACCAGCTACGAGAAGCTGCGCACGGTGATCGAGAAGAAGATGTTCTCGAACACCGAGGAACTGCTGCCGGTGATCAGCTTCAACGCCAAGGCCAGCGCCGACGAGGCCAAGAAGCACGAGGACTTCGTCACGCGCATGGTGGCCAAGGGCTACACGCACAAGCAGGTGCGCCTGCTGTGCGAGTGGTACCTGCGCGTGAGGAAGAGCAGCTGATGAGCGGTTTCGCGCGCATGCCCAGCGGACGCCGCGGATCCGGCTTCGCCGGTCCGCTGGCGGCGCCCTCCTGGGGGGGAGCGCCGAAGGCGCAACGGGGGGGGTAGATGTTGCAGCAGATCATCGACCGACGCCTCGCCGGCAAGAACAAGTCGGTGGGCAACCGCGAGCGCTTCCTGCGCCGCTACAAGGACCAGATCAAGGAAGCGGTCAAGCGGGCGATCGACGGTCGCGGCATCCGCGACATCGAGCGCGGCGAGGACATCACGATTCCGAAGAAGGACATCTCCGAGCCGGTGTTCCACCACGGCCAGGGCGGCGTGCGCGAGGTGGTGCATCCGGGCAACCGCGAGTACATCCGGGGCGACCGCATCGAGCGCCCCAAGGGCGGCAAGGGCGGGGGCAGTGGCAAGGGCCAGGCCAGCGATTCCGGCGAGGGCGAGGACGACTTCGTCTTCTCGCTGTCGAAGGAAGAATTCATGCAGGTCTTCTTCGAGGACCTCGCGCTGCCGCACCTGATCCGCACCCAGCTCGCCGAGGTGCCTGAGTGGAAGAGCCACCGTGCCGGCTTCTCGAGCGATGGCACGCCGAACAACCTGCACGTGGTGCGTTCGATGCGCGGCGCGATCGGGCGCCGCATCGCGATTGGTGCCAACTCGCGCCACGAGCTGCGTGAGCTCGAGGCCGAGCTCGAGGCCCTGCTGCGCGACGCCCCGGTGGGCGACGCGGCGTCGGGGCTGAAGATCACGGCGCTGAAGGAGCGCATCGAGGAGTTGCGCGCGCGCATCGCCCGCATCCCGTACCTGGACCCGATCGACCTGCGCTTTCGCAACCGGGTCAGGGTGCCGGTGCCGACCAGCAAGGCCGTGATGTTCTGCCTGATGGACGTGTCGGGCTCGATGGACGAGGGCCGCAAGGACCTTGCCAAGCGCTTCTTCATCCTGCTCTACCTGTTCCTGACGCGGCACTACGACAAGATCGACATCGTCTTCATCCGCCACCACACGCAGGCGGCCGAGGTGGACGAGCAGAACTTCTTCCACGCCACCGAGACCGGCGGCACCGTGGTGTCCTCGGCGCTCGTGTTGATGGAAGAGGTGATCCGCGCGCGCTACAGCCCGAGCGAGTGGAACATCTACGGCGCCCAGGCCAGCGACGGCGACAACTGGCACCACGACAGCGGGCGCTGCCGCGAGCTGCTCGACCAGAAGATCCTGCCGCTGTGCCGCTACTACGCCTACGTTCAGGTGGCCGAGGAAGAGCAGAACCTGTGGCAGGAGTACACGCAGCTGCTCGAGACCCAGCGGCACTTCGCGATGCGCAAGGCGACCGAGGCGAACCAGATCTACCCGGTGTTCCGCGACCTCTTCAAGAAAGAGGGCACGCAATCCAAGGCCGCATGACGCGCAGGTCCACGATGCCCGAGCCGCTGATGCACCCGCTGCCGCCGAGCCGACGCCCGTCCGAACCGCTGCCCGGCCCGAGCGACTGGAGCTTCGAGCTGATCGAGCGCTACCACGAGGTGATCCGCGACACCGCCCGCCGCTACGGCCTGGACACCTACCCGAACCAGCTCGAGATCATCACCGCCGAGCAGATGATGGATGCCTACGCGTCGGTGGGCATGCCGGTGAACTACCGCCACTGGAGCTACGGCAAGGAGTTCATCTCCAACGAGAAGAACTACAAGCGTGGCGCGATGGGCCTGGCCTACGAGATCGTCATCAACTCCGACCCCTGCATCAGCTACCTGATGGAGGAGAACACGATGGCGATGCAGGCGCTCGTGATCGCGCATGCCGCCTACGGGCACAACAGCTTCTTCAAGGGCAACTACCTGTTCCGCATGTGGACCGATGCGTCGTCGATCATCGACTACCTGGTCTATGCCAAGAACTACGTCGCCGCCTGCGAGGAGAAGCACGGCATCGACGCGGTGGAGGAACTGCTCGACAGCTGCCACGCGCTGATGAACCACGGTGTCGACCGCTACCGCCGGCCGAGCCGCAAGTCGCTGGCGCAGGAGCTGGCCGAGCGCAAGGACCGTGAGAACTATGCCCAGCAACAGGTCAACGACCTGTGGCGCACGCTGCCGCGCCGCGCCGACAAGCCGGATGCAGCGGCCGCGGCCAAGCGCTTCCCCGAGGAGCCGCAGGAGAACATCCTGTACTTCATGGAGAAGAACGCGCCGCTGCTCGAGCCCTGGCAGCGCGAGATCGTGCGCATCGTGCGCAAGGTGTCGCAGTACTTCTATCCGCAGCGCCAGACCCAGGTGATGAACGAAGGCTGGGCCACCTTCTGGCACCACCGCCTGCTCAACACCATGTACGACGACGGCTTCCTCACCGACGGCGTGATGATCGAGTGGCTGAAGTCGCACACCAACGTGATCTACCAGCCGCGCGTAGGCGACCGCGGCTACTCGGGCCTGAACCCCTACGCGCTCGGCTTCGCGATGTACACGGACCTCAAGCGCATTTGCGAGCAGCCCACGGCGGAGGACCGCGAGTGGTTCCCGGACCTCGCCGGCAAACCCTGGCTGCCGGCGTTGGACCACGCGATGCGCAACTTCAAGGACGAGAGCTTCGTCGGCCAGTTCCTGAGCCCGAAGCTGATGCGCGAGCTGCGCCTGTTCGCGATCACCGACGACGAGGACGACGAGGAGCTCGAGGTCAGCGCGATCCACGACGACGCCGGCTACCGCCGCGTGCGCGAGGCGCTGTCACGCCAGTACGACCTCGGTTCGCGCGAACCGAACATCCAGGTCTGGAACGTCAACGTTCGCGGCGACCGCGCACTGACGCTGCGCCACACCCAGCACAACAGCCGGCCGCTCGACGACTCGGCGCAGGAGGTGCTGCGGCATGTCGCGCGCCTGTGGGGCTTCCCGGTCCAGCTGGAAAGCGTGGACAACGACGGCGACGTGACGCAGCGCTGGGCGGTCGAACCGAAGGCCTGAGCGGCCGCGGCTTCGCTCAGTTGGCGAGCCGGTAGGCGCTCCAGAGCAAGCCGGCCGAGACCACGGTCGGCGCCGCCGCACCGGCGGCCTGGAACTCGAGGTCGAAGGTCGTCGTGCTGCGTGCACGCACGATCACCGCGTCGCCGGCCGCATCGCGCAGCGTGACCGCGCCCGAGGCCGGCAGGGTGCCGGCGCCATGCGTGAACAGCGTGCTCGACATGGCGTAGGCCTGGCCGCCGACGGTCAGCGCACCGTTGAGGTCGAACGTGCCGCCCGTGGTGCCGGCGACGCCGTAGACGTCGAAGCGGTAGACCAGGTTCTGGCCCGCTTCGATCACCGTGGTGTCGAGATAACTGATGCGCTGGCGCGTGCTGGTGGCCGACTCGTCCCTGTACCAGACGCGGAAGCTGCCGCTCATGCTGCCGAAGCCGGCCTCGGCAAAACCGGTCAGCGTGATCGTGGCGTCGAGCGCCGTGGGTTCTTCCTGCGCATTGAGCTCGACGGCGTTGATGGTGAAGGCCAGCGTACCGGTCACTGCAGGCAGGCCGACTTCGAGCACGCAGTTCGTGAACACGAAGCTGAAGCTGTCGCCGCGGCTGACCCGCAGGTTGTTGTCCGCATCGTTCACCGTGACGCTGCCTGAGCCGCTCACACACGGCAGCGGCTCTGTCGTCACCGCCTGCGCCTGTTCGCGCGACGTGGGGCGGGCCAGGCTGCGCGCCGCGGTGTTGGCAGCAAAACGCAGCAGCCCCGGCGCGGCCTGCGTACCGGCCAACCGTGCCTGCGGCGACTCGCGTCCACTCGAGAGCACCGGCACGTTGCCATCGGCCGCCCCTAGCACGCTGCGCGCCATCACGCCGACGAAACCCATCGCGTTGGCCTGGGTCACGTCCGCGCCGGCCGAGGCTGCGCCGCTGCGCACGCCCGTGGGCACCACCACGGCGGCCGACCCGCTGTCGCCGCCGCCGCCGCCGCAGGCCGCCAAGGCCAGCGCCACCGCGCCCAGAGCCCACCACCGATGCATCGACGCCATGAAGTTCGCTCCCATTGCAAAGTCAAGGGCACGCATCATGCCGCAAACCGGTGGCGCGCCGGGTCAGAGGGTGAAGATCTTCCCCGGGTTCATGATGTTCTTCGGATCGAGCGCGCGCTTGATGCTGCGCATGGTCCCCACCGCCGCCGGGCCGGCTTCGTCGAGCAGGTAGGGCATCTTGTGCAGGCCGATGCCATGCTCGCCGGTGCAGGTACCCTCCAGCCGCAGTGCGCGCTGCACCATCTTCACGTTCAGGTCCTCGACCCGGGCGCATTCGGCCGTGTCGTCCGGGTCCATCAGGTACGAGAGATGGAAGTTGCCGTCACCGACATGGCCGACGATCCAGTACGGGATACCGGAGGCCTCGGCGTCGTCCACGCTCTCGTTGATGCATTCGGCCAGGCGCGAGATCGGTACGCAGGTGTCCGAGCTCTGGCAGCGGCAGCCCGGGCGCATCTGCAGCGCCGCGAAGTAGGACTCGTGACGCGCCTTCCACAGGCGAGTGCGCTCTTCGGGCGTGCGCGCCCATTCGAAGTCGGTGCCGCCATGGCCGCGCGCGATCTCCTGCACCGTCGCCGACTGCTCGGCCACGCCGGCCTCGCTGCCATGGAACTCCATCAGCAGCATCGGCGCTTCGCGCAGCGTCAGCTTGGAGTGTCGGTTGACCGCCCGGATTGCGTTGGCGTCGAGCAATTCGCAGCGCGCGATCGGCACGCCCATCTGGATGACCTCGATCGTCGTCTGCACCGCGTCGTCGATGCGCTGGAAGGAGCAGGTGGCCGCGCTCACCGCCTCGGGCAGCGGATAGAGCCTGAGCGTGATCTCGGTCATCACGCCCAGCGTGCCCTCGCTGCCGACGAACAGGCGCGTCAGGTCGTAGCCGGCGGATGACTTCTTGGCGCGCGTGCCGGTGCGCATCACGCTGCCGTCGGCCGAGACGACGGTCAGCGCCAGCACGTTGTCCTTCATCGTGCCGTAGCGCACCGCGTTCGTGCCCGAGGCGCGCGTGGCGCTCATGCCGCCGAGCGTGGCGTTGGCGCCCGGGTCGATCGGGAAGAACAGGCCCGTGTCCTTGATCTCGCGGTTGAGCTGCTCGCGCGTGACGCCGGCCTCCACCGTGACCGTCAGGTCCTCGGCATTGATCTGCACGATGCGGTTCATGCGCGACAGGTCGACGCTGACGCCGCCCTGCACCGCGAGCAGGTGGCCTTCGAGCGAGGAGCCGACGCCGAAGGGGATCACCGGCACGCCGTGCGCAGCGGCCTGCTTGACGACGAAAGCCACTTCGACGGTCGATTCGCAGAACAGCACCGCCTCGGGCGGCGCGGCGTCGTAGACCGACTCGCCGCGGCCATGCTGGTCGCGCACCGCGGCGGCGGTCGAGCAGCGCTCGCCGAAGCGCGCTTTCAGGGCGTCGAGCATCGTGGCGGGCACGGGCCGGCGTTCGACGCGCGGATGCAGATCGTTCGGTGCGTTCATCGTCGGCCTCCGGGCTTGAAGGGCCGATGGTAGCCCCGCGTTGCATGAGACACCGGCGCGCGCGTCAACCGGACGTGTCGCCGGGGACGTTCGGTTCGCCATCCTGCGCGATCCCTTGTTCGTGCAGAAAGGCCACGAGCGATGCGAGCCGGGTGAACCGCTTGCGTTCGCCCGTGCGCACGTTGTGCAGCTCGAACGCCAGCCGTGCAGGCTGGCCGCGCACGCGCAGCACGAAGCTGGCCAGCGGGGCGTCAGGAGGCGACTCTTTGGGCACGATCGCATGGTGCAGAGGCCCCGTCAATCGACCGTCAATGGGGGGGGCGAGAGCTGCCAAACCGCCGGCCCGAAGCCCACAATCGGGCGCGACCATGCTCCACCTACTCGGCCCGCCCCAGTGGCGGTCGGCAGACCGCTCGCATCCGTTGCCCAACACCCTGCCGGGGTGGACCATCGCTTTTCTTGCCCTGCAAGGGGATTGGGTCTCGCGCGAACGGCTCCTGGTCATGCTCTGGCCCGATGCCGCGGCCACCGACGCGCAGCACAACCTGCGAGTCGACCTGCATCGTGCCCGCGCGCTGTTGTCGACCTGGGGCGTGGAGGAGGCGCTGGAGGCCGAGCGGCGGCGGGTCCGATTGACACTGCCTACCGACGTGCAGGCCCTGCGCCGTGACGCGGCTCAAGGCACCGTGCCGACGGTCAATCCAGGCGCCCTGCTTGCTGGCATGGGGTTCGAGGGCTTCCCGGCGCTGCAGGAGTGGGTCGAGATCGAGCGCATCGCGCTGGCCGGCGTGTGGCGCGACGCGATGCTTGCGCGCCTCGGTCGTGCAGCCGGTGCGCCCGGCGAGTGCATCGCGCTGGCGCAAGCCCTGATCGAAGCGGACCCGTTCGACGAACTTGCGCTGATGCGCCTGGTCGAATCGCTGCGCGAGCTGGGGCGCCACCACGAGGCCGAGAAGCAGGTCGAGCAATACCGCGAACGCCTGGCACGCGAACTCGGCATCGAACCCTCGCAGGCGGTGCAGGCTGTCGCCGCGTCGCTCGCGCCGGCGCCACCCGCCGCCGCCACGACTGCTCCCGTCGACGCCCGCGCGTTCGTGGGGCGCCGCATCGAGCGCGCCGAACTGGCACGCCGGCTCAACGGTGTTGCCGGGCTTCACACTCTCGTGGGGCCGGGGGGCGTCGGCAAGAGCAGCCTGGCGCGTCAGGCTTTGACCGAGGTCGATCGGCCCGCGACATGGATCGACCTGCAGGATCTGCGGGCGATCGACGGCGTGGCGCCACGCATCGCGCAGCGGCTGGGTGTCGATCTGAACGAGGCGAAGGACGCCGTGGCGCAACTTGCGCCAGCGCTGGGTGACGCGCCTCGCCTGCTGGTGTTCGACAACGCGGAGCATCTGGTCGACGAGCTGCGGGACCTTCTCGGCGGTCTGCTGTCGGCGGTGCCAACGCTCACGCTGTTGCTCACGTCGCGCCGACCGCTCGGCCTGGACGGCGAGCAGCTGCTGCCACTGGACGGCCTCGCCTGCCCCGACGAGGACAGCCGCGACGCCGAAGCGGCCACCGCCTTCGACGCGGTGCAGCTGTTCGGACTGCGTGCCCGTTCGATGGTCGCCGGCTTCGACCTCGGGCGGCACATCGACGCGGTGGTCGAGATCGTGGATGCGGTTGGCGGCTTGCCCTTGGCGATCGAACTCGCGGCCAGTTGGGTGCGCCTGATGCCACCCGAGCAGATTGCTCGCGATCTGCGCCAATCGGTCGACCTGCTCGAACGCGACCCGGCGTCGCGCCAGCCGCCCGCACGCCCCGAGCACCGCAGCGTGCGCGCGGTGCTCGACCGCTCATGGACCTTGCTGCCGCCGCGCGAGCAGGACGTGCTGCTCGCGCTTGGCGTCTTCAGCGGGGGCTTCACGGCCGCCGCGGCACGGCGGGTGGCCGACGCACCCTTGCCCCTGCTGGCGGCACTGGTGGACAAGAGCCTGCTCGCAATCGATGGGTCGGGGCGCTTTGCCATGCACCCGTTGGTGGCGGCCGACATGGCGGCCCGCGCGACGCACGACGGCCAGGCGCCGGTGGCGCGCGACGACCGCCATGCCGAGTACTTCGCGGGCATGCTGGAGGCCACGCTTGACCGCCATCTCGACGATGGCCAGGCGCTGTCGCGCGAGATGGAACCGGAGCTGGCCAACCTCCAGCGCGCCTGGCAACACGCGGCCGGCACCGGGCGGCACGATCTGGCGCGGCGCATGCTGCCCACCTGGCGGATCTACTTCGAGGTCCGCGGCCGCTATGCGATGGCCTGCAGCCACCTGCAGCGGATGGTCGACGCGCTGCCGCCTTCAGAGTCCAGCAACTTGCCGTTGGCGCACCTGCGCGCCAACCTGGCCCACTTCCTGGTCCGCAGCAACGCCGCCGAACTAGCCCGGCCGCTGACCCTCGACGCGATGGAGGTGGCGCAGTCGCGTGGCGACCACACGCTGATCAGGCTGTGCACCTCGACGATGGGCGGCTGCGCCATGGCGCTGGGTCGATGGGACGAGGCGCGCGGCTGGTTCGAACGCATTCGCGACATCGACCTCGAGGCGGGCGATGCGCGAGGCGCCGCCGCGGCCTGGAACAGCCTGGCGCTGGTGGCGTCGTACCAAGGCGATACGCCGCGCGCGCTGCACTGCGCCGAGCAGGCACTGACTGGCTACCGGCAACTGGGCAACCACCAGGGCGTGGCGCGCGGCCTGATGAACATCGCCCAGATCCACGCCACCGAGCTGGCTTGGTCAGAGGCCCGGCACGCCGCCGAGTCCGCGCTGCAACATGCCTCCCGGCACGGGCTGGCGGCCATCGCCCTCATGGCGGAGTTCTGGCTCGGCGTGGCCTGCATCGAACTGAACGAACTGGATACCGGCCGCAAGCACCTCGAGCGCGTGCAGGAGCGCTGCGTCGCCGAGGGCATGGCGACCTTTGCATTCAAGGCCGGCTACTACCTCGCGCTGGCCGCCTGCCGGCGCGGCCAGCGCGATCAGGGCCTCCGAGACCTGCTGGTCGCGGCGCGCACTGCGTACGAGCGAGGGTGGAGCGAAGACCAGCTCTATCTGGGCATCTTCATCGGCGAGTGGCTGCGCGATGCCGGGCATCGTGTCGAAGCCGCCGGCGTGTTGCGCGCCGTGCTGGCAGCGCCGGATGACGTGTCCGACGCGGCGATCCGGCACCTCGCGCAGCGCGCGCTGCGCTCGATGGCCGAAGAACCGGGCGAGGACCCTGGCAAGGCACCACCGTTCGAGCAAGTGGCGCGCCTTCTGGCGACCTGTGACCACGCCGATGAGCTGGTGCCGCGCCTGAGACCAGGGCCGGCGGCACGCTGATGCTGCATCGGGGCGGGGCGGGCCCGTGGGGCCGCCAACCCGCCTCTGCCAAGCCCCGCAGTGACGGTTCATTGACGCAAGGCTGAGAACCTGCGTCCCGTGGCCTCTCGGTCACGGACTCGCGCCAGGACCGCGTGGCGCGCAAGCCCTTCACTCCATCCGGTCGATCGCTCAAGGAGAGCTCCATGAAACGACTGCTGATCCTCGTCTCGGTCCCTGCCGCGCTCGCCTTGGGGGCACCGGTCGCGCACGCTGGTGAGCAACAGGGCGTGAAATGCCCGAGCGGGTTCGATGCCGTCATCAGCAACGGCAACAAGAAGCTCGTCTGCGTCAAGACCGCGCGCTACGAGCTGGCGTCGATCTGCTCGCCCATCGTGGTCAGCACGAAGGCCGTGTCAGGGCTCAGTCCGTCGGGGTCGGTCACCGTTCCCATCAGCACCAACAGCGCGAACGTGGTCATGGAGCCCAGCGGCGCCGACCAGTGCCTGGCCGTGATGACCGGAAGCAAGACGCCGTCCCAGATGTCGCCCCCGGGCCTGGGCCAACCTGCGCCCTCCGAGTTCACGCGCGTGGTCTCCGCCGCGGGACCCGACAAGTTCGTCGCCACGCGCACCGAGTACGCCTTTCCTGAAGGCGCGATGTATGGCCCTGGCGATGCACGCAACGGCGTGTCGTGCCCCTCAGGCTACGACGGCGACAAGGTGTTCAACGACCGCGGCATCCGCTGCGACAAGCTCGACGGCTCTCCGAAGCCGGCCGATTGCGATGGCATCGCGGCCGGACCGGTGGCCTTGGGTTGGCGCTGGGAGCGGGACCATGTCGGCAGCGAGGACCGCTGCGTTCCGATGGGCACCGGCAGCCACGGCCCGACCAAGCCCCAGGGCATGACCAAGGTGCAGCACGACGCCGATCGCGCTCGAAACGACGCGGGCTGGATCCTGGACAAGAACGCCGGCGCTCGCGACACCTGGCAGCGCAAGGTCTACGCGTTCCCGGCTCGCAACTGATCGCTCACCCATCCAGCGAGGTCTACGATGAACAACGCTTGCATCACCCTTGTCGCTGCCCTGGCGTTCGGCCTCGCTGGTTCCGCCGCGCGCGCTGGCGAGCAGCAGGGCGTACGCTGCCCGAGCGGCTTCTCGGCTCTCATCAGCCACGGCAACAAGAAGCTCGTCTGCCGCAAGGTGATCCCCTATCAGCGGGACGCGATCTGCCCCCCTGCGTACAACCTGGTGAACGGCGGCGCAGCCCTGGACCAGTGCGTGTTGACGGCGACGGTGCCGGTGCCGGGGCCGCTGCCGGACAGACGCGTCAGGGACCAGACGGCGCCCACCGCCTTGCCGATCGTGACGACACCCTGGCAGAAGGTGGTCTCGGAACTCAGGCAGGAGGCGAATCCGAACGGACTCGACAAGTTCGTGGCGACCGTCCACGAGTTCACCTTCCCGGAGGGCCGCCCGATCCCGCCCTACGTCGGCGACGCGAGTCTGGGCGTCAGCTGTCCGGAGGGCTTCGACGGCGACAAGGTACACAACGACCGCGGCATCCGTTGCGACAAGCACGACGGATCACCGCGCTCGGCCGATTGCGACGGCATCGTCGGCTGGGAGTGGAAGCGCGACTTCGCTGGTGCCGAGGATCGGTGCAGGAACTTCGTCACCGGCGCAACCGGCCCCACCAAACCCGAGGGCATGACCAAGGTCCAGCACGACCATGAGCGCGCGTCGAGCGACGTCGGCTGGGTCCTGGACAAGAACGCCGGCGCGCGGGACACCTGGCAGCGCAAGGTCTACAAGTTCCCGATCAACTGATGGGCGGCGGGCACCGTGCGCACGCTCAACACGCTCTCTGGCGCGACCCGCCGCAAGGGGTTGCCGCAACGTGCCCTGGCCGCCTGCGTGGGCCTGTGCGTCGGCGCGGTGGCGGCCCAGGCGCCGCAGGCCGACTTCGGCGAACGCTGGGTCGCGCCGGACGAGACATTGACGCTGCGCATCGACGCGGCCCAGCAGGCACAGTGGCGGCAGTGGCGCGTGTTCGCAGGCACGAGCGACGTCACGGCCCTGGTGCGGCTGGCGGCGCCTGGGGTGCTCGAGATCCGGCCGCTGGCGACCGCGTGGGCGCCCGGGCAGGGCGAGCTCACGGTTTACGACGGCGAGAGCTGGTCCGAGATCGTGCGCCTACCGCTGAAGGTGCTCACCCGCGGCGGTTTCGAGTCTAGCGAACTCACGCCGCGGCTGAGCCTCCAGGGCGAAGGGCGGGCTGGCGAACGTCGCAGCGACGGCCGGCCGTTGACGCCCCGTGGCGAACATGGTGATGCCGCGTTGGCTGCCGGCATGGATTGGAAGGGCACGCGCGGCGACACGACCTGGGAGGCCGGATTCAACGTCGTCGGCAACAGCCATCGGGGCAAGGCACTGCGCTTCAGCGCGCAGGGCGCGCGAGCCCCGAAGGTCGACCTCGCGGACTATCGCGTCGCGATCGGGCTGGGTGGCCACAAGCTCGAACTCGGCCACCTCAGCGCCGGCAACAACGCCTTGCTCGCGCAAGGCTTCGGCAGCCGCGGCGTGGGGCTGCAAAGCCGCCTGGGCGAACGCTTCGATCTCACGTTGCATGCGCTGCGCGGTAGCGGCGTCGTCGGCTGGGACGATCTCAGTGGCCTGGACGAGGACCGGCACCGTGTCCACCTGCTGAGTCTGGGCGTCGAATTGGTGGCGTCCAGGCCGGGGGCACTGCGCGCGGAACTGAGCCTGCTCGATGCGTCGATCTTGCCCGAGGCGGCGTTCAACGCGGGCGCGGTGCCCGATGCGGAGCAAAGCCGCGGGCTGGGCCTGCGCCTCGCCGGCGCGCTCGCCAGCGGGCGCCTGAGCGGTGAACTGCTGCTGGCGCGATCGCGCTTCAACAACCCGTTCGATCCGACGCTCGCGGTGGACGCCGAGCTGCGGCCGGTGGAGCCGGTGACCCGCAACGCGCTCAGCGCATCGGTGCAGTGGCAGGCGCTCAAGCAGGCCGAGTTCATGGGACAGGTTCTGGATGTGGCGCTGCACTTGAAGCACGAGCGCGCCGCGCCGCTGTACCGCACGGCCGCCGCACAGGTGGCGCCCGATCAGGAAGCCACACGGCTGGGTCTGCAAGCCGCGGTCGGCGGCGCGTCGGCGCAACTCCAGGCGGGTACGCGGGTGGACAACCTCGCGCGCGTGGCGAACATCCTGCGCACGCGCACCGACGACGGCTCGCTGGCGCTGAACCTGCCGCTGCCGGCCTGGATGGGCGACAAGGACCGGCCCTCCGCCGCGTGGCCTGCCCTGGCCTGGAACCTTCAACGCACGCACCAGCGCGCCGTCAACGCGCCGGACACGCTGAACTCGGGCATCGCCGCGACCCACCGGCCCGACCAGTTGAGCCTGTCCCGGCAGCTTACGCTGTCGTGGGGCCTGGGGCCGGGGTCGATTGCCTACGGACTCACGCGCTCGAGCGTCGACAACCGGCAGGTCGGCCGCGAACAGGCCGACTTCCATCGCCTCGCCCACCAGGGCTCGGTCAACTGGTCCTTCGGCGACAAGCTGCGCCTGGGCGCCACGCTGTCGCGTGGACGGCAACTCAGCACCGAGACCGGCCTCGTCAGCCGCACGCTGGGCGGCGCCCTGCAAGTCGGCTGGCAACCGAGCGACCGCTGGAGCGTAGAAGCAAGCCTTTCGCATGACGGCGCCGACGACTCGCGGGACGAGGCGCGCAATGTCAATCGCGGGGCGCAGCTGCAACTGTCGCGACGCTTTGGCGTGATGGGGATCGCCAAGCCCCTCGCGGGCCAGGTCTTCATCCGCCTCGGCTACCAGGCCCAAAGCGAACGCAGTACGCCGTTTGCCACGACCAGTGCGTTTCGCGCCCAGTGGGTCGACGCGGGCTTGTCGATCAACTTCTTCTGACGCGGGGGTCGACCATGGTCCGCACTCTCCTGTTGCTGCTGGTCTCGTGGGCGATCTGCGGCCCGGCGCAGGCCGTCGTCGGCGTGAACCCCTTCGGCGTCAACGTGCGCAGCTCGGGCAGCACCTCGGTGTTCCTGACCTTCCAGGCGCTCGACCCCGGCGAAGTGGCGGTCGAGGCGTTCTGGTGCGGTGAGCTGCAGCCCGCGCTCCTGGCCGCCAACCCCGACTTGCAGTTGCCGGTGCCGGTGCAGGTGGCCAACCCCTGCGTCCCGGGCACGGTGTATGGGCGCTTGCCGCTGAGCCTGGACCGTTCGCGCAACAGCAGCAGTGCCGGGGTTGCGAACTTCACCGACATCATGACCATCCCCGCGTCAGTGGCCCGCCGCGCCTACCAGGATGCGCAGGCGGGTCAGAACTCGGCCTTCTTCTACGTGCGGCGTTTCGTCGGTGCGGCGGGCGAGCGCTTCGTGGTGGTGACCTGCCGCATGGCCGGCGGCGGCGCGCGCTCGCCGCTGGCCCTGATGGACGTCCGGCTGAGCTTCAACGTGCCCGGCCCCACACCCACGGTGCTGGCGCTGCAGCGCGGACAGGTACCGCCGGCGTCGACGGCGACGATCCAGTACAACGGCAGCGGTAGCCTGCGCGGCCGTTGGGAAGTGGTGCTGCCGGGCGACCCGGAGCCCAGCGAGGACGACCTGCTCACCGAGGCCACCCTGCCGCCGGAACAGCGCGCGCTGCAACGGCGCTGGACGCTGCTGGAGCGCTTCGAGCGGATCCTGCCGCCGACGGGCCATCTCGTGCTGCCCGGCCCCGACCCGGCAAGGCTGCCGGTCCAGGCCGACGGGGCCTACAAGATCCTGCTTCGCATCGAGGCCACCGACGACAAGGAGGCCACGTCCAACACGGGTGGTGGTCGGCTGGCTGTCGCCGGTGGCGTTGCCGGGTTCGCGATGCCGGTGCTGCGCTATGTCGTCGGCGGCAGCGGATTGCCGAGGCAGGCTGAAGCTTCGACGGCGAACGGGCCCGTGCAGTTGATGCCGGCAGCCGACGCCGCGCTGGGCACGCCGGCCGAGTTCACCTGGGCCGACACCGCGGGTGCACTGCTGATGCGCCTCGAGGTGCAGGCGCGGGGCGATGCGGGCGAGGTCGAGGTGCTGAGCGCGCTCGTCAAGCCCGGCGTCGGGCGCTATGCGCCACCTCCCTGGTTCATCGATGCCCAGCGTGGCAAGCCGCTGCGCTGGCGCGTGCTGGCACTGGACGGCGACGGGCGTGCGTTGGCCCGCAGCGAGTGGCGCGCCTTCGCCGTGCCCTGAAGCCGTTGCGTCTCGCGACGCGCTGGGTCTGTGTTTCTTCACCACGAAAGGAGCTGACGTGTCACATCGATCACAACTTCGCCAATGCCTGTTCCTTAGTTCGACATGCGCCACGACGGCGGCAAGTGCTCCGACCGCAAGTTCGTCACCACCAAGCAGCCCTTCAGCGCTTTGAGCAACAAGCGCATCGACATCGCGACCGGCGAGACCATCAGCGTGCACCTCTATGGGCACGGCGCGGATCTCGCCAGCGACGCCGTGGGATCCGGCATCTTCGAGTGGCTGGGGCGCAAGGGCCGCACCAACGACTCGCCGCCCATGGGTTATGTCGAAGTGAAGATCCGTGCTGATGACTCCCACGGCACGGGCAACCGCACCGTGACGGTGAAGTGGTTCACGGGTGAGGAGAAGCTTCCGCTGCGCATCGTTGCGCGGTGCGAGGACCTTGATTCTTTTCGCATGCCCGGCGGCTACACCGGCGGCACCCCGACAGGCCCGACGCCGCCCAGGCCGCTGATCACCTGCTTGCCGATGCCGGGCCGTCCGTGCCCCTGAGCGCCGCTTCGTCGCCGATTGTGGGTAGCATCGCCACATGGCCAACCGACTGACGCAGATTGCCACTCGCACCGGCGACGACGGCACGACCGGCCTGGGCGACGGCACGCGCACGCGCAAGGACGCGCTGCGGGTGCAAGCCCTGGGCGACGTCGACGAGCTCAATTCCTCGCTCGGCGTGCTGCTGGCCGAGCCGCTGCCCGAGGACGTGCGCGAGTTGCTGGTCGTGATCCAGCACCAGCTGTTCAACCTCGGCGGCGAGCTCTCGATCCCGGGCTTTGCGCTGCTGAAGGACGACGCGGTGCTGCGCCTGGACCAGGCGCTGGCGCAACACAACGCCGCGCTGCCGCGCCTGGCCGAGTTCATCCTGCCGGCGGGCACGCGCAGCGCCGCGCTGGCCCATGTCAGCCGCACGGTCGCGCGCCGCGCCGAGCGTGCGGTCGTCGCACTGGCGGCCGTCGAAGCCGTCAACGAGCCGCCGCGCCAGTACCTCAACCGACTGTCGGACCTGCTGTTCGTGCTGGCACGCGTGCTCAACCGCGCCAACCTCGATGGCCTGGGCGGCGACGACGTGTACTGGAACAGCGAGCGGCTCAAGCAGCAGTCCACGGACGGTTAACCCCGCCCCGGCCCTTGGCGCGTATCAGCCTCCATCAGCTTCGATGGAGATGCCGACCATGCGCCTTGCCCTTCTCGTGTTGCTGTGCTGCCTCGCTGGCGGCGCCGCCGCCTCCACGGCGCCACGCGCCACGCTCAAGCCCTTCGCCAGCGAGCGCGAGTTCGACGAGCTGATCGCGCGCTGGCGCGAGGCGGCGCGTGCGGTGCAGGAGCGGCGACGCCAGGAGAGCGTGGCCGGCGCCTTGTCGTCGATGACGGCGCCTGCCGCGGCGCCGGCGGCCAAGGCGGCGGCCGACAGCAGCGGCGCGGCTGCCGAGTCGATCACCAACGTGCAGACCGCCGGCGTCGACGAGGGCGGCATCGTCAAGCGCGCCGGCGAGCACCTGGTGATCCTGCGCCGCGGGCGCCTGTTCACCGTGCGGGTGGGCGGCGACCAGCTGCGGCCGATCGCGATGCTCGATGCCTATGCCCCTGGCGCCAGTCCGCAGGGTGCCTGGTACGACGAGCTGCTGATCCACGACCGCACCGTGGTCGTGATCGGCTACAGCTACGCGCGCGGCGGCACCGAGATCGGCCTGTTCGAACTCGGCGCCGACGGTTCGCTCGCCTACCGCGCAACGCACCACCTGAAGAGCCACGACTACTACTCGTCGCGCAACTACGCGAGCCGGCTGGTCGGCAGCCGCCTCGTGTTCTACACGCCGATGGCGATCAGCCCCGGGTCCTTGCAGGCGCAAGCGTTCATGCCGCAATGGCGGCGCTGGAGCGCCGCTGCCCCCGGCGACTGGCAGCGCATCCTGCCGGCGACGCGCATCTTCCGCAGCGACGATGAGATCGACCCGATGGCGGGCGGCGCGGCGCTGCACACCGTCACGTCCTGCGACCTGGCACGGCCGGAGCAGATGCGCTGCGAATCGAGCGCGGTGCTCGGCCCGCCGGGGCGCGTGTTCTATGTCTCGACCGGCAACGTCTACGTCTGGACCACCGAATGGCGCCGCGGCGGCGGCGGCATGCCGCGCAGCGCGGTGTTCCGCCTGCCGCTCGATGGCGGCGCGCCGAGCGCGCTGAAGACCACCGGCAGCCCGATCGACCAGCTCTCCTTCCTCGAGGACGACGGCGGGCACCTGAACGTGCTGCTGCGGGCGCAAGCCCGGGGCGAAGGCATGTGGGGCGCCGAACGCGGCGCAGGCGAGCTGGCCTTGCTGCGCGTGCCGCTGGCCGGCTTCGGCGACGGCCGCGACAGTGCGCCGCGCAGCGCCTACCGGCCGCTGCCTTCGCTGCAAGGGCATGCGCTGCACAACCGCTATGTCGGCGACTGGCTGCTGGTCGGCGCGCCCGGCGGCGCCGGCGAGCGGACACTCGCCTTGCGCTACGCCGCGCACGACGAGGTGCAGCGTGTCGCGCTGCCGCACGGCGTCGAGCGCATCGAGGCGCTCGGCCGCGACGCGGTGCTGGTGGGCAATGCCGGGCGCGACCTGCACTTCACGAGCCTGCGCCTGTCGGGTGCCGCCGCCGAGGTGGCCGACACCCATGTGCAGCCCCATGCCGCGCAGGGCGAGACGCGCACGCATGGCTTCTTCTACCGCGCCACCGGGCGCGACGAGGGGCTGATCGGCCTGCCGGTGATTGGCGCGCGCCGCACCGGCATCGCGGCCTACCACGGCGAGTCGGCGTCGGTGCTGTTCCTGCGCAGCCGCGCGCTCGGTCTGCGACCGGTGGGCGAACTCGCGGCGCAGGGTGGGCCGGCCCAGCCCGACCAGTGCAAGGCGAGTTGCGTCGACTGGTATGGCAATGCGCGGCCGATCTTCCTCGGCGACCGCGTGATCGCGCTGCTCGGCTACGAGCTGGTCGAAGGGCGTCTCGCACGCGCGGCACCGTGGTCGGGTGGCGAGCGCATCGACGAACTGCGGCGGATCAGCTTCGCGCCGCAGCCGGTGCTGGCCTGGGGCCGCGACTGACGAGGCGATTCAGGCGCCGCGGCGCTGCCGCACCGCGGCGCTCAGCGTGTTGAGCACCGCGAGCGAGTCGTCCCAGCCCAGGCAGGCGTCGGTGATGCTCTGGCCGTAGGCGAGCGCCGCCGGGTCGTCCTTGCCCGGGGTGAACTTCTGCGCTCCGGCCTCGAGATGGCTCTCGACCATCACGCCGAAGATGCAGCGGTTGCCGCCCGCCAGCTGGGCGCCGACGTCGCGCGCCACGTCGACCTGGCGCTGGTACTGTTTGCTGCTGTTGGCATGGCTGGTGTCCACCATCAGGCGGCAGGGCAGCTTGGCGGCCTCGATCTCGGCGCAGGCGGCGGCGACGCTGGCGGCGTCGTAGTTCGGCGTCTTGCCGCCGCGCAGGATCACGTGGCAGTCGCGGTTGCCGCGTGTCTCGACGATCGCGACCTGGCCGTTCTTGTGCACCGACAGGAAGTGGTGCGGCTTGCCGGCGGCCTGGATCGCGTCGATCGCGATCTTCAGGTTGCCGTCGGTCCCGTTCTTGAAGCCCACCGGCGCCGACAGGCCCGAGGCGAGTTCGCGGTGCACTTGCGACTCCGTCGTGCGCGCGCCGATCGCGCCCCAGGCGATCAGGTCGCCGATGTACTGCGGGCTGATCACGTCGAGGAATTCACTGGCCGCCGGCACGCCCAGGCGGTTGATGTCCAGCAGCAGCTGGCGCGCGATGCGCAGGCCCTCGTGGATGCGGTAGCTCTCGTCGAGGTAGGGGTCGTTGATCAGGCCCTTCCAGCCGACGGTGGTGCGCGGCTTCTCGAAGTACACGCGCATCACCACCTCGAGCGTGTCGGCGTACTTGACGCGCTCGGCCTTCAGGCGTCGCGCGTACTCGATCGCCGCGGCCGGGTCGTGGATCGAGCAGGGGCCGATGATCACCAGCAGCCGGTCGTCCTCGCCGTGCAGGATGCGCCGCACCGAGTCGCGCGTCTGGCCGATCAGGGTCTCGACCGGCGTGCCGGCGATCGGGAAGAAGCGGATCAGGTGCTCGGGCGGCGGCAGCGGCGTGACGTCCTTGATGCGCTGGTCGTCGGTGCGGCTGGTCTTCTCCGACAGCGCCAGCCCGCTGTCGACGGGCGGCGTGATGTGCTTGGGGCTCATGGTGGTGAAGGGTCCTGGTGGTTCGTCGGTCGCGGGGTCGAAAGTGAGGCGCACAAAGAAAAACCGCCGGGGGTGCCGGCGGTTTGTCTGGGTGTTCGGGCCTTTGCGTTTACGCGCTTGCCTCTCCAGCCGCCGGGTGGGGCGAGAACCAAAAGTACGCAAAGTAAAAGGCGCGCGACAACAGCATGGATCCGACTCTAGCACGGCTGCCGCACTGCAGCAAAGACGCTCGGGCACAATCGCGCGCGCCGCGCCGGCGCCGCCGAGTCAACGAGGGAGACGGACATGAAGAACAAGGTTCTGGGCCTGCTCGCGGCCGCCGTGCTGGCGGCGGGTTGTGGCGGCGGGGGTGGCGACGCCGGCACGCCGCCGTTCGGCAACGAGAGTTCGGGTGGCGGCGGTGGCAGCGGCAGCCTGCCGGCTTCGTCGACGCTGGCGCAGCAATGCTCGCCGAACAACCCGCTGGCGCCGAGCGCCAACCGCACCGCCAGCCTGGACACCGAGCGGCGCTGGATCCGCTCCTACGTCGACGAGGCTTACCTCTGGTACCGCGACGTGCCGACGGTGGACGCGACGCGCCCCGAGTTCAACCTGGCCGACGTGCCGGTGGCGCTGGACAACTACTTCGTCGCGCTGACCGAAGAGGGCGTGGCGCGCGACCGCTTCAGCTTCACCTACCCGACCGCGGAGTGGCAGGCACTGTCGCAGTCGGGCATCGTCGCCGGCTTCGGCGCCGAATGGCTGCTCGGCTCGGCCACGCCGCCGCGCAACATCCGCATCGCCTATGTCGACCCGCTGACGCCGGCGGCCACCGCCGGCCTCACGCGTGGCATGACCCTGGTGTCGGTCGACGGCTTCTCGGCCGACGACAACACCAGTGCCGGTATCGCCCGCCTGAACGAGGCGCTGTTCTCGCCGACCAATGGCCAGAGCTACAGCTTTGTGTTGCGCGACCTGCTGGGCGTGAACCGCACGGTGGCGATGAACGCGGCGCAGATCACCAAGACGCCGGTGCAGAACCTGCGCACGATCGACACGCCGAGCGGGCGCGTGGGCTACATGAGCTTCCACGACCATATCGCGCCCGCCGAGGGGCAGCTGGTCGCTGCGTTCCAGAGCCTGGCAGGGCAGAACATCACCGACCTGGTGCTCGACCTGCGCTACAACGGCGGCGGCTACCTCTACATCGCCAGCCAGGTCGGCTACATGGTCGCCGGCAGCACGCGCACCGGCGGCCGCACCTTCGAGCGCCTGCTGTTCAACGACAAGCGCACAGCCGACAACAACGACCCGGACAACAACACGCCGTTCTACAACGTGACCAGCGGCTTCACCGGCAGCGGCACCACGGCCAACCAGCCGCTGCCGCAGCTGACGCTGAACCGCCTGTTCGTGCTCGCGAGCCCCGGCACCTGCTCGGCCAGCGAGGCGATCGTCAACGGGCTGCGCGGCATCGGCGTCGAGGTGGTGCTGATCGGCGGCACGACCTGCGGCAAGCCCTATGGCTTCACCGCGCGCGACAACTGCGGCCTGTCGTACTTCCCGATCGAGTTCCAGGGCGTCAACGACCAAGGCTTCGGCGATTACGCCAGCGGCTTCGCCGCGACCTGTGCCGCCTCCGACGACCTGACACGCGCGCTCGGCGACAGCAGCGAAGGCATGCTCGCTGTTGCACTGTCGCGCCGCGCGAACGGCAGCTGCCCGACGGCCAGCGACCGCGAGTCGCCACAGGCACGGGCCGGCGCCCTCGACCGCGTGCTGCGCCACCCGGCGCGCGAGAGCAAGATCCTGCGCTGAAGGGCCGGCTTAGGCGGTGCCGCCGACGGTCAGGCCGTCGATGCGCAGCGTCGGCTGGCCCACGCCGACCGGCACGCTCTGGCCTTCCTTGCCGCAGGTGCCCACGCCGGTGTCGAGTTCGAGGTCGTTGCCGATCATGGTCACGCGCGTCAGCGCGTCGGGGCCGCTGCCGATCAGCGTGGCGCCCTTGACCGGGTACTGGATCTTGCCGTTCTCGACCCAGAAGGCCTCGCTGGCCGAGAACACGAACTTGCCGCTCGTGATGTCGACCTGACCGCCGCCGAAGTTGGTGGCGTACAAGCCGCGCTTGATGCTGGCGACGATCTCGTCGCGGCCCTTGTCGCCGGCCAGCATGTAGGTGTTGGTCATGCGCGGCATCGGCAGGTGCGCATAACTCTCGCGCCGGCCGTTGCCGGTGGGCTTGACCTTCATCAGGCGCGCGTTCATCGCGTCCTGGATGTAGCCCTTGAGGATGCCGTCCTCGATCAACACCGTGCGCTGCGTGGCCTGGCCCTCGTCGTCGACGTTGAGGCTGCCGCGCCGGTCGGGGATCGTGCCGTCGTCGAGCACGGTCACGCCCTTGGCCGCGACGCGCTGGCCGATGCGGCCCGAGAACGCACTCGAGCCCTTGCGGTTGAAGTCGCCTTCGAGGCCGTGGCCGATGGCTTCGTGCAGCAGCACGCCGGGCCAGCCTGGGCCGAGCACCACCGTCATCTCGCCGGCCAATGCAGGCCGGCTTTCGAGGTTGACCAGCGCCGCGTTGACCGCGTGGTCGACGTAACTCTCGATCACCGCGTCCTGGAAGTAGCCGAGGCCGAAGCGCCCGCCACCGCCGCCGGTGCCGACCTCGCGCCGGCCGTTCTGTTCGGCGATCACCGTGACCGACAGGCGCACCAGCGGACGCACGTCGGCGGCGCGCGTGCCGTCGGAGCGCGCGACCAGCACCACGTCGTGCTCGGCGGCCAGGCCGGCCATCACCTGCACGATGCGCGGGTCCTTGGCGCGGGCGAGCTTCTCGACCTTCTCGAGCAGCGCCACCTTCTGCGTGCTGTCGAGGGTGCCGATCGGATCGGTCGGCCCATAAAGGGTACGACTGCCGGCCACGCTGGGCCGCATGCCGAGCTTGACGCGGCGGCTCTGGCCTGCTGCGGCGATCGAGCGCACGGTGCGCGCCGCGTCGTTGAGCGCGGCTTCGGAGATGTCGTCGCTGTAGGCGAAGGCGGTCTTCTCGCCGGCCACCGCGCGCACGCCCACACCCTGGTCGATCGAGAAGCTGCCGCTCTTGACGATGCCTTCCTCCAGGCTCCAGCCTTCGTGGCGCGTGCTCTGGAAGTACAGGTCCGCGTCGTCGATGCGGTGCTCGGCAATCAGCGCGAGCGCGGCGGCGAGTTGCGACTCCGCCAGCCCGTAGGGCGCCAACAGAAGCGATTCGGCGAGCGCCAAGCGCTCGAGGGTGGGTTCGCGCGCAATCATGCAAACCATTCTAGGCGCGCGACCCGGTTCCCGGCTTCACGTATCTTTACCCGTGCGTTACGCCGGGCCGTACACAACGGGCGCGGGGGGCGGCGTTGTAGGCGGGCGCCAAGCGCAGGAGTTTCCACACCCCTCAGGAGAGAGCCCCATCATGATCAAGAAGCTGTCCACCGTCGCCGCCGCTGTGCTGGCCTTCGCGACCTTCAGCGTCGCCGCCCAGGGCGGTGCCGCCTCGGCACCCGGCACCAACACGCCGCGCATCGACCAGCGTCAGGCCAATCAGGAGAAGCGCATCGACCAGGGCGTCGCCTCTGGCGAGCTGACCAAGCGCGAAGCGCGGCGCATGAACCGCCAGCAGGCCGCCGTCAACAAGGCCGAGGACAAGGCCAAGGCCGACGGCACGGTCACGGCGCAGGAGCGGCGCCAGCTGACCAAGGCGCAGAACGCGACCAGCCGCAGCATCCGCCGCCAGAAGCACGACGCGCAGGAGCGTCCGGCCTCGGTGCCGAAGCCCTGAATCAGGGTTCCGGCGCGCCGCGCAGTGCCAGTGCCCGCGGGTACAGCACGTTGCGCGGCGCACCCGTGATCGACGCCGCCAGCGCCACGGCCTGCTTCAGCGGCAGTTCGGCCAGCAGCAGCGCCAGCACGCGCTCGGCCTCGTGATCGAGTGCGTCGGCCGTCGCCTCGTCGCGCTGCGCATGCAGCACCAGCACGAACTCGCCGCGCGCACGGTGGGCGTCGGCCGCCAGCCAGGCCGGCGCCTCGCCCGCGGCGAGCGTGTGCACGGTCTCGAACTGCTTGGTCAGCTCGCGTGCGATCGTCACGCTGCGTGCGGGCATCGCGGCGGCCAGCGCGTCGAGCAGCGCCGCGATACGGTGCGGCGCCTCGAACAGCACGATCGACTCGCTGCCGCGCTGCGCGAGCGAGTCGAGCCAGCCGCGCCGCTCGGCCGCCTTGGGCGGCGCGAAACCGACGAAGGCGAAACCCTGCGCCTGCGCATCGCCAGCCACCGACAGCGCGGTGACCACGCTGCTGGCGCCGGGGATCGGCACGCAGACATGACCGGCCGCGCGCACCGCGGCCACCAGCGCGGCGCCCGGGTCGGACACCGCGGGCGTCCCCGCGTCGCTGACATAGGCCACGCGCTCGCCGCGCGCCAGGCGGGCGAGCACCTGCGCCGCGGCGTCGCGCTCGTTGTGCTCGTGCAGCGCGATCAATGGTTTGGCCAGACCCAGGTGCGCAAACAGCGCCCCGCTGACGCGGGTGTCCTCACAGGCCACGGCATCGACCAGGCCGAGCGCATGCACGGCGCGCAGCGTCAGGTCGGCACGGTTGCCGATCGGCGTGGCCACCACGTAGAGCGCGCCGGCAGGCCAGCTCTGCCCTGAGGCGGCGGCCTGCGCGGCCTGGGCGATGATCGCGGGCAAGGACAACGGAGCGGCAGCGATGGTCTTCTCCTTGCGCGGCATGTCACGCCAGGCCCGCGGCCACGCCGCCGAGGAGGCGGCGCAGGCCCATCTGCAGCGAGCCGGGCTGGTGCTGGTGGCGCGCAATTATCGAGTGGCGCGCGGCCCCCGTGCGCGTGGCGGCGAGATCGACCTGATCATGCGCGAGCGCGACGGCACGCTGGTCTTCGTCGAGGTGCGCGCACGGGCCGACGCGCGGCACGGCGGCGCGGCAGCCAGCATCGGCGCGGCCAAGCGCGCCAGCCTGGTGTTCGCGGCGCGCCACTACCTGGCCGCGCTGCACGGCGCGCCGCCGCCCTGCCGCTTCGACGTGGTGGTGCTCGACGGCGATGCGATCGAATGGCTGCGAGCCGCGTTCGACGCTTCGTGACGAGGTGTGTGCCGAAATCGTGCTTGCGCGGGCCGTGTCATATGATCCATGTTCATGCTCGAACAGCGCATTCAGCAGCAGTTCTTCGAAGCGGCCGACCTAATCTCGCAAAGCGCCGATGCGCTGTCGCGCCCGATCGCCCAGGCGGCCAATGCGCTGCTGACCTGCATTACCAGCGGCGGCAAGGTGCTGGTGGCCGGTGGCGGCGCAGCCGCCGCGCTGGCGCCTTACGCGGCGGCGCTGTGGGCCGGGCGCTTCGAGCGCGACCGGCCGGCATTGACCGCGATCGCACTGGGCACGAACCCGACGCTGGCTTCGCTGGTGAGCGACATCGGCGAGCCGACGCAGGCGCTGGCCAAGGAAGTGCAGGCGCTCGGCGCGCCGGGCGACGTGCTGGTGGTGGTGGCCGCCGGGCGTGCCACCTCGTCGCTGATCTCGGCGCTGCAGGCCGCGCTCGCCAAGGAGATGACGGTGGTGGCGCTCACCGGCCCGGACACCGGGGTGATCGAGCTGATGGGCGAGACCGATGTGCATATCGCCGTGCCGCACGAACGCGCGGCACGGGTCTTCGAGTCGCACGCGCTGGTGCTGCATTGCCTGGCCGACGCGGTGGACTTGCAACTGATGGGTGAACAGGATTCCGCATGAAAGACAAGACGACACTCCTTCGACTCTGCGCCGGCGTGCTCGCTGCCGTGATCCTGTCGGGCTGCGCGGCGCTTGTGGTGGGCGGCGCGGTCGGCACCGCGTTGGTCGTGACCGACCGCCGCACCGCCGGCACGCAGCTCGAGGACCAGAACATCGAGCTCAAGGCGCTGACCCGCATCCGCGAGTCGGTCGGTGACCGCGGCCACATCAACACCACCAGCTACAACCGCCTGGTGCTGCTGACCGGCGAGGTGCAGAGCGAGGCCGACCGCAGCGCCGTCGAGCAGTCGATCGGCCGCATCGAGGGCGTGCGCTCCGTGGTCAACGAACTGGCCGTGATGGGTGCCAGCTCGATGACCGCACGCTCGAACGACACCATCCTGACCAGCAAGGTCAAGGCCAGCTTCATCGACGCGAAGGACCTGCAGGCCGGTGCGGTCAAGGTGGTGACCGAGCGCGGCGTGGTCTACCTGATGGGCCGCGTGACCGAACGCGAGGCCAACCGCGCCACCGACCTGGCACGCGGCGTGTCGGGCGTGCAGAAGGTGGTCAAGGTGTTCGAGATGCTGACCGAGGCCGAGTTGGCCACCCTGGGCGAGCAGAAGAAGTGACGCCTACCTGAGGCGGCGAACCAGGCTGGACGTGTCCCAGCGCCGCCCGCCCATCGCCTGCAGCTCGGCGTAGAACTGGTCCACCAGCGCGGTGACCGGCAGCTGGGCGCCGTTGCGGCGCGCCTCGTCGAGCACGAGGCCGAGATCCTTGCGCATCCAGTCGACTGCGAAGCCGAAGTCGAACTGGTCGTCGATCATCGTCGTGCCGCGGTGGTCCATCTGCCAGCTCTGCGCGGCGCCCTTGCCGATCACTTCGAGCACCAGCTTCATGTCCAGCCCCGCCTTCTGGCCGAAGGCGATGCCCTCGGCCAGGCCTTGCACCAGGCCGGCGATGCAGGTCTGGTTGACCATCTTGGCGAGCTGACCGGCGCCCGGGGGGCCGATCAGGGTCACGGCCTTGGCGAAGGCCATCGCGACCGGCCGGATGGCGTCGAAGGCAGGCGCGTCTCCGCCGCACATCACGGTCAGCACGCCGTTGACCGCGCCCGCCTGGCCGCCCGAGACCGGGGCGTCGACGAAAGCCAGGCCCCGCGATCTCGCTTCGGCATGCAGCTCGCGCGCGACAGCGGCGGACGCGGTGGTGTGGTCGACGAAGACGGCGCCCGGCGCCATGCCGGCGAAGGCGCCGCCGTCGCCGAGCACCACCGAGCGCAGGTCGTCGTCGTTGCCGACGCAGCAGAACACGATCGAGGCACCGGCCGCGGCCTCGCGCGGCGTGGCCGCCGCGCGGCCGCCGTGCTCGGCCGCCCAGGCCTGTGCCTTGGACGCGGTGCGGTTGTAGACGGTGACGCGGTGGCCGGCACGGGCCAGGTGTCCGGCCATCGGGTGGCCCATCACGCCCAGGCCGAGGAAGGCGACGGTCTGTGGGGCGATCGGTGCGTAGGCCTTGCTGCTCATGCGGGCAAGTATGCCCGCGGGCAAGACCTCAAACGATCGTCAGGTGCTCGGTGCCGGCCGCCAGGTCCTGCGAGCGGGCGCGCTGGCTGTTGAGCTTGATCTGCAGGCGCAGGTCGTTCACCGAGTCGGCGTTGCGCAGCGCATCCTCGTAGGTGACCATGTTGGTCTCGTAGAGGTCGAACAGCGACTGGTCGAAGGTCTGCATGCCCAGCTCGCGCGATCGCTTCATCAGCTCCTTGATGTCGCCGACCTCGCCCTTGAAGATCATGTCGGCCACCAGTGGCGTGTTGAGCAAGACTTCCACCGCCGCGATGCGGCCCTTGCCCTCCTGGCGCGGCAGCAGGCGCTGCGAGATCAGGGCCTTCAGGTTCAGCGACAGGTCCATCAGCAGCTGGGCGCGTCGCTCCTCGGGGAAGAAATTGATGATGCGGTCGAGCGCCTGGTTGGCGCTGTTGGCGTGCAGCGTGGCCATGCACAGGTGGCCGGTCTCGGCGAAGGCCACCGCGTGCTCCATCGTCTCGCGGTCGCGGATCTCGCCCATCAGGATCACGTCCGGCGCCTGGCGCAGCGTGTTCTTCAGCGCCGAGAACCAGTCTTCGGTGTCGATGCCGACCTCGCGCTGCGTGACGATGCAGTTCTTGTGCGGGTGCACGAACTCGACCGGGTCCTCGATCGTGATGATGTGGCCGTAGGAGCCCTGGTTGCGGAAGTCGACCATGCCCGCCAGCGAGGTGCTCTTGCCCGAGCCGGTGGCGCCGACGAAGATGACCAGGCCGCGCTTGGTCATCGCCACGTCCTTCAGGATCTGCGGCAGGCCGAGCGAGTCGATGGTCGGGATCTGCTGCGGAATCGTCCGCATCACCAGGCCCACGTTGCCCTGCTGCACGAAGGCGTTGCAGCGGAAACGCCCGATGCCCGACGGCGAGATCGCGAAGTTGCACTCCTTGGTGCGCTCGAACTCGGCCGCCTGCTTGTCGTTCATCACCGAGCGTGCGAGCGCGATCGTGTGCTGGCCCGACAGCGGCTGGGGGCTGACCTTGGTGATCTTGCCGTCGACCTTGATCGCCGGGGGGAAGTCGGCGGTGAGGAACAGGTCCGAGCCGTTGCGACTGATCATCAGGCGCAGCAGGTCGTTGACGAATTTGGAGGCCTGGTCGCGTTCCATGACAGTCCTTCAGTTCAACCAGGGAAGTTCTCGGGGAAGCGCGCGCGGGTGCGGGCCTCTGCCGGAGACACGATGTTGCGGCGCACGAGCTCGGTCAGGCACTGGTCGAGCGTCTGCATGCCCAAGCTCTGGCCGGTCTGGATGGCCGAGTACATCTGCGCCACCTTGTTCTCGCGGATCAGGTTCTTGATCGCCGAGGTGGCGATCATGATCTCGTGGGCGGCGACGCGGCCGCTGCCGTCCTTGAGCTTGCACAGGGTCTGCGAGATCACCGCGATCAACGACTCGGACAGCATCGCGCGCACCATGTCCTTCTCGGCGGCGGGGAACACGTCGACGATGCGGTCCATCGTCTTTGCCGCGCTCGAGGTGTGCAAGGTTCCGAACACCAGGTGGCCGGTTTCGGCTGCGGTCAGCGCCAGTCGGATCGTCTCCAGGTCGCGCATTTCGCCCACCAGGATCGCGTCCGGGTCCTCGCGCAGTGCGGCGCGCAGTGCGTTGTTGAACGACAGTGTGTGCGGCCCGACCTCGCGCTGGTTGACCAGGCACTTCTTCGACTCGTGCACGAATTCGATCGGGTCCTCGACCGTCAGCACGTGGCCGTACTGGCTCTCGTTCAAGTGGTTCACCATGCCGGCCAGCGTGGTGCTCTTGCCCGAGCCGGTGGGGCCGGTCACCAGCACCAGGCCGCGCGGCCGCAGCGACAGTTCGCCGAAGACCTTGGGCGCATTGAGCTGCTCCAGGGTCAGGATCTTGCTCGGGATGGTCCGGAACACGGCGCCGGCGCCGCGGTTCTGGTTGAAGGCGTTGACGCGAAAGCGCGCCAGGCCCTGGATCTCGAACGAGAAGTCGCACTCGAGCGTGTCCTCGTAGTGCTTGCGCTGCGCATCGTTCATGATGTCGTACACCATGTCGTGCACATGCTTGTGCTCGAGCGGGTCGACGTTGATGCGGCGCACGTCGCCGTGCACGCGGATCATCGGCGGCAGGCCGGCCGACAGGTGCAGGTCCGAGGCCTTGTTCTTGACCGAAAAGGCCAGCAGCTGGGTGATGTCCATGCGAGCGCGCTCTACTCTCTGCTTGATTTAGTCTCGAACCATTATGGCGAGCATCGCGAGCAAGTTACAACAAGTCCGACACCGCATTTCGCAGGCCTGCGCACTGGTACAGCGCGACGTGCAAAGCGTCACGTTGCTCGCGGTATCGAAGACCTTCGGCGCCGACGCCGTGCGCGAGGCGCATGCGGCCGGGCAACACGCCTTCGGCGAGAACTACGTGCAGGAGGCCCTGGCCAAGATCGAGGCGCTGGCCGACCTGCGGCCGCTGCTCGAATGGCATCTGATCGGCCCGCTGCAGAGCAACAAGACGCGCGAGGTGGCGCGGTCGTTCGACTGGGTGCACACGATCGACCGGCTGAAGGTGGCCGAGCGCCTGTCGGCGCAGCGCCCGCCCGAACGGGCTCCGCTGTCGGTGTGTCTGCAGGTCAACGTCAGCGGCGAGGCGAGCAAGAGCGGCGTGGCGCCCGCCGAGGTGGCGGCGTTGGCGCGCGCGGTCGCCGTACTACCGCGGCTGCGGCTGCGCGGGCTGATGTCGATTCCGGAGCCGGTCGAAGGCTTCGAGGCGCAGCGCGCGCCGCACCGGCGCCTGCGCGAGCTGTGGGCCGCGCTGCGCGACGAGGGCTTGGCCCTGGACACCCTGTCGATGGGCATGAGCGCCGACCTCGAGGCCGCGGTCGCCGAAGGCGCGACGCTCGTGCGCGTCGGCAGCGCGATCTTCGGCGAACGCGGCTGAGCGGCCGTCAGACCACCAGCCGCTGCGTCGACTTCACCTCTTCCATCACCGCGTAGGTGCGCGTCTCGCGCACGCCCGGCAGCGACCAGATGCTGCTGCCCAGCAGCGAGCGGTAGGCCGCCATGTCGGCCACGCGCGTCTTGAGCAGGTAGTCGAAGCCGCCGGCCACGAGATGGCACTCGAGAATCTCTGGCCGCGCCTGCACTGCGGCGCGGAAGCTGTCCATCACGTCGGGCACGGTGCGGTCGAGCAGCACCTCGATGAACACCATCAGGCCGGCGCCGAGCAGGGCCGGGTTCAGCCGCGCCTCGTAGCCTTCGATGACGCCGTCGCGCGTCAGCCGCTTCACGCGCTCGAGCACCGCGGTCGGCGACAGGTGCACCGCCTCGGCCAGCTTCAGGTTCGTGATGCGCCCGTCGTCCTGCAGCTCGCGCAGGATGCGGCGGTCGATCGCATCCAGCGGGTAGGGTGTCTCGGGGGTCGGCATGGCCGCATATTTGACCACCAAGTCATCTAAGCATGGTGATTCATTCGGCGCGAGCGCCGCTACGCTGGCGATTCGCCCATCGCACAGGTGCCCCATGCCCGACCTCCCGCCGCCGGCCCGACTGCCCTACCCCTACCGCGAAGAGGCCGGCGTGGTCGACGCCGCGCTGGAGCGCCTGAGGGACCTGGATTGGGCGGCGGTGGTGACCGAGGCGCGGCCCTGGGTCGAGGGCGTGCGCGCCTCGCCGGCGCCGTTCTGGGCCATGGAGTCGCTGCTGCGCGAGTACCCGATCAGCAGCGCCGAAGGCCTGGCGCTGATGCGACTGGCCGAAGCCCTGCTGCGCGTGCCCGATGCCGAGACCGCGATCGCGCTGACCGCCGACCAGCTCGGCCGTGCCGCCTTCGACGAAGCTGGCGAAGGTCCGCACCGGGTGCTGGCCGGCCTGTCGAGCACCGCGATCGCGATGTCCAAGAAGTTCCTGCCCGAGTCCGGCGCGGGCGAAGCGGGGCTGCTCGCGCGGGTGGGAGCCAAGACGGTGGTGGCGGCCACGGTGCGCGCCATCCAGCTGCTCGGCCGCCAGTTCGTGCTCGGCCGCCACATCGGCGAAGCGATGTCGGAGGCGCGTGCGCAGCGGCGCACCCAGGCCTCGCTGCGCTTCTCGTACGACATGCTCGGCGAGGGCGCGCGCACCGAGCGTGACGCCGAGCGCTACCTGGCCGCCTACGCGGGCGCCATCGCGGCCATCGCGCAGGGCCGTCGCGGCGCCGACGGCCCCGAGTCGACCGACGGCATCTCGATCAAGCTCTCGGCCTTGTTCTCGCGCTACGAGGACGCACAGCGCGGCCGTGTCCTGGCCGAACTGCTGCCGCGTGTCTGGACCTTGATCGACGCCGCCGCGCGCGCCGACATGAACCTGACGATCGACGCCGAGGAGAGCGACCGCCTCGAACTCTCGCTCGAGGTCTTCGAACGCCTGGCCCAACGCATCGCGCGCGAGCACCCGCGCTGGCGCGGTTTCGGGCTGGCGGTACAGGCGTACCAGACGCGCGCGCTGGCGGTGGTCGACGAGGTCGCGCGCATCGCACGGGCCTGCGGCCTGAAGTTCATGGTGCGCCTGGTCAAGGGCGCGTACTGGGACGGCGAGGTCAAGCGAGCCCAGGAGCTCGGCCTCGCGAGCTACCCGGTCTTCACGCACAAGCAGCACACCGACATCGCCTACCTCGCCTGCGCGCGCGCACTGATCGGCCACGCCGACGTGATCTACCCGCAGTTCGCGAGCCACAACGCGGCCACGCTGGCGGCGATCGGCCAGATGGCGCGCGCCGCTGGCGCGTCCTTCGAGTTCCAGCGGCTGCATGGCATGGGCGAGGGCGTGTACCGAGAGTTGCGGGCTGCGCACCCGGGCGTGCCGCTGCGGGTCTATGCCCCGGTGGGCGAGCACCGCGACCTGCTGGCCTACCTGGTACGCCGCCTGCTCGAGAACGGCGCCAACTCCTCCTTCGTGCACCAGCTGGCCGACGACGAGGTGTCGCCGGAGCAGTTGCTCGCCTCGCCGCTGCGCCGCATCGATCAACGCAGCCTGCCGCTGCCGCATGACCTCTACGGCAGCGAGCGGCCCAACTCCACCGGCGCCGACCTCGCCTGCCCGGCCGAGCGTGCGCCGCTCGAAGCAGCGGTCGCGGCCGCGCGGGTCGGCAGCGTGCCCGAGGCCACGCCCGCGCAAGTCGACGCGGCGA
>JALHQP010000016.1 GCA_022841885.1 Aquincola sp. | reverse complement strand
CGCCGAACGCGTGGCCGGCCCCGGCTGGGCGCTGGTGGGCGATGCCGCGCACCTGGTGCACCCGCTGGCCGGCCAGGGGCTCAACCTCGGCCTGGGCGACGTGGCGGCGCTGGCGCGCGTGATCGCCGAGCGCGAGCCCTGGCGCGAGCTGTCCGACACCCGACTGCTCGAGCGCTATGCGCGCGAACGTGCCGGCCCGGTGCAGGCCATGGGCACCCTGACCGATGGCCTGCTGCGGCTCTTTGCGCACCCGGCGCCCTGGGCCAAGGAACTTCGCAACCGCGGCCTGGGTCTGGTGGAGGCCACCGCGCCGCTCAAGCGCTGGCTGGTGTCCCAGGCCCTCGGCCGCTGAGAAAGCCCTCACGATGAAGCCCACCCGACTCGCCGGCGCACTGCTCGCCGCAACCCTGCTGATGGCCAGCGCGCTGGCCGACGAGGCCGTGATCCGCAGGAACATCGCGCAGCACCTGCCCGACTTCCCGAAGATCGACGAGGTGAGCAAGACGCCGATGCCCGGCGTGTGGGAAGTGCGCATCGGTGCCGACCTGCTCTACACCGACGCCGAAGGCAGCTACCTGATCGAGGGCGGTTCGATCATCGACGCCCGCAACCGCACGAACCTGACGCAGCAGCGGATCGCCAAGCTGACCGCGATCAAGTTCGCGGACCTGCCGTTGAAGGACGCGATGGTCATCAAGCAGGGCAGCGGCGCGCGCAAGCTCGCGGTGTTCGGCGACCCGAACTGTGGCTACTGCAAGCGCCTCGAGCGCGACCTGGCGGCGCTGAAGGACGTGACGATCTACACCTTCATCTACCCGGTGCTGGGCGCGGACTCGGACGCCAAGTCGCGCGCCATCTGGTGTACCAAGGACGCGATGGCGAACTGGCGCAAGTGGATGATCGACGGCGCCGCGCCGCCGCGGGCGATGGGCGAGTGCAACACGGGCGCGATCGAGCGCAACGTGGCCTTCGGCCGCAAGCACCGCATCAACGGCACGCCGGCGCTGGTGTTCGAGGACGGCGTGCGGGTGCCGGGCGCGATGTCGGCGGCCGACCTGGAGAAGCGCCTGGTCGAGGCGCGCCCGCCGAAGGGCTGATCGGCCCGCCGGGGCCTTTCGCGGTCAGACCAGCGAGGGTTCCGCCGCCGACGGGTTGCGCTCGTGCAACTCGTCCCACAGCGCGGCGGCTTTGGCCGCCCATTCCTGGTAGTGCGTGTCCGTCGGCGCGAAATAGGGCACGCCGCGCTCGACGAAGTGGTGCACCCGCGCCGCGAGGCCGGGGCAGCGCCCCAGGCGCGCGAGGCCGACTTCCATGTCGTGCAGCAGCGCGTGGCGCGCGAAGGGGTGCGTGGGCGCCGTCAGGCGCGTGTAGATCGGGTGGTGGGTCCAGTCGTTCATGGCATGCGTTGGCGATGCAGAACTGCATCTTCGGCTCACAACGCACGAGACTGGGGTGGGCGCCGACAGCGTCGCGCAATCGTGCCGCGACTTGTTTAACGACGCTCGGCGGCGTTACGGTTGCAACCAGCGTGCGCCGGCGGCGTCGAAGCGCGCGCGTCGGTGGCCCTCGGCGTGCAGCTCGAGCCAGTCGACCGACTGCACCGCCGCCTCGACGAGCGCGAAGTGCGCGCGCTCGCCGCGCGCACCGATCGCGCTGTCCAGCGCGCTGCCGGGTGGCAGGGCGGACAGGTAGTCCTGCGCCCCGGGCGCGAGCTTCAGCTTGGCCCAGTGCGACGACGCGGCAAGGCCGTCGGCCTGCAGTTCGAGCCGCACGCGCAGGCGCAACTGCCAGCTCAAGGCGGGCGACCACAGCACCAGGGTGCCGAGCGGGTGTGCGGCGATCTGCGTCGCCTTGGGCGAACGCGCGTCGGTGTACAGCAGCAGCGTGCGCGCTTCGGCATCGATGCCGCGCAGGACCACGGTGCGCGCGTCGCCGAACTCACCGTCGGTGGTGGCCAGCACCGGCGTGCGCCAGGGGTGCGTGCGGTCGCGCGGTGCGGCAGCCAGTTCGCGCCACAGCGCGGCCTCGATCGCAGCCAGCGAATCGAGGCGCGCGCCCACGTCCTATCCCTCGCGGCGCAGCGCCGGGAACAGCACCACGTCGCGGATGCTCGGGCTGTCGGTCAGCAGCATCACCAGGCGGTCGATGCCGATGCCGCAGCCGCCGGCCGGCGGCATGCCGTACTCGAGTGCGCGGATGAAGTCGGCGTCGTAGTACATCGCCTCCTCGTCGCCGGCCTCCTTGTTGGCGGCCTGCGCCGAGAAACGCGCGGCCTGGTCCTCGGCGTCGTTGAGCTCCGAGAAGCCATTGGCCATCTCGCGCCCGGTGATGAAGAGCTCGAAGCGCTCGGTGACCTTGGGGTTGGCGTCGGACGCGCGCGCCAGCGGGCTCACCTCGACCGGGTAGTCGGTGATGAAGGTCGGCTGCCAGAGCTTGTCCTCGACCGCGGCCTCGAACATGCCGAACTGCAGCTCGGGCAGGGTCCAGTGGGCGGGCGGTTCTTCGCCGAGCGTCTTCAACTTGCTGTGAAGCGACGCCGCGTCATCGGCCTCGGCAGGGGTCAAGCCGCCGAGCTCGACCAGCGAGTCGCGCACCGACAGGCGCGCGAACGGCTTGTCGAGGTCGACCTCGCGGCCGCCGTAGGACAGCGTCGCGCTGCCGCTGGCCGCGCGCGCAGCATGGCGCAGCACCTGCTCGGTGAAGTCCATCAGGTCGCGGTGGTGCCAGTAGGCCGCGTAGAACTCCATCATCGTGAACTCGGGGTTGTGCCGGACCGAGATGCCCTCGTTGCGGAAGTTGCGGTTGATCTCGAACACGCGGTCGAAGCCGCCGACCAGCAGCCGCTTCAGGTACAACTCTGGCGCAATGCGCAGGAACATTTCTTGATCCAGTGCATTGTGGTGAGTAACAAAGGGCTTGGCGTTCGCGCCGCCGGGGATGGGATGCAGCATCGGCGTCTCGACCTCGAGAAAGCCGTGCTCGACCATGAAGTTGCGGATCGAGCTCACCGCCTTGCTGCGCGCGACGAAACGCGCGCGCGCGTGCTCGTCGGTCATCAGGTCGACGTAGCGCTGGCGGTACTTCTGCTCCTGGTCGGTCATGCCGTGGAACTTGTCCGGCAACGGGCGCAGGCTCTTCACCAGCAAACGGATCGCCGTGCCCTTGACCGACAGCTCGCCGCTCTTGGTGCGAAACAGCGTGCCCTCGCAGGCCACGATATCGCCCAGGTCCCAGGCCTTGAAGTCGGCCAGCGTGTCAGCGCCCACCGCGTCCTGCGTCACGTAGAGCTGGATGCGGCCCGACGCGTCCTGCAGCGTCGCGAAGCAGGCCTTGCCCATCACGCGCTTCAACATCATGCGGCCGGCAACCGCCACCTTCACGGCTTGCGGCTCGAGTTCGTCGTTGGGCGTGCTGCCGTGCTTGAGGTGCAGGTCGGCGGCGTGGTGCGTCGGCTTGAAGTCGTTCGGGAAGGCCACGCCGCGCGCGCGGATCGCGGCCAGTTTCTCGCGGCGTTCGGCGATCAGTTGGTTGTCGTCGGCGTGGACCGCTGGTTGGGGCGGGTTGGCGGTGGTCATTGGCAACTCGTTTTGATCTTCTGCAAGTCTAGTCTGCCCACGGTCGCCACAGCGCGTCCGCGCCGACCGTGTCGCGGTTCGTCAATAGCTGCGGCACCTTGCGCGCCGTCTTCATGGCAATGGTCATCCAAGGCCAGCGACCCAGCTCGTGTAGCACCTGCGCGCACTCGCGATTGGCTTGCCAGACCGCGCGCAGCCCGGCCGTGCTGGCACCACCCAGGCGCATGTTGACGAGCGTCTGCGGGACGTGCCGCAGACGCAGGTCGGCTTGCAGCATCGCGCGCGCGAGCCAGGCGTAGTCGGCGCCGATGCGCCAGCGCAGATCGAAACCACCGATCGCCTGGAACAGATCGCGTCGAACGAAGGTGCAGGGGTGGGCCGGCTGCCAGCCGAGACGAAAGAAGTCCTGTGGGTCGTGCGCGCAGTCGCGCCACACGCGCTTGATCTCGAAGGGAGCGCGAGACGCCCTGAACACCAGATCACCGTACACCAGGTCGGCACCTGCGGCGAAGGCCTTGCACACGCTGCTTAGCGTCTCCGGGCCTGCATACCAATCGTCGGCGTTGAGGAAGCCGAGGATGTCGCCGGAGGCCATCGCTGCGCCCTTGTTCATCGCGTCGTAAAGGCCCAGGTCCGGTTCGCTGACGAAGCCGGCCAGGTGGTGCCCGTGGCGCTGCACCACCGCCGCCGTGGCATCTTGCGAGAGGCCGTCGATCAGCCAATGTTCCGTCTGGTCGTGGTTCTGGCGGGCGACCGACTCGAGGGTGTCCGCCAATGTCGATGCGGCGTTGAAGCTCACCGTGACGACGCTGACCTTCATAAGCGATAGATGGCGAACGTGTCGCGCATGGTCTGCGACCAAGAAAACAGGTCCGCCCGTGCGAGTCCCTCACCGATGGCGCGCGTGCGGGCTTCGGCCGACTCCAGAGCCTGCAGCGCCGCGGCATAGGCCTCGCCAGACTGAGTGGCCGCATAGAAGGCGGCCGGCCCGCCCACCTCGGGCAGCGAGGCCTTGTTGGCCGCCACGACCGGACAGCCGCAGGCCATCGCCTCCAGCACAGGCAGGCCGAATCCCTCGTAGTCGGACGGGAAGATGAAGGCGAATGCCGAGCAATACAGCTGGCGCAGGCGTGAACTGGTCACGGACCCGTAATGCTGCCAGCGCTCGCCGAGCGCGCAGCATAGCGCCTCTCGTTCATCGTCCTCCAGCGGGGGACCGACGATACCCAGTGACAAGCGGGGCGACTGCCGGACCGCGGCGACGGCCAGGTCGAAGCGCTTGTAGCCTCGGCGCTGCCCCACGAACAGCACGGTACCGTCGCCCGCGAGCGAATCGGCCGTCTTGTCTCGGAAGAACATGTCGCGATCGACGCCCAAGTGCACGACATGCAGCTTGCCCGAATCCACCCTGGGGCAGAACTCGGCAATGTCGCGTCGGGTCGCTTCGGAGATGCACAGCACGACGTCAGCCCGCTCGAGACTCCTCGTCTTTTGCGTGGAGTGCACCCAGCGCGCCAGGCCGCTGCGGTAGCGCTCGTAGGTGAAGTCGTAGGCGGACACGACGTACTTGCCAACGCGGCGACCCGGCACGCGGTAGTAGGAGGTGTGAAAGACGTCGGGCGTACTGACGACGGGTGTCCGCAGGTATCGCGAGATGCGTGGGTCCAGTGCTTCCCGAAGCGTCGGCATGCGAGCCGTCCACCGCTCGTCGAACTCGCTGAACGTGATCCGCTTGGGCAGCACGAGCGTGCTCGCGATCGCTGGGCTCCTGCTGATGTGCTCTACAAGCCTTGCCCAGTAGTTTGAGATGCCCCCGAAGCGCTGCAGTCCGAAGATGACGCAGTCGAGGCTGATCGAGCTGACTTGCAACGCCGCTCCAGCCTACTGCTTCCGCAGCACATAGGATATGCCGCGTGTGCCGTAGTCGATGCCGTCTCCGCAGTGCTTTCTCAAGCTCAGCTCGACGTCAGGTGGAACCTTCGACCTCACCGTGTTGGCCTCGAGCAGAACCAGCTTGGAGTTCGAGTAGGCCTTTGCGATCTCGGACAGGCTCAAGCGATTAACCTGATCGGAGCGGTAAACCCAGTCGATGATGCAATCGATGTCACGCTGCGGCAACGACTTCGAGCCGAGGTGATCCGCCATCTGCTGCTGGCTCATCAGCAGGTGAGACCAGTCCGGCAGAGGGTTGGTGGATGCCTTCTGAGGAAAGGAGCTGAACAGGTAGTTGGCCGTGGTCCTGTGCTGATACGGGCCGCCCCATGTGGCCACCCACAGATGATGGCCCTTGGCGGATGACCAGAGCGGATTGCCCTCGAAGTACGCAACGCCGCCCGGCTTGAGCACCTTGTGGACTTCGTCCAGGAAGACCTGCGGAGAGGGTATGTGCTCCACGATCGACAGCCCGTAGATGACGTCGAAGCTTTCAGGTGCAAAGACATCGGTCAGTGAAAGCGCGTTCGCGCGCAGGAAACGCAGCTTCTGGTCGACCGCCTTCTCCTCGGTCACGTGATCGAGCCCCGAGATCACGACGCTGGCCGCCCCGTCCGCCAGGAACGGCCGTGCCGCCTCGCCGGACTGCGCGCCGCCGATTTCAAGGATTGTTTTGCAATCCATGGACACGTAGCGGGACAGCACCCAGTGCGCCGACGCCTGGTGCGACTTTGGGGCATCCAGCAACCCTGCCTTCTTGGCCATGTGGCGCACGGCGCTCTTAATCCAGATCACGGTCGACTCTCCTACGGGCGGCTTGCAACGCGCCGCTCGAGAAGGTGCATCATCCTTCGCGAGGCGGCTGAGAACGAGAACCTGTCGGCAAAGTCCTGTCTTGCGGCTTGCCTGAGGATCGGCTGGTTGGACCGGCATTCGGCGATTGATTGCAGGTAATCCTCGATCGACGAGGCCGCCATGAGATGGGGCCTGCTGACACCGTCGATGTACCCCTTCAGTGCGAACGGCGACCCAATCACGGGGCACCCGTGCATCAGCGACTCGGCCACCTTCACCTTCATGCCGGCACCGGAAAAGATCGGCGCCACGAAGGCGCACGCTTCGCGATACAACGCGGTCAGGTCCTCCACGCGTCCCAGGACGCGCACATTGGCGGGCAACTCTCCGTTCCAATCCGATCGAGTGAACGCATTGCCTGCGATCCAGATCTGCGTGTCGCCACGTCGCGCCAAAGCCGGGGCCAGCTGCTCCACGAGGTAGGCGGCCGCCTCCCGATTGGCGAAGAAGTTGGAGCCGACGAAAAGCACGGCATCGGCAGCAGGAGTCTCGCTCTGCGCTTGCCCGCGTTGTGCGTCCAGGTCTTCGGCGAGCGAGACCGGAGCCAACTCGTCCGCGCCACGGCCATAGAGCTCCTTCGCTCGCCGTGAGTCGTCCGGCGTCAGCATCAAGAGCGTGTGTGCGTACCTGACCGAGAGTCGCTCGTTGAGGTACTCGGTGAGCGCGCTGAGCCAGTACCCCCGCCCTTCATGGCGACTTCTGGACATCTGGAAGTCGAACTCGATGTTGTAGAAGAACACGACGACGTGCGTGCGCGGGCAGAGCACTCTCGAAAGCAGCGCCAGCCACCCCAAGGACGACGAATCCAGGAACAGCACAGCGGGGCGCCGACGCACGATCTCGCGGATCGAACGCAACAGCCCCGAGGGCGTCAGGCGGCCCGCCAGCCCCACCAGGTTGCACAGCGCGGTCGCGAGCTTGCTGGGAGGCGCGCCGATGCAAGTGTAGTCTGCGCTGGAGGGCTTGTTGCTGAGCGCGAACGCAACCGTCTGCGGAGCAAACTGCAGCAGGCAGGCCAGATTCATCCGCCCGACCAACCCCCCTCCCGACCCCTCGTCGGTGACATAGGGCGAGAGAAACAACACTGCGTCGGCGTTGCTGTCAGATGGCGAGCCAGTAGCCATAGTCGAGTCGATAGCTAGGTTCGCCGGTGCGCCGTCCGCGGACGACCGCAGGCACGCCGCCTACCACGGTCATCGGCTCGACGTTCTTGGTGACAACGGCAAATGGCAGAACCACGGCGCCGGTGCCGATGGTGACGCCAGGCATTACCACGGCACCTGCGAACAGGACCGCGTAGTCCTCGATTCGGACCGGGCGGGTCTGGATCGCGAAGTCCGGTGAATCGTAGTCGTGGCCCGTGGTGTAGATACGGGAGTCGTGCGCGATCGAGACATGGCGTCCGATCTCCACGGGATGTCGGTTGTCGATGAGCGTGCCGCGGTTGATGATCGTGCCTTCCCCCACCGACAGCCTGCGCCTGGCCATCCATCGCACACCCTGGTGCATGATGGCGGTGCGATGCACCTCGAAGCCGGCCAGCGACCATGCTAGTCGTCGCGGCGAGTGGAACGGCACGGTACGACTGATGGCATTGAGGACCGCGATCGCCAGCAGTGCCGTCTGCATGCGTGCGAAGCGCCGGAGGCGCGGCAACCCGAGGGCCAGATACAGCGCTTGGGCGCGCTTGCGCAGCCTGAGCGCGAAGCAGGATCCGCCGACGAACCCATGCGCCTTGAGCGCGTCGACGTATTCGAGCTGCCCCCGGAACCACTGTGTCGAACTGATGCCGCCGGTGGCCATGAAGTTGTGCACCTCGACCCGTGTGAACGGAATGCCCAGCCGTAACGCCCTGAGCATCCACTCGGCGTCGATGGCAATGCGCTTGTCGATGTCGAACGGGCCCACCTCGTCATAGACCGCTTTGCTCGTCATCACACTCGTGTGGATGAAGCCAAAACCATCTGACAAGCGCGCCGGCTCGAATGAGCGATCGGATCTCGCGACCACCTCCCCGGACTCGGTCATGAATGTGGTGCCGTATTGGATCGCGCGCGGGGTCGTGCGCAACGTGCCCATGTGCGTCGCCACAAAATCCCTGGGCCAACGGTCTCCGCAGTTCAGGAGTGCCACGAACTCGCCGTTGCACTGCGCGAGACCCTTATTCCAGGCGTCACCGATGCCGCGATCCTTTTCGCTGACGAACGCTGCAAGGTGGTCCTTGTGAAGCAGCACCACCTCCTGCGTGCCGTCGGTCGAGCCGCCGTCAACGACGATGATCTCCAGCGGCGAGTAGTCCTGCTCGAACGCCGAGCGCAGGGTTGCTTCGATCTCTCGCCGGCCGTTGAAGACGGCGATGATGACGGAGACGAGGCCGGTCGTGGAGTTCATGCCTACTCGAGGATCGTCCGGTACTCGCGGTTGAACAGCGGGTCTTCGTGCCGACCCAGCGGATTGGTCCACACGTCCTTGAATAGCAGCGTCGCCCCAAGGAGGAGATAGGCGCCGATGGCACCCCAATGCAGCAGTCGGCCGGATGCGCCGCTGAACCTGATGGCGTGGCGCGCGATGTAGCCGATCATCAACAACTCGTAGATGAAGAAGTAGTAGGCGATGCGTCTGAGCGCCGTAGACTCGTAGAGGGTGAAGAACAGCGCGTAGGCGAGGATCAGCCCGTTGACGACCAGATTCTTGCGCTGCTGCCCGAGTTCGGGCATGCGGTCGACCAGCCAGACGAGCCACAGCGCCACCAGGGCTCGCGCGTAGACCACGAGGCCCGAGGCCACCTCTCCCGAGGCGTCGATGGTGCCGTCGAAATAGGATTGGTACTTGGCGAGCAGATCGAGGGACGCGACCAGGTCCGTCATCGTCGAGGACACCGCAATGCCGAGGCTCGCCGCCGACGCCAGCATCAGCCACCGGGACCGCCACCACGCCAATACGGGGATCACGAGGCTGGCCGCCGCAGGGGCATGGAACAGGATGGCCGTGCCGACGAGCACGAAGAAGGAGACCCGCTCGCCCTTCACCCATTGTCGCGCCGCCAGTAGGCAGATCGCGATGGCCACATACTGCCGCAGCGTCGCCAGCGACTCCCAGTAGAACGGCACGTTGAGCAAGAAGGCCAGGAGAGCGAACGCCGCGTACTCAGACTCGCGATACAACACCCACGCGATCAGGCCGTAGATCACGATCGAGGTCAGGAGGAAGACGCCCTGCGCGGAGCCGAACAGCAGTTTCGACAGGCCGTTGACAAGGTGCCAACCCCACTCCATGCCGTCGGGCGAGCTGCCGTTCGACGCTTCGCGGTAGATGTCGACGTAGCTGTCGAAGTCATACCCGGTCTTGTACCGGATTGCAGAGACAAAGATCAGGAGCACGACGGCCAGGACGAACATCGGCATGCGGGCGTGGCGGCTCGAGGACGCGACGACGGCGGCCATCACACCGAGTATCAGCAGCACCCAGGGCATCGTCAGCGCCTGACGTACCAGTCGTCCCACTGGGAGAACGTCTCGAAGGCGCGTACATAGCCTTTCGAGGTTAGCAGCAGGTGGATCTGGGCGCGGTCACTCTCTACATAGTTGTGCTCGACGGTGATCACCTTGATATCGAATGCATCGAAGTCGAAGTGGGACAGTATCAAGTACTCGGAACCTTCGGTATCGACGGAAAGGTAGTCGATCTGTCGCGGCGCGTTGTGCGCCCGCAGCAGATCGACGAGAGAGATTGTCTCAACGTCGTACTGTTCGTTCGTGGTACGCGTCTTCGCATGTCCGTCGACACGATTGGCGAAGGTGCCTGCGGTGGACAGTTCTGCGTCCGCGGCCTCCAGGAACTGCAAGGTCTCGCCCGTCGCGGTCCACACGCAGCGCGTATCGATCGTGCAGTTGCGGTTGACCCGCAGCGCGGCCGTCCAGCAACGGGCAGGCTCGGCAAGAATGCCATTCCAGCCAAACTTCGCTTCCAGAATGTGTGTGTTGCTCAGCGTTATGCCGTTGGTCGCACCGAACTCCACGAAGAATCCGTTCGGTTTGAAGCCGACGCTGTGCAATGCGAACAGATCTTGGAGGATCTGCGACTTGGAATCTCCAATGTGCTTGGCGCAGTTCAGCAGGAATCGCCGAGCTTGCTCATCCGGCATATCGTTCAATGCGAGGCGCAACTGCAGCAGGGCCTCGAACGCCACGAGCGCGGGATCGCGCCGCGCCTCGTACCGTACGACATCGAGGCCCATGGAGCGCGCGACGGCACGAACCGGCGTCCTGAGCGCATTGCGAATGGCGGCGCCAACCTTGTTGAAGAGCGAGGGCATGTGCATGGGTTGATTGAGGGCGGTCCTCTACTGAATGCTTTTTCGCAGCACGACGAAGTTGAGCAGGATCAAAGGGGCGAAGAGGAGTTTGCCCAGTACGAAGTCGCTGAATCCCCATGGAGACAGAAGGAGCGACGCGAGCAGGCTGACCGTGCCGGCGGCGAAGTTGATGGCGGCCAGGAAGCGTACGGCCCCCAGCCCCAGAAGCAGATAGTGAACCGGTATGTTGAAGGCTAGCAGCCCATAGGCTGCGATCAGGATCCTGCAGATGCCCGAGTTTTCCTGAGCGAATGCCGTACCGATCCAAAGGCTCAGCACGGTGTCGGTAACAGCGACGAGGCCGAGCGGCACGACCAGGCATGCGAGGCCGCCGACCACCGCGGTCCGCTTGAGCATGGCGGCCGATAGTGACTGAGGCGATGCCGCGCGCGTGGCAACCCAAGGAAAGAGCGGCTGCAATGCCGTCGCTTGAATGCCGTGAACCAGTTGGGCGAGTTGCATGCAGATGCTGTATCGCGCCAGGTCCGCGGCGCCGAAGATCGCGCCGACGACAAGCCGGTCGACGACGGAGAACAGTAGCCCGCCCAAGTTCTGCACCCACATCCATTTGCCGAATCGGACAAGGCGCAGCATCGGTGTGGTTGCCCGCGTCGGAATCATGCAACGGCCTCGCAGGGCGCTCTGCGCCGCGCACCCCTTGACGACGGCTTTGAGAACGGTGAGCGCGCCACTGGCCATGAGGGTGTCTATTGCATCGCGCGTCAGCCAGGCGACGCCGATCACCGCACCCACCCAGGTAACCCGCATGGCGAGCTCGACCTGGGCGGCGAAGTCGAAACGTTGAGCGCCCCGCAAAGCGCCAGTAAACACGCCATCGATCTCCTGCGTGGCCAGTAGCACGATGCCTAGTACCAGAGCGGCGCAAACCTCGCCGACTGTGCCCATGCGGACAAACGCGGTACTCGCCAACGTCGGCGCCAACGCGGCACTGAGTGCGATCAGCAGGAGCCCTCCGCTCAGGACAATGCTCAACGCGGCCCGAGTGGTTTCGATCGCCGCTTGCGGCCGATCGGACGCCAGGTCTTCGGCGACGTACTTGGTTGTGGCCACACCGACGCCCAGCGACGCCAGGCCGCCAAGGCCGGCAACTGCCGCGGCGAATGCCCAGAGGCCGAAGCCGTGGCTGCCCAGGCTGTGCAGCAGCAGCGGCGAGACGGCGATGGACAGGAAGGGCCCGGCGACGGCGTCGAGAGACGACCAACCGGTCCGGGCCAGGTGGGGCCGAAACCTTTGCCGCGCCTGGCTCAGCCGGTCGCGCCAGTGAGCTAGTGTCCCGGGCACGCTTTGGCGGTGTCGCGGGCGCTGGCGCAAAGCGCATCAACCACCCCGTCGACGTCCCGGGTGAAGTGCCAGCCCAGCTTTTCCCTGGCGCGGCTCGGGTTGCCGGCGCCATATCGGATATCCGAGGGACGCATCAGCGACTCGTCGCTCGAAACATGCTTCCTCCAATCGAGGCCGAAGTTCGCGAACGCTCGCTCGACAAAGTACTGGAGCGACACGGTTCGCCCCGTGGCGACAACCAGATCCTCAGGGTGGGGATCCTGAAGCATCTGCCACATGACCTCCACATATTCCGGCGCCCAACCCCAGTCGCGATGAATGTCCAGGTTGCCCAGGCGAAGCGTCTCGGTGCTGTGGGTGGCAATGCGTGCCGCGGCGCGCACGATCTTTTGTGTAACGAAGCGGTCGGGCCGCAAGGGTGACTCGTGGTTGAAGAGGATTCCGGTGCAGGCGTGCATCCGGTAGGCCTCACGGTAGTTGCTCACCAGATTGTGGGCGCAGGCCTTGGCCACGGCGTAGGGACTGCGCGGCCGAAAGGGCGTGGCTTCGGTGGCCGGCGTGTCGCCGGTGTCACCAAAGCACTCGCTCGAGCCGGCGTGATACAGGCGGATCGGCCGTTCCTCGAAGCGGATTGCCTCCAACACGTTCAGGGTACCGACGGCAATGCTCTCGATTGTCTCGACGGGTTGCTCGAACGACAGGCCGACCGACGTTTGGCCAGCGAGGTGGTAGACCTCGTCCGGCTGATGGCGCCGCAGGGTCTGCAGCACGCTGCGGAAGTCGGTCGGGGCCATCGACACGATCTGCACCGCGCCTTCGATGCCCAACGCCCTCAGTCCGACGCGGTTGGCCAGCGTGGCGTCGCGCGAGGTGCCGACGACGGCGTAGCCCTTGGACAGAAGCACTCGCGACAAGTACGCGGCGTCCTGCCCGCCGATGCCGAGAATGAGGGCGCGCTTGACTTCGGTCATTCGTGGTAGTCAAAGGCCTGATACCCAGCCTGCTTGACGAGGCTGTCCCGCTTGGCGGCAAGGTAGTCGGAGTCGACCATCTCGCGCACCAGTTCCGCCAGCGTGGTGGCTGGCGTCCAGCCGAGCATTTTCTTGGCCTTGGTAGGGTCACCCAGCAGCGTTTCCACCTCCGTGGGCCGGAAGTAACGCGGATCGACGCGCACGATTTCGTCGCCGACCTTGCAGCGGGCCTTGTCGCCGCTGACCGCAGCCACGGTGCCAACCTCTTGCGTGCCGCTGCCGCTGAACGCGACCGTGATGCCCAGCTCGGCTGCGGCCTGCTGCACGAACTCGCGCACGCTCACCTGCACGCCGGTGGCGATCACGAAGTCTTCGGCCTGCTGCTGCTGCAGCATCAGCCATTGCATCTCGACGTAGTCGCGCGCATGGCCCCAGTCGCGCAGCGCCGACAGGTTGCCCAGGTACAGGCAGTCCTGCAAACCCAACGCGATGCGCGCGATGGCGCGTGTGATCTTGCGCGTCACGAAGGTCTCGCCGCGCAGCGGGCTCTCGTGGTTGAACAGGATGCCGTTGCAGGCGTACAGGCCATAGGCCTCTCGGTAGTTGACGGTGATCCAGTACGCGTAGAGCTTGGCCACGGCGTAAGGGCTGCGCGGGTAGAACGGCGTCGTCTCCTTCTGCGGCGTCTCCTGCACCAGGCCGTACAACTCGCTGGTGCTGGCCTGGTAGAAGCGTGTCTTCTTCTCCAGTCCCAGCAGGCGGATCGCCTCGAGCAGACGCAGCGCACCGATGCCATCGGCGTTGGCCGTGTACTCGGGCTCCTCGAAGCTCACCGCCACATGGCTCTGCGCGGCCAGGTTGTAGATCTCGTCGGGTTGCACCTGTTGCACGATGCGGATCAGGTTCGAGCTGTCCGTCATGTCGCCGTAGTGCAGGATGAAGTTGCGGTTGTCGACGTGCGGGTCCTGGTACAGGTGGTCGATGCGGTCGGTGTTGAACAGGCTGGCGCGGCGCTTGATGCCATGCACCTCGTAGCCCTTCTTGAGCAGGAACTCGGCGAGGTAGGCGCCGTCCTGACCGGTGATGCCCGTGACCAGGGCGACCTTTTTCGTGGTCATGTTGAGGCTCTGTGGTTGTCGGTATGGAAGGGCGCGGCCGCGTAGGCGCGCGCGATGCCGTCTCGCAGCGGCGTGCGCGCGCGCCAGCCGAGGCTGGCCAGGCGCGTGACGTCGAGTTGCTTGCGCGGTGTGCCGTCGGGCTTGCTGGTGTCGAACACGATCTCGGCCGGGCAGCCCACGACCTCCTTGACCACCTCGGCAAGTTGCCGGATGGTGACGTCCTGGCCGCAGCCGATGTTGACCAACGGCCCGTCGTAGCTGTGCTCGAACAGGTGCACGCAGGCGTCGGCCAGGTCGTCGACGTAGAGGAACTCGCGCCGCGGCGTGCCGCTGCCCCAGACCACCAGTTGCTTGTCGCCGCGCTGTTTGGCCTCGTGGGCCTTGCGGATCAGCGCCGGCAGCACATGGCTGGTGGCGAGGTCGTAGTTGTCGTTCGGGCCGTACAGGTTGGTGGGCATCACGCTCACGTACTGCCGCCCGTGCTGCCGGTTGTAGCACTCGGCCAGCTTCACGCCGGCGATCTTGGCGATGGCGTAGGGCTCATTGGTGGCTTCGAGCGCACCGGTCAGGAGCGCGTCCTCGGTGATCGGCTGTGCCGCGTCGCGTGGGTAGATGCAACTCGAGGCGAGGAACATCAACCGCTGCACGCCGGCCAGGTGGGCACCATGCACCAGGTTCGCAGCGATCATCAGGTTCTGGTAGATGAAGTCGGCGCGGTAGGTGTTGTTGGCCTGGATGCCACCGACCTTGGCCGCGGCAATGAAGATGTAGTCTGGCTGCTCCTCAGCCAGGAAGGCATGCACCGATCGCTGGTCGACCAGGTCGAGTTCGGCATGCGTGCGCGTGATCACCTGCGTGTAGCCACCCGCCTGCAGCCGGCGCAACAACGCGCTGCCGACCATGCCGCGGTGGCCGGTCACGAAGATCTTGGCACCCTTGTGCGGGGCGCCGACGTCACTTGCGGCCATAGTGGTCCTCGAATCGCACGATGTCGTCTTCGCCGAGATACGAGCCCGACTGCACCTCGATGATCTCCAGCGGTACCTTGCCCGAGTTGGACAGGCGGTGCTTGCAGCCCAGCGGAATGTAGGTGCTCTGGTTCTCGGTCAAGGTCAGCAGCTGGTCGCCGTTGACCACCTCCGCGGTGCCGCTGACCACGATCCAGTGCTCCGCGCGGTGGTGGTGCATCTGCAACGACAGGCTGGCGCCCGGCTTGACCATGATGCGCTTGACTTGGAAGCGGGGGCCGGAATCGATGCTGTCGTACCAGCCCCAGGGGCGGTGAACCTTCCGGTGCAGGTTCTTCTCTCCGCGGCCCTGGGCCTCGAGCGCGGCAACGATCTTCCTGACGTCCTGGCTGCGCTCGCGGTCGGCCACCAGCACGGCATCGGGGGTCTCGATGACCATCAGGTTGTCGACACCGACCAGGCTCACGAGCCGGCTGGTGGCATGCACCAGGGTGTTGCGGCTGTCAGCCACCAGGGCGTCGCCGAGCGCCGCATTGCCGGCGGCGTCCTTGGGCGCCACCTGCCACACCGCGTCCCAAGCCCCGAGATCGCTCCAGCCGGCGTCCAGCGATGCCATCACCAGCTCGGTGCCGCTGCCGGGGCAGTGTTCCATCACCGCGAAGTCGATCGACTCGGCCGGCACCGCGGCGAAAGCGCCGGCGTCGGGACGCAGGAAGCGTTCGTCCTGGCGGCGCATGGACCAGGCGGCGCGTGTGGCTTCGAGGATGTCGGGCCGGAAGCGTTCGAGCGCCGCCAGCCACACCGAGGCGCGCACGACGAACATGCCGCTGTTCCAGTGGTAGCCGCCTTCAGCCAGGTAGCGCTCGGCGGTGGCGAGGTCGGGCTTCTCGACGAAACGACGCACTCGTGGCAGGCCGTCCCCGGCGTCGTCGCTCTGGATGTAGCCGTAGCCGGTCTCGGGGCGCTCGGGTGCGATGCCGAGGATGGCGATGGCGCCCGCGGCGGCTGCCCGCACCGCCTGGCGCATGGTGCGGGCGAAGGCCGCCACGTCCGGGATCACATGATCGGCCGGCGTCACGATGAGCACGGGGTCGGCGCCATCGGCGCCGGCCCGCAACGCCGCCAGCGTCATGGCCGGCGCCGTGTTGCGACCCGCGGGCTCGAGGATCAGGTGGCCCGGGTCGATGCCCAACTCGCGCAGCTGGTCGAGCACCATGAAGCGGTGTTCGTCGTTGGCCACGGTCAGCGGCGCGTGGACCTCGACGCCGTCGCCGGCCACGGCCAAAAGGCGCGCGATCGCCTGCTGGTACAGGCTGCGGTTGTCGGCTGTCAACACGAGGAACTGCTTCGGGAAGGCAGCGCGCGACAGCGGCCACAGCCGCGTGCCGCTGCCGCCGGCCATGACCACGGGCACCACGGCCACCGAGGCGAGGGAATTCGACTCAATCATGTCTTGGCTTCGAATCCATGGGGGTTGGCTTGCTGCCAGCGCCAACTGTCGGCACACATGCGCTCGAGGTCGTGGCGCGCTTGCCAGCCCAGCAGTTCGTGGGCGCGCTGCGGTTCTGCGTAGCAGGCCGGCACATCACCGGGCCGCCGCTGCGTGAGCACCAGCGGGATCGCCTTGCCGCTCGCGCGTTCGAAGGCGCGCACGACGTCCAGCACGCTGTGGCCGCGGCCGGTGCCGAGGTTCACGGTGAACGAGCCCTCGGCCTCGAGCGACCGCCGCAGCGCTGCGACATGGCCCTCGGCGAGATCGCAGACATGGATGTAGTCGCGCACGCCGGTACCGTCGGGCGTCGGGTAGTCGGAGCCGAACACCTTCAGCTGCGGCAGCCGGCCGGTGGCCACTTGCGCCACGTAAGGCATCAGGTTGTTCGGCGTACCGCGTGGGTCCTCGCCGATGAGGCCGCTTTCGTGCGCGCCCACCGGGTTGAAGTAGCGCAGGCAGGCCGTTTGCCACTGCGGATCGGCGCGGCCCAGATCGGTGAGGATCTGCTCGCCCATCAGCTTGGTCTGGCCGTAGGGGTTGGTCGCCGACAGCGCGCAGTCCTCGGTCAGGGGCAGCCGCTCGGGTTCGCCATAGACCGTGGCGCTGCTGCTGTAGACCATGCGGCGGCAGCCATGGCGCTGCATCGCGTCGCACAGGGTGACCAGGCCGCCGATGTTGTTGCGGTAGTACTCGAGCGGGCGCTGCACCGACTCGGCCACCGACTTGTGGGCGGCGAAGTGGATCACGGCGTCGAATCGATGCTCGGCGAACAATCGGTCGAGCGAGTCGCCGTCGCACACGTCGGCCCGCACGAAGGCGGGCAGGCGGCCGCCCAGCGTGTCGAGGCGCTGCAGCACCACGGGCGAGCTGTTGCTGAAGTTGTCGATGCCGACGATGTCGTACCCGGCTGACCACAGTGCGAGCCAGGTGTGGGAACCGATGTACCCGGCGGCCCCGGTGAGCAGAATCTTCGCGGCCATCGCGCTGCCTAGCCGAAGACCTCGGCCGCCGCGAGCGCAGGGGCCGCAGCGTCCTTCGCCGCCAGCAGCGGCGCCATCCCGAGCGCGGGCCAGTCGATGCCGACCGACGCGTCGTTCCAGACGATCGCGCGTTCGCACTCGCGGGCGTAGAAGTCGGTGGTCTTGTAGAGGAAGTGGGTGTCGTCCTCGAGCGCCAGGAAGCCGTGGGCGAAGCCGGGCGGGATCCACAGTTGCCGATGGCTGCGGGCGTCGAGCGTCACGCCGACCCAGCGTCCGAACGTGAGTGATCCGCGGCGAACGTCCACCGCCACGTCGAACGCGCTGCCCTTCACCACGCGCACCAGCTTGCCCTGGGCGTGCGGGGGCAGCTGGTAGTGCAGGCCTCGAAGCACGCCGCGGGCCGAACAGGAGTGGTTGTCCTGCACGAACTCGACGTGCTGGCCGACGGCGGCGTCGAAGGCGCGCTGGTTGAAGCTTTCATAGAAGAAGCCACGCTCGTCGCCGAATACCTTCGGCTCGAGGATCAGCACGCCGTCCAGCGCGGTGGGCGTGACCTTCATCAGTACACCTTTTCCGTCAGCAGCTTGAGCAGGTACTGGCCATAGCCGTTCTTGGCCAGCGGTTGGGCCAGCGCTTGGAGTTGCTGCGCGTCGATCCAGCCGCTGCGAAACGCCACCTCTTCGGGGCAGGCGACCTTGAGACCCTGGCGCTTCTCGAGGGTGGCGATGAACTGGCCGGCCTCCATCAGGCTGTCGTGGGTGCCGGTGTCAAGCCACGCGTAACCACGGCCCATGATCTCCACCGCCAGCTGGTTCTGGCGCAGGTAGGTGGCGTTGACCTCGGTGATCTCGAGTTCGCCGCGGGCGCTCGGCTTGATCGATGCGGCGATGTCGCACACCTGCTCGTCGTAGAAGTACAAGCCCGTGACCGCATAGTGGCTGCGCGGACTCTTCGGCTTCTCTTCGATCGACAGGGCACGCTGCTGCGCGTCGAACTCGACCACGCCGTAGCGTTCAGGGTCATGCACGTGATAGGCGAACACCGTGGCTCCCTGATCGCGTGCAGTGGCCGCACCCAGCAGGCGATGCAGGTCATGACCGTAGAAGATGTTGTCGCCCAGCACCAGCGCGCTCGGTGCGCCGCCGACGAAATTGCGGCCGAGGATGAAGGCCTGCGCCAACCCATCGGGGCTGGGCTGCACGCAGTAGCTCAGGTTCATGCCCCAGCGGCTGCCGTCGCCCAGCAGCGCCTCGAAGCGCGGCGTGTCCTGCGGCGTGCTGATGATCAGCACGTCACGGATGCCGGCCAGCATCAGCGTCGACAGCGGGTAGTAGACCATCGGCTTGTCGTACACCGGCAGCAGTTGCTTGCTCACCGCCAGCGTGGCCGGGTGCAGACGCGTGCCCGAACCGCCGGCCAGGATGATGCCCTTGCGGGTCTTTGCCGTCATTTGTTGTAGACCTCTCTGAGCATGCGGTGCACGCCCGCCTCCCATGGCGGCAGCGTCAGGCCGAAACTGCGGCGCAGCTTGCTCGTGTCCAGACGCGAATTCAGCGGGCGCCGCGCCGGCGTCGGGAACTCGGTCGTCGGCACGGCCTGCACTGCGCCGGGCGCCACCTTGACCGGCAGGCCCTGGGCGCGCGCCCACTCGATGACCATGCTGGCGTAGCGGTGCCAGGTGGTCTCACCGGCCGCCACCGCGTGGTAGGTGCCGGCCAGCGCCGGCTCGCTCGCGGCAGCGCGTATCGCGTGGGCCGTGATGTCGGCCAGCAGGTCGGCCCCGGTCGGTGCACCCCACTGATCGTCGATCACTTTCAGCGCGTCGCGTTCGGCCGCCAGCTTGAGCATCGTGCGCGCGAAGTTGCCGCCGCGCGCCGCGTAGACCCAGCTCGTGCGCAGGATCAGGTGGCGGCAGCCGCTGGCGCGGATGTGCTGCTCGCCGTCGAGCTTGGTGCGGCCATAGACCGACAGCGGGCCGGTGGGTGCGTCCTCGGTCCGTGCGACGCTGCCGCTGCCATCGAACACGTAGTCGGTGCTGTAGTGGACCAGCCAAGCGCCGCGCGCAGCCGCCTCGGCAGCCAGCACACGAGGTGCTTCGGCGTTGAGCGTGGCGACCAGTTCGGGCTCACTCTCCGCCTTGTCCACCGCCGTGTGGGCCGCGGCATTGACGATCACGTCGGGCGCGACGGCGCGCACCGTGTCCACCAATCCGGCCGGGCGCGTGAAGTCGGCGTGGAAGTCGGTGCTGTCGAAGTCCAGTGCCACCAGTTCGCCCAGCGGCGCCAGCGAGCGCTGCAACTCCCAGCCGACCTGGCCTCCCTTGCCGAACAGCAGAATCTTCATGGGCGGCCGTCAGCGTTGCGCGTAGTTGGTGGCGACCCAGTCGCGGTAGCCACCGCTCTGCACGTTGGCCACCCAGTCGGCATGGTCGAGGTACCAGCGCACCGTCTTGCGGATGCCTGACTCGAAGGTCTCGGCTGGCCTCCAGCCGAGTTCGCGTTCGATCTTGCGTGCGTCGATCGCGTAGCGGCGATCGTGACCCGGCCTGTCCTTGACGTAGCTGATCAGGCGCGCATACGGCCCGCCAGCATCCGGCCGCAGCTCGTCGAGCAGCGCGCAGATCGTCTTCACGATCTCGATGTTGGGCTTCTCGTTCCAGCCTCCGACGTTGTAGGTCTCGCCGACACGCCCTGAGGCCAGCACGCTGCGGATCGCGCTGCAGTGGTCGCCCACGTAGAGCCAGTCGCGCACCTGCATGCCGTCGCCGTACACCGGCAGCGGTTTGCCGGCCAGCGCGTTGACGATCATCAGCGGGACCAGCTTCTCCGGGAAGTGATAGGGCCCGTAGTTGTTGCTGCAGTTCGTGGTCAGCACCGGCAGGCCGTAGGTGTGGTGCCAGGCGCGTACCAGGTGGTCGCTCGCCGCCTTGCTCGCCGAGTAGGGGCTGTTGGGCTCGTAGGCATGGCTCTCGGTGAAGGCCGGTGCGTCGGGTGTCAGCGAGCCGTAGACCTCGTCGGTGCTGACGTGCAGGAAACGGAAACTGGCCTTCGCGTCGCCATCGAGCCCGCCCCAATAGGCGCGCGCGGCTTCGAGCAGGGCGAAGGTGCCCAGCACGTTGGTCCGCATGAACTCGCCCGGCCCGTGGATGCTGCGATCGACGTGGCTCTCGGCGGCGAAGTTGACGATCGCGCGCGGCCGGTGCTCGGCCAGCAGGCGATCGAGCAGCGCACGGTCGCCGATGTCGCCTTGCACGAAGCGGTGGCGCGCATCGTTGCGCAGCGCGTCGAGGTTGTGCAGGTTGCCGGCGTAGGTCAGCGCGTCGAGGTTGACGACGGGTTCGTCGTGGCCGGCAAACCAGTCGTTGACAAAGTTGCTGCCGATGAAGCCGGCGCCGCCGGTGACGAGAAGGGTCAAGTTCTTGCTCCCTGAGGTCCGGATCAGCGGCGCTCGACGGCGGCCCTGAAACTCGCGATCTTTGCCGCGGTTTCGGGCCTGCTCGTGGCCGTGCGCCAGCACTGGCGAACCACAACGAAGGCACTGAGCAGCAGCAAGGCCACTACGCCTGCGGCGATCGACAGCAGGGCCCGTTTCGGGCGGCTCTTCCACTCGGCCGGCTTGGCGACGTCCACCACCTGGATCAGCGCGCCCTCACGGCTCTCGTCCAGCCGGGCCAACTCGTACTGCCGGGCGAACAAGTCGAAAAGCGTCTCCTGATACTTGAACTCCCGGAACTTGCTGACGTAGTCGGGTCCGCCCGACTGGTCGTGCGAGGCCTCCAGTTTGGCCAACTGGGCGCGCAGTGCGCCCAGCACCGTGATCGCTTGCTGCACTTCGGGCGTACCGTCGGCCAGGTTGCGGCGCAGCGTCTGCAGCTTCACCTCGGCCGCCGTCGCCTCGGCGCGCAGACGGGCATAGCCTTCCGCCGAGGCGCGCGCGTCGGCACGCAGCGCACCCTGTGTGAAGCCGCTGGCCTGCAGTGACTGCTGAGCTTGCGTCAGGCGGTCGCGGGTCAGCGCCAACTGCTCCTCGAAGAACACCCGCCGCTGCTGCGCCTCGGTCAGTGCGAGTTGTCCGGTCAGGCGGCGCAGCTCATCGACGTATCGGTTTGCCATGTCCGCCGCGCGCTGCGGGTCCTCGTCGTCGACTTCGACGGTGATGAGCCCGTCCTTCTTGCCCAGCGTGACCCGCACGTTCTCGGCCAGCTCGCGGCGCGCTTGGAAGCGCAGTTCAAGGTCGTAGACTTCCATCAGCTTGAACTCATCGATCAGGCGATCTGCCACGGTGGCACTCTGCAGCAGCGAGACATACTGGTCGGCCGGGCTTTTGATGCCGGCGGCGGCGCCGGCCAATCCCGACAGAGCGCCCAACTGCGCGATCGCCGATGCGGCCGCGCTCTGCTGCTGCTGCGGCGGCAGGAACACCGTACGCGAGGTGTAGATCTTCGGCATCGCGAAACTGATGCCCAGCGTTGCCAGCGCGGCCATCAGCGCACCGCTCAACAGCAGCCTCCAGTGCTGCACCAGAGGCAGTATCACGTCGAGGAGGTCGGTGGCGCCGTCGTCGGCCGCATCGGTCACGTCGTCGTCACGCATCGTGTCACTTGGTCGCGGCCACGATACCTGCGATGCCGAGGCCGAACTGGTAGATGATCTGGGTCCAGTCCTTCGCGTTCTGCACGAAGGTCGTCTTGTTCAGTTCCTCGGGCACGAACACGGTGTCACCGGGTTCGGCGGGCACGCTGGTGAGGCCGTTGCCGCCAGGCAACCAGCCGGAGGACTGCAGCCCGCTGACGACACTGCCGTTGGCGCGAATGATGAAGGTGCTGCGTGCGTCGGCGCCGCGCGTCGGGCCGCCGGCCAGGCCGAGGTAGTCACCGATGGCCCGGCCGCCGCTGTAGAGATAGCTGCCGGCGTTGAACACTGAACCGAAGACGCCCACCGACGTCGGACGGGGCGGGATGTACAGCCGGTCGCCGTCTTCGATGGACAAGGCAGGCAGTTCGCGACTGCTTGGCTGCAACTGGAGCACCACGCGACCGGTGGGCCGGATGGCGCGCAGGCTTGTCAGCAGGCGCGCATTGGCGTTGTCGCGCGCATTCTGCGCAGCGGCCTCGTCGGCCGACGACGCGCGCTGCGTGCTTGTGTTCCGTGCCAGGTCAGTCTCGAGGTCGCGCAGCGCGCGCTCGTAGTTCTGCTGCTGCGTGATGCGAACGCTCTCGCGCGAGAACTCGGTGCCGAAGGGATAGGCGGCCGCGGTCAGGCCACCAGCTGCGGCCAGGGCGTCGACCAGGCTGCTCTCGGGCGGCAGCACGTAGTCCCCCGGGCGGGCCACCTCGCCCTCGACGCGCACACGCTTGTTCTGCCGCTGCACAGGCAGTGCCACGTCTACGGCGCTGAACGCGCGCAGCACGTCACCGTCCTTGGGCTGGGAGCCCGCGGACTGCGGCCAGGCTAGCTGCGCGATGCGCACGGTGGCACGGTCGTCGAGCCGCTCGAGCGCGAGACGACTGCGGTCGGCAACGGAGGACAAGCCTCCCGCCATGCGCAGCAGGTCGTCCAGCGTTTCGCCCGCCTTCAGCTCGAACACTCCGGGCCGGTTGACGCTGCCGATCAGCGCGGCCTGCGTGCCGATGGGGCCGACGTGCACCACGTCCTCGGGCTGGAGCAGTCGGTCGCTGCTGCGGTCACCTCTGAGCAGGAATTCGTACAGGTCGATCGTCGCGACACGTTCCTTGCCGCGCCGCACTTCGATGTTGCGGAAGCTCCCGGCCGAGGACGGGCCGCCGGCCTGCAGCAGCGCCTGCACCGCCGACGCGAGGCTGCTGACGTTCAGCGCACCCGGGCGTGCGACGAAGCCAGTGACGTAGACGCGCTGCGCCTGCACGCGCGCGAGCGAGATGCTGACCTGGAAGTTGCGGAACACCTTGGCCACCCGCTGGGCCACCACATCGTTGGCATCGGCGTAGCGCACGCCAGCCACCTGGACCGGCCCGACACGGGGGATCGTGATGCGCCCGCTGCGATCGACCCGCGTGCGCAGGTCGGCGTCCACCGAGCCCCAAAGAGTGACCTGCAGTTCGTCGCCGGGCTTGATCAGATAGTCCGGAGGTACGAGCGGGCCGGCATCACCCGCGCTGGCGCCTTCGCCGGCGGTCAGCAGCTCGGCGCCGATGCGTCGGATCGGCTTGAGCTCGCCCGACAGCCGCTGCACGAAGCGCTCGAATTCACTGGGTTGGTAGACCCGGGCGGGCGTCCTCGCCGGCGTTCGCGAGCGAGAGCGCGGGTCGACGGCCGAGTCAGGAGCCAACTCTGTCTGCTCGGTCATCCCCGCTTCGAGGTCGGTGGCGGCCGCAGGCGCTTGGCGCAAGCGCACCGGTCCGGACGGGTCGGCGTTGGCGCCGGGCGGGCTCGGGTCGGGCTGGCCTGGGTTGGCGGGGGTCTGGGCCAGCGCGACACCGCAGCACCAGAGTGCGCAGGCGACGGCGGCCCGGCCCAGCGAATTGGTACGGCGTAGCGCGTGCGCAGGTGCAGTGTGTCTCATTGTCGGGATTCTTGCGACCGAGCCGAGGGCGCTCGCGTGGCGCAAGCAGGGTCGCGGCCGCAGCGTGAGTGCTCGGTCAGGGCGGCGCATTCTAGCCGCCGCACCGGTGGTCCACGGAAGTCGGCTGGCTACACTGGCCGCATGACGATCTGGTTGATGCTGTGCGCCTTCGGCGGCTCCTTCGTGCTGACATTGCTCGTCGTGCGCAGTGCCGGTCGCTTGGCCCGGCTGGCCGGCGACCATGATCTGTCCGGACCGCAGAAGTTTCACGCGCGCGTGGTGCCGCGAATCGGCGGGCTCGGCATCTTCGGCGGCGTCGCAGTCATCGTGCCGATGCTCGCGTATCGCCAGCCGTCGTGGGCCTGGTCGGCGGTCCTGTTGCTGGCCTCGGCACTGCCGGCGTTCGTTGCCGGCCTGGCGGAAGATTTCACCAAGACCCAGAGTCCGCGTCGGCGCCTCGTCTTTACCGCGGTGGCCGCGGCACTGGCGACCTGGCTCGTGGACGCCACAATCGTGCGCACGGACATTCCCGGGCTCGACTGGATCGTTGCCTACCCGCTTGGCGCCGCGCTCGTGACGATCTTCGTGGTCACGGGGGTGGCGAATGCCGTCAACATCATCGATGGCTTCAACGGACTGGCATCGATGTGCGCCGTCCTGATGCTCGGAGGCTTGGCGTATGTCGCCTTCGACGTCGGTGACCCGTTGATCGGGCTGCTTTCGCTCGTGGGCATGGCGGCGGTCATGGGGTTCTTCGTGTGGAACTTCCCGGCTGGGTTGGTGTTCCTGGGTGACGGAGGTGCGTACTTCCTTGGCTTCTACCTTGCCGAACTGGCGATCCTGCTGCTGCACCGCAACCCCGGCGTGTCGCCGATGTTCCCACTGCTGTTGTGCGTCTACCCAGTGTTCGAGACCGTGTTCTCGATCTACCGCAAGAAGTGGCTGCGCGGCATGTCGCCGGGCGTTCCCGACGGCGTGCACTTGCACATGCTGGTGTTCAAGCGCCTGATGCGCTGGGCCGTCGGCAACCGCGACGCGCGCGACCTGACGCGACGCAACTCATTGACGTCGCCCTACCTGTGGGCGCTGTGTTCCCTGTCCGTGGTCCCGGCCGTGCTGTTCTACGACAGCACGCGGGTCCAGGCGGTCTTCATCGTCCTGTTTGCGTTGACCTACGTCGTCCTCTACTGGCGCATCGTGCGCTTCCGGGCTCCCCGCTGGCTGGTGTTCAGCCCGTCGCAGCAGCGGCGCAAGAGATAATCCGCGGGTGAACCCCGAAGCCCCGACCGCCGAAACCATCCGTTTCGACACCCTCCCCCTCGACCCCAAGCTGCTGCGCGCCGTCGCCGACAGCGGCTACCTGTCGATGACGCCGATCCAGGCCAAGGCCATCCCGCTCGTGATCGACGGGCGCGACGTGATGGGGGCGGCCCAGACGGGCACCGGCAAGACCGCCGCCTTCACGCTGCCGCTGCTGCAGCGCATGCTCAAGCACGAGAACCCGAGCACGTCGCCGGCGCGCCACCCGGTGCGCGCGCTGGTGCTCACGCCCACGCGTGAACTCGCGGTGCAGGTGGCCGAGAACGTGGCCAAGTACGCCAAGCAGACGCAGCTGCGCAGCCTGGTGGTCTTTGGCGGCGTCGACATGAAGCCGCAGACCGCCGAGCTCAAGGCCGGTGTCGAGGTGCTGATCGCCACGCCGGGCCGCCTGCTCGACCACATCGAGGCCAAGAATTGCGCGCTGCACCAGGTGGAGTACGTGGTGCTCGACGAGGCCGACCGCATGCTCGACATCGGCTTTCTGCCGGACCTGCAGCGCATCCTGTCCTACCTGCCCAAGCAGCGCCAGACCCTGCTGTTCTCGGCCACCTTCTCGCCCGAAATCCGGCGTCTGGCGCAGAGCTATCTGCAGGATCCGGTGACGGTGGAAGTGGCGGCGCGCAACGCCACGGCGTCCACTGTTGAGCAACATTTCTTCAGCGTCTCCGACGACGACAAGCGCCGCGCCGTTCGCCAGGCGCTGCGCGACCGCCAGCTGTCGCAGGCGCTGGTGTTCGTCAACTCCAAGCTGGGTGCGGCGCGCCTGGCGCGCTCCTTCGAGCGCGACGGCCTCAAGACTGCGGCACTGCACGGCGACAAGAGCCAGGACGAGCGCCTGAAGTCGCTCGCCGCCTTCAAGGCCGGCGAGGTCGAGCTGCTGGTGGCCACCGACGTGGCCGCGCGCGGCCTGGACATTGCCGACCTGCCGGCGGTGTTCAACTTCGACGTGCCGTTCAACGCCGAGGACTACGTGCACCGCATCGGCCGCACCGGGCGGGCCGGGGCGTCGGGCCTGGCCATCACGCTGGTGACGCGCGACGACACGCGCCTGGTGTCCGACATCGAAAAGCTGATCAAGAAGAAGCTCGAGATCGAGCCCTTCGAGTTCGAGGACGAGCGCCCGCGCCGGCCGCGCCGCGAGAGCCGCGAACGCGACGAGGCACTCGACGAGCGTCGACCGTCTCGCCCGCTGCCGGCCTCGGCGTCGGCCGATCCGTTCTTCGACAGGCCCTACGAGGAGCCGGTCGCGAGCGACGCGGCACCGGCTGCGGAACCCGCAGCCAGGTCCGCGACCCCCGGGCGCGCGCTATCGCCGAACATCCGGCCGAAGAAGAAGGTCGCTTCGCTGCTCGGCGGCAAGGCTTGATCCAAGTGCCCGCACGCGCCTGGCGTGTGGCGCTGTTCGCGCTGATGCTGGGGGGCGTCGCGTTCGCGGTGCGGCCGCTGACGCCGCACGTGAGCCCGGAGACCTGGTTTCCGCACGCCGACAAGCTGCATCACCTGTGGTACTTCGGCCTGCTGTGGTGGCTGGGCCTGAAGGCGGGCTTTCGAGCGGGTTGGGCCTTGGCGCTGGGCCTGCTCGCCTACGGCGTGAGCATCGAGTTCGCGCAGTCACTCACCATCGGACGGCAGGCGCAGGGGCTGGACCTGGTGGCGGACAGCGCCGGCATCGCGCTCGGCTGGCTCTTGACGCGCCGTCGTTCAGGTCGCCAGCCACAGGAAGACCGTGGGTAGCGGCCTGTCGCCGAAGGCCGGCGGCGCGACGCGCCAGTCCTGTACCCGGCGCGTCAGGCACCAGCCTGCGGGCAGCGTCAGGCCGCAGGCGATGGCCAGGCGCGTGTCGGGCTGCAGGGTCGCGATCAGCGCCGCCGCCAGCGCGGCGTTGCGGTAGGGCGTCTCGATCGCGATCTGCGTCTGGCCTTCGCGCCGCGAGCGCGCCTCGAGTTCGCGCAGGCGTGCCGCGCGGGCGGCTGGCTCGGTGGGCAGGTAACCGGCGAAGGCAAAACTCTGGCCGTGCAGGCCACTGGCCGCGAGCGCCATCGTCAACGAACTCGCGCCGGCCAGGGCCACCACCGGCACCGCAGCCTCGTGCGCGGCAGCCACCAGGGCGGCGCCCGGATCGGCCACGCCGGGCAGCCCGGCCTCGCTGAGCAGGCCGATGTCCTCGCCGGCCAGGGCCGGGGCCAGCAGCGTGCGCCAGGCTTGCGGCTCGGGCGCGGCGCGGCCGTCCTTGGGTGGGCGCGGCAGTTCGCGGATGTCCAGCGCCTGCAGCGGCTGCACCAGCGGACACACGGCCTGCACGCGCTTGAGAAAGGCGCGCGTCGTCTTGGCGTCTTCCACCACCCAGTGCTTCAGCGCCGCGGCACGTTCGATCACCTCGGCCGGCAGGCAGGCACTAAGCGGCAGCGCCTCCGAGCTGCCCAGGTCCAGCGTGTTGGGCACGAGCCAGAGCCGGCCCCGGGGCGCGCTCGACCGCATGGCGGCGATGGCCTTCAGCGCGCGCCGAGCGGGTCCAGCCCCGCTTCGCGCAGCAGCGTGCAGGTGCGGATCAGCGGCAGACCCACCAGCGCCGTCGGGTCGTCCGACTCGATCGAGGACAGCAGCGCGATGCCCAGCGCTTCGCTGCGCGCGCTGCCGGCGCAGTCGTAGGGTTGCTCGGTGCGCAGGTAGCGCTCGATCTGTGCCTCGCCGAGCTCGCGGAATTGCACCCGCACCGGCGCCAGCAGGGCGCGGGCATAGCCGGCGTTGCGTCGCACCACGGCCACCGCCGTCTGGAAGGTGACGGCCCGGCCGCTCATGCGCCGCAACTGCTGCTGTGCGCGTTCATGGGTCAGCGGCTTGCCGATGGTCTGGCCGTCGAGGTCGGCGACCTGGTCGCTGCCGATCACGATGGCCCGCGGGTACTGCGCGGCCACGGCATCGGCCTTGGCGCGCGCCAAGCGCAGCGCCAGGGTCGACGGCGCCTCATCGGGCAGCGGCGTTTCGTCCACCTCGGGCGACACCACATCGAAGGGCAGGCGCAGGCGTTCGAGCAGTTCGCGCCGGTAGCGCGACGTGGAGGCCAGGATCAGGTGCGGCACAGCTTCGTGCATGGCCACCATTGTCCCATCGGGTGCGCCGTAAACTGGACCACATGAGCAGCAAGCGAACACAGGACCCGCGCCGTGTCGACATCGCGGCGGCCTGTGCGGACGCCCTGTTGTTGTCGGGCCAATGGCCGCTGGACGCACTCGACCGTCTGGCCGAAGGGGGCGCGGCCGACGCCCCGGTCGCCTGGGCCGCCCGTTTCGAGTTGCGGCCGGTGCCCGGCGGCCCTTCCGAGCGGTGGCTGGGCCTGCAGGCGTCCGCGCGGGTGCGCCGCGAGTGCCAGCGCTGCCTGCAGCCGGTGAACTTGCTGCTGACGGTGGACCGTCGGCTGCGCTTTGCCGACGACGAGGCCACGGCCGCGGCGCTCGACGCTGACAGCGAGGACGACGTGCTGGTGGCCAGCCGCCAGTTCGACCTGCAGGCGCTGGTGGAAGACGAACTGCTGCTGACCATGCCCCTGGTGCCGATGCACGAAACCTGTCCCGATCCCCTGTTGCGGCCGGACGCGGACGAGCCCGCCGAGGCACAGGCCCACCCGTTTGCCGCGCTGGCGGCGCTCAAGCGCGGCCACGGGCACTGACCGGCCCGCGACCGCCTGCCCTGCTATACTTCGCGGCTTTTCGCGGCGGCCGTTCAAGCTGCCTGCGACCCGCCGCACCGATCCCGCAACAAGCTTCCGGCAGGGTCAATCAACCGCCCGAACGTCGACAGGGGTCGAACGGGCGCCCTGAAGGAGTTCACAACATGGCCGTTCAGCAAAACAAGAAGTCGCCGTCCAAGCGCGGCATGCACCGTTCGCACAACGCGCTGGGCACACCCGGCACTGCCGTCGAGCCGACCACCGGCGAGACGCACCTGCGCCACCACATCAGCCCGACCGGCTTCTACCGTGGCCGCAAAGTGCTGAAGACCAAGGCCGACGCCTGAGAGTCGGTGCGGGCACCGCGATGTGCCCCCGAATCTTCCCGGGTGGGAGCCGGCGGGTGGCGGCGCTAGGCTAGGCGCCGCACTGCCCCTCACGATCTTGCATTCCCCGTTGCCTCCGTTGCCGCTGGTGCGGCTGGCCGTCGATGTCATGGGCGGCGACCACGGGCCGTCGGTCACGCTGCCGGCCTGCAAGGCCTTTCTCGACAAGCATCCCGCGGCCGAACTGGTGCTCGTGGGCCTGCCCGAGGCGGTGGCGCCGGCGCGCGACTGGGCGCGCACGCGGCTGGTCCCGGCCTCCGAGGTTGTCACGATGGACGACGCGGTCGAGGTTGCGCTGCGGCGCAAGAAGGACTCGTCGATGCGGGTGGCCATCTCGCTGCTGCGCGAGGAGAGCGGCGAGCCTCAGGCCCACGCCTGCGTGTCGGCCGGCAATACCGGCGCGCTGATGGCCGTCTCGCGCTACCTGCTCAAGACGATGGACGGGATCGACCGGCCGGCGATTGCCACCGTGCTGCCGAACCGGCGCGACGCCTTCACGACCGTGCTCGACCTGGGCGCCAACGTCGACTGCACGCCCGAGCACCTGTTGCAGTTCGCGGTGATGGGCAGTGCCCTCGTGTCAGCGGTGGAAGGCAAGGAGGATCCGACGGTGGGCCTGCTCAACATCGGTGAAGAGGCGATCAAGGGCAGCGAGGTGATCAAGCGCGCCGGCGAGTTGTTTCGCGCCGCAGGCGACGACGGCAGCATCGTCTTTCACGGCAACGTCGAGGGCAACGACATCTTCGCCGGCACGACGGACATCGTGGTCTGCGACGGCTTCGTCGGCAACGTCGTGCTCAAGGCCAGTGAGGGCCTGGCGAGCATGCTGAGCGACTTCATCAAGCAGGAATTCACGCGCAACTGGCTGACCAAGCTGGCCGCGTTGGTGGCCCTGCCGGTGTTGAAGCATTTCAAGCACCGCGTGGACCACCGGCGCTACAACGGCGCGGCGCTGCTTGGACTGCGCGGCCTGGTGTTCAAGAGCCACGGCTCGGCCGATGCCTTCGCCTTCGAGAACGCACTGACGCGCGCTTATGATGCAGCGCGCAACCGTCTGCTGGACCGCGTGCACGACCGTATCGCCGAGTCGATGCGGGCCTTGCCGGCCGGCGACATTGCCACGCAAGTCGCATGAGCCCGACCCTTCCCCGCTATTCGCGCATCACCGGCACCGGCAGCCACCTGCCGCCGCGCCGCGTGACGAACGACGATCTGGCGCGCCAACTCGCGGCGCGCGGCGTCGAGACCTCGGACCAGTGGATCGTCGAGCGTACCGGCATCCGCGCGCGCCACTTCGCAGACGAGGGTGTGGTGTGCAGCGACCTTGCGCTGCCGGCCGCGCGCGCGGCGCTGGCGGCCGCGGGCCGCCAGACCGACGACGTGGACCTGATCATCGTCGCGACCTCGACGCCGGACATGGTGTTTCCGTCGACCGCGACGCTGCTGCAGGCCAAGCTCGGCATCGCCAACGGCTCGCCGGCCTTCGACGTGCAGGCGGTGTGCTCGGGCTTCATCTACGCCTTGACGGTGGCTGACGCGCTGATCCGCACCGGCAGTGCCCAGTGCGCACTCGTCATCGGTTCGGAAGTGTTCTCGCGCATCCTCGACTTCGACGACCGCACGACCTGCGTGCTGTTCGGCGACGGTGCGGGGGCCGTGGTGCTCGAGGCCAGCAACGAGCCCGGCCTGCTCGGCACGGAACTGCATGCCGACGGGCGCCACGCCGGCATCCTGTGCACGCCCGGCACGGTGGCCGGCGGCAAGGTGATCGGCGACCCGACGCTGAAGATGGACGGCCAGGCCGTGTTCAAGCTCGCCGTCGGCGTGCTCGAGGACGTGGCGCGCTCGGTGCTGGCCAAGGCGGGCAAGACCGAGGCCGACATCGACTTCCTGATCCCGCACCAGGCCAACATCCGCATCATGCAGGGCACCGCGAGGAAGCTGAAGCTGCCGGCCGACAAGCTGATCGTCACGGTGGACGAACACGGCAACACGTCGGCCGCATCGATCCCGCTGGCGCTGGACGCCGCGGTGCGCGACGGCCGCATCCGACGCGGCCACACGCTGATGCTCGAGGGCGTGGGCGGCGGCTTCACCTGGGGTGCGGCGCTGCTCGAGCTCTGAGCCGCACTGCCCATTCGAGGATTCCACGATGAGCGCATTCGCGTTTCTGTTTCCAGGCCAGGGCTCGCAGGCCGTCGGCATGCTCGACGCCTGGGGCGACCACCGTGCCGTGCGCGACACGCTGCTCGAGGCCTCCGCAGCACTCGGTGAGGATGTCGCCAAGCTGATCCGCGAGGGCCCGAAAGAGGCGCTCGACCTGACCACCAACACGCAACCGGTGATGTTGACGGCCGGCATCGCCTGCTATCGCGCGTGGCGCGCCGAAGGCGGTGCCGAGCCGGCTGCCGTGGCGGGCCATTCGCTCGGCGAGTACACCGCGCTGGTGGCGGCCGGCGCGCTGACGCTGGCCGACGCGTTGCCGCTGGTGCGCTTTCGCGCGCAGGCGATGCAGGAAGCCGTGCCGGTCGGTACCGGTGCGATGGCCGCGATCCTCGGCCTCGACGCGGATGCGGTGCGTGCCGGCTGCGCCGAGGCGGCTGCATCCAGCGGCGAGGTGGTCGAGGCCGTGAACTTCAACGACCCGAAGCAGACCGTAATTGCCGGCAGCAGGACCGGTGTCGACAAGGGCTGTGAGGTGTTGAAGGCCAAGGGGGCCAAGCGCGCCTTGCCGCTGGCGGTGTCGGCACCGTTTCACTCCAGCCTGATGAAGCCGGCCGCCGAGCGGCTGCGCGAGAAGCTGGCCGCGGTGGGGATCGCCACACCGCGCTTCCCGGTCGTGAACAACGTCGACGTCGCGGTGCCCAGCGATGCCGCTGCGATCCGCGATGCGCTTTACCGCCAGGCTTTCGGGCCGGTGCGCTGGGTCGAGGTGGTGCAGGCGCTGCGTGCGCGCGGCGTCACGCACTTCGTCGAGTGCGGACCGGGCAAGGTGCTGGCCGGCATGGTCAAGCGCATCGATGCCGAGGCGCAGAGCGCGCCGCTGTTCGACCCGGCCACGCTGGCCGAAGCGAAGGCGCTGGCAGCATGACCATGAAAGACCAGATCGCCCTCGTGACCGGCGCCTCGCGCGGCATCGGCCGCGCGATTGCGCTCATGCTGGCGCAGCGCGGCGCCAAGGTGATCGGCACGGCCACCAGCGAGGCCGGTGCCGCGGGCATCCGCGAGGCGCTCGCGCCGCTCGGCGGCGAGGGCCTGGTGCTCAACGTCAACGACGGCGCGGCGCTGGAAGCGGCCGTCGATGCCATCGTCAAGCAGCATGGCACGCTGCACATCCTGGTCAACAACGCCGGCATCACGCGCGACGGCCTCGCGATGCGCATGAAGGACGATGACTGGGACGCGGTGCAGGACACCAACCTGAAGGCCGTGTTCCGCGCCAGCCGTGCCGTGATGCGCACGATGATGAAGCAGCGCTATGGCCGCATCGTCAACATCACCTCGGTGGTCGGCGCCTCGGGCAACCCGGGCCAGGCCAACTACGCAGCCGCCAAGGCCGGCGTGGCCGGCATGACGCGCGCGCTGGCGCGCGAGCTGGGCAGTCGCAACGTCACCGTCAACTGCGTCGCGCCGGGTTTCATTGCCACCGACATGACCGAGCACCTGCCCGAGGCGCAGAAGGCGGCGCTGATGGCGCAGATCCCGCTCGGCCGGCTCGGCACGCCCGAGGAGATCGCTGCCACGGTGGCCTTCCTGGCCTCGCCCGAAGCGGGCTATATCACCGGCGCCGAGCTGCATGTCAACGGCGGCATGTTCATGAACTGAGCCGCGTAGAATCCGACCCGTTTTTGCGTTTCCCCACACTCCTGGAGGAGTCAATGAGCGATATCGAAGCCCGTGTCAAAAAGATCGTTGCCGAGCAGCTCGGCGTGCCCGAAGCCGACGTGAGCAACGAAAAGGCCTTCGTCGCCGACCTTGGCGCCGACTCTCTCGACACGGTCGAACTGGTGATGGCCCTCGAGGACGAGTTCGGCATCGAGATTCCGGACGAAGAGGCCGAGAAGATCACCACGGTGCAGCTGGCGATCGACTACGCCAAGAGCCACCAGAAGGCGGCCTGATCCACGCATGGCACGCCGCCGCGTCGTCGTCACCGGCCTCGGGCTGATCAGCCCGGTGGGCAACAGCGTGGCCGAGGGCTGGGCCAACCTGCTGGCCGGCCGCTCGGGCATCGCCAACGTGACGAAGTTCGATGCCTCGGCGCTGGCCTGTCGCTTTGCCGGCGAGGTCAAGGGCTTCAACGTCGAGGACTATTTCCCGGCCAAGGAAGCACGCCACATGGACACCTTCATCCATTACGGGATGGCGGCGTCGATCCAGGCGGTGCGCGACGCAGGGTTGAAGACGGGCGACGCGCTCTCCGAAGACGAGGGCGAGCGCATCGGCGTGATGGTGGGATCGGGCATCGGCGGCCTGCCGATGATCGAGGCCACGCACGAGGAGTACCGCACGCGCGGGCCACGGCGCATCTCGCCCTTCTTCGTGCCCGCATCGATCATCAACATGATCTCGGGTCATGTGTCGATCCACTACGGCTTCAAGGGCCCGAACCTCGCGATCGTCACGGCCTGCACGACCGGCCTGCATTGCATCGGCGAGGCCGGGCGCCTGATCGAGTACGGCGACGCCGACGTGATGGTCGCCGGCGGCGCCGAGAGCACGGTGTCGCCGCTGGGCATCGGCGGCTTCGCCGCGGCACGCGCGCTGTCCACGCGCAACGACGACCCGGCCACGGCTTCTCGCCCCTGGGACAAGGACCGTGACGGTTTCGTGCTGGGCGAGGGGGGTGGCGTGCTGGTACTCGAGGAGTACGAACACGCGAAGAAGCGCGGCGCGAAGATCTACGCCGAACTGGCCGGCTTCGGCATGGGTGCCGACGCGTACCACATGACGGCACCGAACGTCGATGGCCCCAAGCGCAGCATGAAGGCTGCACTGCGCAACGCCGGCCTCAACGCCGACCAGGTGCAATACCTCAACGCCCACGGCACCAGCACGCCGCTGGGCGACCTGAACGAGACCAACGCGATCAAGCTGGCCTTCGGCGACCACGCGAAGAAGATGGTGGTCAATTCGACCAAGTCGATGACCGGCCACCTGCTGGGCGGCGCCGGCGGCATCGAGTCGGTGTTCACCGTGCTGGCGGTGCACCACCAGGTAAGCCCGCCGACGATCAACATCTTCAACCAGGACCCCGAGTGCGACCTGGACTACTGCGCCAACAGCGCGCGCGAGATGAAGATCGACGTCGCCGCGAAGAACAATTTCGGCTTCGGCGGCACCAACGGCACCTTGCTGTTCCGCCGCGCCTGAGTCAGGCCCGTGCATCCCGCGCCGCCGGTGCGCGTGACGTTGGGTCGCAGCTCGGCATGGGTTGCATCGACCGCCGTCCTGGGAGGCGCCTCCACGGCAAGCCTTGCCGCCTGGCTCCTGCTGCACGGCGGGTCTTTCGCGAACGGCTGGATTGTGGCCGCCGCAGGGGCACTCGGCGCTGCGGCGACGGCGGCCTGGGCATGGCGCAGGCAGGCGCCCGCCGCACTGAGCTGGGACGGCCGCGGCTGGCAATGGGAGGGACGCGGCGGGGACGTGCGTGTGATGATCGACCTGGACGTCTGGATGCTGCTGCGTTTCGAGCGATCGCCGAAGGGGCGCTGCTGGATCGCCGCGTCCTCCAGGGCCACCGAGGGCCCCTGGCCCGCCTTACGCGCTGCGCTGTATTCGCGTCGCCCGGCCGGTCCCCTCTCCGACGCGCCGCCGGCCTAGGGATGCCATGACGGACCAGGCGGACGCCGATGCCCTGCTGGTCGACCGCGCCAAGCGCGGGGAGGTCAGCGCCTTCGAGATGCTGGTCGTCAAGTACCAGCGCCGCATCGAGCGCCTGATTTCGCGCATGGTGCGTGACGCCGACCTGGTGCAGGACATTGCCCAGGAAACCTTCATCCGCGCTTACCGGGCGCTGCCCCAGTTCCGGGGCGACAGCGCCTTCTACACCTGGCTGTACCGCATTGCGGTGAACACGGCCAAGAAGGCCCTGGTGGAACGCAAGCGCGATCCGCTGGTCAACGAATCGTCCCTGGTTTCCACCGAGGACGGTGAGGAACCTTCGCGCGTCGAGAACGAACTAAGCGACGGCTCGACGCCCGAGTCCTTGCTCGCCAGCAAGGAGATCGCGGCCACGGTCAATGCCGCGATCGACGCGCTGAGCGAAGACCTGCGGCAGGCCATCGTGTTGCGCGAGATCGAAGGCCTGAGCTACGAAGAGATTGCCGACGTGATGAATTGCCCGATCGGAACCGTGCGCTCCCGGATCTTTCGTGCCCGGGAGGCGATCGCAAGCAAGTTGCGTCCGTTGTTGGGGACCCGTGAGGGTGAACGTTGGTAACCTGATCCGCGAAGCCTGAACACCATGCAAGACCGAGAACCCACCGATCCCGTGCGCGCTGCGCTGTCCGCCCTGATGGACGGCGACCAGGCTGCTGCCGACCAAGCCTGCCGCGCTTGGCGCGGCGACGCGTCGGCGCGCGATCACTGGCACACCTACCACCTGATCGGCGACTTGCTGCGCAGCGACGAACACCGCTGCGAACCGGCACGCGACGCGATCTTCGTCGCCCGCCTGCGAGAACGCCTGGCGGCCGAGCCGACGATGCTGGCCCCCCGGCCTACCGCCGGGGTGGCATTCCTACGGGCTCGGCGCCTGCGCGCCTGGATGGCGCCGGCTGCCGTGGCGGCCGGCTTTGTGGCGGTGGCCGGTGCGCTGGTGGTCACGCGCGTGGGCGCGCCCGAGGGCGCGGCGGACGACCGCGTGGCCAGCGTTGTGGTCGCACCGGCGACACCGGTGGTGGTCCAGGCGCCGACGATGCCGGGAGCGGCCTCCGCGCCAGCGGTGTCGCCGGCCTCGACCGAGAACGCCGCGCTCATCCGCAGCAGCGAACTCGACCGTTATCTTGCTGCGCATCGGCAGCATGCCAACACGTTCGCTCCGAGTGCACCCCGTGGTGACGTGCGCAACGTGTCCGTGGCCGAGCCGGGGCGCTGAATGTCTGCTGCCGCAAGCTGGCCTTGGCAGGGCTGCGCCGCCATGCTGGTGGGCGCTGTAGCCGCCTTCGGTGCGGTGCCCGCGCGCGCCGGCGGCGATCTGGTGCCGGCGCCGCAGGCGCGGCAATGGTTGCAGCGGGTGCAGACCGCGGCGGCCCAGCGCAACTATCAGGGCACGCTGGTCGTCACTGCAGCAGGTTCGATTTCCAGTTCACGCATCACACACTACTGCGAGGGCGTGCAGTCTTACGAGCGGGTGGACATGCTGGACGGGCAACCGCGCCGCGTGCTGCGCATGAACGACCAGATGCTCACGTTGTGGCCGGCCGCCAAGGTGGCGCGCATCGAGCAGCGCGAGGCGATCCAGTCCTTCCCGGCGCTGCTCAAGGGCAGCGAGGAACAACTGCTGGACCGCTACGAGTTGCGGGCCGAGGGGCCGAGCCGCCTGGCCGGGCATGAGGCGACCGTGTATACGCTGCGGCCGCGCGACGAGCACCGGTTTGCCCAGCGCCTGTGGACCGAGCAGAGCACGGGCCTGCTGCTGCGGGCCGACGTGCTGGCGGCGGACGGGCGGGTGCTCGAGACCAGCGCGTTCAGCGAGCTGACGCTCGGGGTCAAGGCCAAGCCCGAGTCAGTCAATGCGGCGCTGAAGCAGCTCGACGGGTGGCGGGTACTCAAGCCCGTATACCAGCGCACCGAACTGGAAGCAGAAGGCTGGCAACTGAAGGTGCCGGTGCCGGGGTTTCGGCAGGCCAGCTGCGTGAAGCGGCAGCTCGAGGCGACGGCCGCCGACGTGGTGCAGGCGGTCTTCACCGACGGCCTGACGCATGTGTCGCTGTTCATCGAGCCCCTGCAAGCTGACCGCCATCGGCCCGGCGGCGCGACCACCGGGGCCACCCACACCTTGATGCAGCCGGTCGGCGGCAGCCATTGGGTGACCGTGATGGGCGACGTGCCGATGGCCACGTTGAAGCAGTTCGCCGCGGCACTCGAACGACGACGCTGAGTGCGTCATCGGCCGCGGCCGGTGGTGCGCTGTAGTCACACCCTTTCGTCCTGACCCCCTGAGCCTTTCATGAGCATCCAATCGTCCTCGTCTCTGTTCGTGACCCGCCGCTGGGCCTTCGCCGCCGCGGCATTCGTCCTGGCTGCGCTGGCCTCCCACTTCGTGCCGCGGCCGGCCGTGGCCCAGCCGCAGGTCGTCACGCGCGAGTTGCCCGACTTCACTGAACTGGTGGAACGGGTCGGCCCGGCCGTCGTCAACATCCGAACCTCGGAACGCGTGCGTACGGGCGCGTCGGGAGGTGGTGGCGAGATCGACGAGCAGATGCGCGAGTTCTTCCGCCGTTTCGGCATCCCGCTGCCCAACGAACGCAGCCCGGGCACGCCGCGCCGCGGCGCCCCGCAGCAACCAGAAGACAACGAGCCGCAGCAGCGGGGGGTCGGTTCGGGCTTCGTGCTCACGCCCGATGGTTACGTGATGACCAACGCACACGTGGTCGACGGTGCGGACGAGGTGATCGTCACGCTGACCGACAAGCGCGAGCTGAAGGCCCGCATCGTCGGCGCCGACCGCCGCACCGACGTGGCGGTGGTCAAGATCGAAGCCAGCGGGCTGCCGGCCGTGAAGGTGGGCGACGTCAACGCGCTGAAGGTCGGCGCCTGGGTGATGGCGATCGGCGCGCCGTTCGGCCTCGACAACACCGTGACGGCTGGCATCGTCAGCGCCAAACAGCGCGACACGGGCGACTTCCTGCCGATGATCCAGACTGACGTGGCGATCAACCCCGGCAACTCGGGCGGCCCGCTGATCAACATGAAGGGCGAGGTGATCGGCATCAACTCGCAGATCTACAGCCGCTCCGGTGGCTTCATGGGCATCAGCTTCGCGATCCCGATCGACGAGGCGATGCGCGTGGCCGACCAGCTGCGCACCAACGGACGCGTGATCCGCGGCCGCATTGGCGTGACCATCGCCGCCGTGACCAAGGAGGTGGCCGAGGCCATCGGCTTGGGCGTCCCGCGCGGTGCGCTGGTGCAGGGGGTCGAGGCCGGGCTGCCGGCGGACAAGGCGGGCGTCGAGCCGGGCGACATCGTCCTCAAGGTCGACGGCAAGGCGGTCGAGAAGTCGGGTGACCTGCCGCGCCTGATCGGTGCGGCCAAGCCAGGCGCCAAGACCAGCCTGCAACTGTTCCGCCGTGGCCAGATCCGTGACGTGGCGGTGACGGTGGTCGAGTTCGAGCCAGACCGCCCGCGCCGCGTGGCGCAGGGCGGCGAGCCACCAGCGGCCGCGCCGCAGCCGAAGACGGCGATCGGCCTGGCGGTGTCGGACCTGACCGAGGCGCAGAAGAAGGAACTCAAGCTGCGCGGTGGCGTGCGTGTCGAGTCGGTCGAAGGCGCGGCCGCGCGCGCCGGCGTGCGCGAAGGCGATGTCATCGTCACGCTGGACAACACCGAGGTGACCGACGCCAAGCAGTTCAACGCCCAGGTTGCCAAGCTCGACAAGGCCAAGCCCACCAGCGTGATGGTGCGGCGCGGCGATTGGACGAACTACCTTGTGATCCGCCCGACCTCACGTTGACCCGGCCGGCGGGTCTTTCCACTTGGCGGAAGGCGGCCGTTCGGGTTCAGACATTTCGGTCGTGAGCGGTCACAAACTTTTCGAGCCACGTTGGCTAGATTCAGCATTGCTGCACCTACAATTGCGCGCTGGCAACCGAGGTTTCAGGGTGTTTGGCAAGGGTAGTCCGGTCGGCGCGAGCTGTCCCCAGCGCGTCCACAGGGGTTTGTGGATAAGCTGTTGATGAAAGTCCCTGTTGGTACCCTGCAACTACGAAAAAATGAGGGTTGGCGCGGGTTCCGGCTGGGTCGCTTTGGCTAGAATGAAAGCCCAACAAGCAGTTGCCATACGTTTTGTTGGAAGGCGCGTCCCCTCTTCGACGCGCCTTTTTTTATGTCTTTGATGGACCACATCCGCAACTTCTCGATCATTGCCCACATCGACCACGGCAAGAGCACGCTGGCCGACCGGATCATCCAGCGTTGCGGGGGCTTGAGCGACCGCGAAATGGAAGAGCAGGTGCTCGACTCGATGGACATCGAGCGCGAGCGCGGCATCACGATCAAGGCGCAGACAGCGGCACTCAAGTACACGGCGCGAAGCGGCCGCGTTTACAACCTCAACTTGATCGACACCCCCGGCCACGTCGACTTCAGCTACGAGGTCAGCCGCTCGCTGTCGGCCTGCGAAGGTGCGCTGTTGGTCGTCGACGCCAGCCAGGGAGTGGAAGCGCAGACGGTGGCCAACTGCTACACGGCGCTGGAACTCGGCGTGGAAGTGGTGCCGGTGCTGAACAAGATGGACCTGCCGCAGGCCGACCCGGAGGAGGCCAAGCACGAAATCGAGGACGTGATCGGGATCGACGCCAGCCGAGCGATCCCCTGCTCGGCCAAGACCGGCATGGGCATCGACGAGATTCTGGAGGCGGTGATCGAGCGCATGCCGGCCCCCCGCGGCCATCCCGACGGCGCGCCGCGGGCCATGATCATCGACAGCTGGTTCGACAACTACGTCGGCGTCGTGATGCTCGCGCGGGTGGTCGACGGGACGCTCCGGCGCGGCGACCGGATCCGCATGATGGCCACCAACGCCGTCTATCCGCTCGATCATCTGGGCGTCTTCACGCCCAAGTCGGAGCCGCGAGACGAATTGCGTGCCGGCGAGGTGGGCTTCCTGATTGCGGGCATCAAGGAGCTGCAGGCCGCCAAGGTCGGCGACACGATCACGCTGGAAAAGAAGCTGCCCAACAACGCCGGCCCGGCCACCGAGGCGCTGCCGGGCTTCAAGGAGATCCAGCCGCAGGTCTTCGCCGGCCTGTACCCGACCGAGGCGAGCGAGTACGACTCGCTGCGCGATGCGCTGGAAAAGCTCAAGCTCAACGACAGCAGCCTGCGCTACGAACCGGAGGTCAGCCAGGCACTGGGCTTCGGCTTTCGCTGCGGCTTCCTCGGCCTGCTGCACATGGAGATCGTGCAGGAGCGCCTGGAGCGCGAGTTCGACCAGGACCTGGTGACCACGGCGCCCAGCGTGGTCTACGAGGTGGAGCTCAACGACGGCGAGGTGATCCAGGTCGAGAACCCGAGCAAGATGCCAGACTTGGGCCGCATCCGCGAGATCCGAGAGCCGATCGTCACGGTTCAGCTGTACATGCCGCAGGACTGCGTCGGCCCGGTGATGACGCTGGCCAACCTGAAACGCGGCGTGCAGCTGAACATGGCCTACCACGGCAAGCAGGTGCATCTGACCTACGAGTTGCCGCTGGCCGAGATCGTGCTCGACTTTTTCGACAAGCTGAAGAGCGTGTCGCGCGGCTACGCCAGCATGGACTACGAGTTCAAGGAGTACCGGGCCGCCGACGTGGTGAAGGTGGACATCATGATCAACGGCACGCGGGTGGACCCGCTGGCGATGATCGTGCACCGCGCACAGAGCCAGTACCGCGGCCGCGCGGTGGCGGCCAAGATGCGTGAGCAGATCCCGCGCCAGATGTACGACGTGGCGATCCAGGCGGCGATCGGCGCCAACATCATCGCCCGCGAAGACATCAAGGCGCTGCGCAAGAACGTGCTGGCAAAATGCTACGGCGGCGACATCACGCGCAAGAAGAAGTTGCTCGAAAAACAAAAGGCCGGCAAGAAGCGCATGAAGCAGATCGGCACCGTCGAGGTGCCGCAAGAGGCGTTCCTGGCCATTCTCCAAGTGGACGATTGATGGGTTTCATGGGCACCCTGACCGCCGCGCTGTATTCCGCGCTGGTGGTCTACCTCGGCGGCTGGTTCCTCGGCCACTGGATCGGCGACTTCGCGCTGCTGTTGTTCCTGCTGACGGTGGTCACGCTGGGTTACTGGCTGGCCGAACGCTTCTACTTCCAGCCGCAACGCGAAAGGGCGGCCGCGGCGCTGGAAACGCAGCACGCCTCGCGCCGTGCCGACCTGGCCCGGCAAGGCATCGCCCAGGTCGACGGCAACGTCGAGGAGGCCAAGGGTCGTCTGCTGATGCAGCCCTGGTGGCTGGACTGGACGGCCGGGCTGTTCCCGGTGATCCTGGTCGTGTTCCTGCTGCGCTCGTTCCTGTTCGAGCCGTTCAAGATTCCTTCGGGATCGATGCTGCCCACGCTCGAATCGGGCGACCTGATCCTGGTCAACAAGTTCGAGTACGGTGTGCGGCTGCCGGTGATCAACCGGAAGATCATCGCCAACGGCGACCCGGCGCGCGGCGATGTGATCGTGTTCCGATACCCGCCCGACCCCCGCATCGACTACATCAAGCGCGTGGTCGGCCTGCCCGGTGACGAGGTGGCCTGGCTGAACAAGACGCTGACGCTCAACGGCCAGCCGGTCGCCACCGGGCCACTGCCTGACTACTACGACGAAGACAGCCAGCGCTACACGGAGCAGAAGAACGAAACCCTGGGGCCGGTCAACCACCGCATCCTGCTGCGTGCCGACCGGCCGTCCTTCGTGTCGGGTGCCGAGGCCTTCCCCAATCGCGAGGCCTGCCGCTACAGCGCGGAGGGTGTGAGCTGCAAGGTCCCGCCGGGTCACTACTTCGTGATGGGCGACAACCGTGACAATTCCATCGATTCGCGATACTGGGGTTTCGTGCCCGATCGCAATCTGGTGGGCCGGGCCTTCTTCGTGTGGATGAATTTCGGTAACCTCGGCCGTATCGGTGGTTTCCGCTGACCGTCGGAGAGTCGATTCATGCTGCGTACACCGTCCAACAAGCGCCAGAAGGGCGTCTCGCTGATCGGCCTGCTGATCTGGGCCATCATCGTGGCCTTCGTTGCGCTGATCGTGGTGCGCGTGCTGCCCACGATCAACGAATACACGACCGTGCTGCGCACGGTCAAGAAGATCGCCCAGGACCAGCCGACGACGGTCGCCGAGGCGCGCAAGATGTTCGACCGCCAGAAGGACATCGAGTACTCGATCTCCAGCATCAGCGGCCAGGACCTCGTGGTGACGAAGGAGAACGACAAGGTCGTGATTCGCTTCGCCTACGACAAGGAAGTGCCGATCTTCGAACCCGTCTACCTGCTGATCAAGTACACCGGCGAGGGCCGGGCCAACTGATCCACGGCCACCATCACGTCGGAATGGCCGAGCCCCGCCTGTCCGCCCTGCAGCAGCGGTTGGGCCTGCGCTTCACCGATCCCGTCCTGTTGCAGCGCGCGCTGACCCATCGCAGCGCGGGGGCCGAGCACAACGAGCGCCTCGAGTTCCTGGGCGACGCGGTCCTGCAGACGGCCATCTCGGCGCTGCTCTACGAGCGCTTCGCCGGTTCCGACGAGGGTGACCTCACGCGCGTGCGGGCCCATCTGGTGCGCGAGGACAGCCTGGCCCGGGTTGCGCTGGCCATCGGCCTGCCGGAGGTGCTGCACTTGTCCGAGGGCGAGGCGCGCGGTGGCGGTGCGGCGCGGCCGTCGATCCTGGCCGATGCGCTCGAGGCATTGATCGGCGCCACCTTCCTCGACGGCGGTTATGCGAGCGCGCAGGCTCTGGTTCAGCGCCTGTTCGGCGAGGTCATCGCGGGCACTGGCATCGACAACTGGACCAAGGACCCGAAGACCGAACTGCAGGAGTGGCTGCAGGCGCGCAAGCTGCCGGTGCCGGCCTACCGCATTGTCGCCACGCGCGGCCAGTCGCATGCACAGACCTTCGATGTCGAGTGCGCCGTCGCGGCGCTGGGCCTGACCGAGCATGGCGAAGGCAAGTCGCGCCGAGCCGCCGAACAGGACGCCGCGCGCCGCATGCTCGACAAGCTGAAGGCGAGCGACCGGCCGGACGGGCCGCTGCGGGCCTGAGCATGAACGAGTCCGCGGCATCGCCGCAACGCTGCGGCCTGGTGGCCATCGTCGGCCGGCCCAATGTCGGCAAGAGCACGCTGCTCAACGCCCTGGTCGGGCAGAAGATCAGCATCACCTCGAACAAGGCGCAGACCACGCGCCACCGCATCACTGGCATCCGCACCGAAGGCGTGGCGCAGGCCGTCTTCGTCGACACGCCGGGCTTCCAGACGCGCCATGGCAGCGCGCTGAACCGCACGCTCAACCGCACGGTGCGCGGCGTGCTGTCCGACGTGGACGTCGTGCTCTTCGTCGTCGAAGCCGGCAAGTTCACGCTCGACGATGCCAAGGTGCTGGCGCTGCTGCCCGAAGGCAAGCCGGTGCTGCTGGTGGCCAACAAGCTTGACGTCGTCAAGCGCCGCGACGACATGCTGCCCTGGCTGGCGTCGATGCGCGAACGCCGCGACTTCGCCGAGTTCGTGCCGCTGTCGGCGACCCGGGAGGCCGACGCGAAGCGACTGCTCGACATCGTCGCGCCGCACCTGCCCGAGCAGGCCTGGTTCTACGATGGTGAGGCGCTGACCGACCGCAGCGAGCGTTTCCTGGCCAGCGAATTGATCCGCGAGAAGCTGTTCCGCCTCACCGGCGACGAGTTGCCGTACAGCTCCACCGTGGTGATCGACAAGTTCGAGGAAGAGGGCAACCTGCGCCGCATCGCGGCCACCATCGTCGTCGAGCGCGAGGCCCACAAGGGCATGATCATCGGCGAGGGCGGCGAGCGCCTCAAACGCATTGGCAGCGAGGCGCGCCAGGAGCTCGAGCGCCTGCTCGAGGCCAAGGTGTTCCTCGAGCTGTGGGTCAAGGTGCGCAGCGGCTGGGCCAGCAACGAGGAACACCTGCGCAGCTATGGCTACGAGTGAGGCGGCGGCCAGCTTCGAGGCCTTCATGGCCCGGGCCTGGGCCGATCACGCGGACGCGCCCGAGGCTGTCGCGCAGCGCCTGCGGACCGAGACCCCCGCGCCGACGACCCCCGCGCACATCGCTGCCCTGGCGCGCCTCGTGGTGCACTTGCTGGGCGAACACCTGGGTCGTTTCGAGGACGGGCGCTGGCGCCTCGGCGCGCTGGAGGACCACCCACTGGCGCTCGATCCGGCCGCGCGCTCGGAACTGCGTGTCGGGCAAGCGGCGCTGAGCCTGGCCGAAGGGGCGCCGCCGCCGATGGCGGGCTTGACGCCCACCGAGGCCGTGCGCGCGCAGAGCGCTGCCGCGGCCGTGTGCGTCGGCCGTGCGCAAAGCGAGCGAGCGCTGGCCTTCATCGCAGCCGCACGCCAGCGCCTGTCGGATCTGCCTGACGCGACACCGGCCGATCACCGGCCCCTGGCCGTGGCCTGCAACAACATGGCCTGGACACTGCATGAACGCGGCGCCGAGCGCAGTGCGGCCGAGACCACGGCCATGCTCGACATCGCGGCCGACAGCCGTGCGCACTGGTCGCGCGCCGGCACCTGGCTCGAGGTCGAGCGCGCGGACTACTGCCTGGCGCTGACGCACGTGTCGGCCGGTCGGCCGGACGACGCGCTGCGCCACGCGGCCCGGTGCCTGGCGGCGTGCATCGGTCATGACGCTGCGCCGTTCGAGCACTTCTTCGGCCACGAGGCGCTGGCACGCGTGCAGCACGCGCGCGGCGACGCGGCGGCGCGAGATCACCATGTCGCGGCGGCGCAGTCGACGTTCGATCGCCTCGACGCCGACGACCAGGCCGCCTGCCGCGGCGCGCTCGACGCCCTGCGCGCGCTCGGCGCGACGCCATGAGGTCGCGCGGCGCCGCCGCACCGCTGGCGGCCTACGTGCTGCACCAGTACGACTGGAGCGAGTCGAGCCTGATCGTCGACCTCTTCACGCGCGAAGCCGGCCGCGTGGTGGTCGCAGCCAAGGGTGCCAAGCGCCCGACCTCGCAACTGCGCGCGGTGCTGATGCCGTTCCAGCGCATCGCGGTGTCGTTCACGCGCACGGGACGCGACGAATCGGCCCACGAGGTCCACAACCTGCGCGGCGCCGAATGGGCCGGCGGCGCGGCCCCGCGCGGTGGCGAGGCGCTGCTGGCGGGCTTCTATCTCAACGAGCTGCTGCTCAAGCTGCTCGCGCGCGACGACCCGCACGCGCAGCTGTGGGACGCCTACGCGGCCACGCTGCCCGGGCTCGGCGGCGCCGACGAGGCGGCCGCGCTGCGTGCCTTCGAGCTCGTGCTGCTCGCCGAGACGGGGCACCTGCCGGACCTGGCACACGTCACGGCCACGCTGGAGGTGGTGGATGTCACGCGCTGCTACCAGTTGCGACCCGAGGCCGGGCTGGTGGTGTCGCCTCAGGAGGCCGATGCTGCACTCGCCGGCGGCGACTGCCTCGCCCTGCAATCGGCCCTGACGGCGCGCGACCTCGAGGCGCTGCGCGTCGCCTGCCGACCCTGCGAGCCGGCCCTGCGACGGCAGTTGCGCCAATGGCTTGCGTACCATCTGGGCAGCGCCACGCTGCGCACCCGCGAGCTGGTGCGCGAGCTGCAAGCCTTGACGACCTCCGCCCGATGAACCCACTGATCGCCCCCGAGTCCCACGACCGCCATGCGCGCTGTGCGCTGTCGGTCAACGTCAACAAGGTCGCCCTGTTGCGCAACACGCGCCACCTCGGCATTCCGAGCGTGGCGCGCGCGGCCCTGCAGTGTCTCGAAGCCGGCGCGCAGGGCATCACCGTGCACCCGCGTCCCGACGGGCGCCACATCCGTACCGAGGACGTGACCGAGCTCGCTGCCTTGCTGCGGCAGTGGCCGCAGGCCGAGCTCAACATCGAGGGCAACCCCTTCGACAACCTGATGGGTTTCGTACGCCAGCACCGCCCGCAGCAGGCGACCTTCGTGCCTGACGCGCCGGGCCAGTTCACCAGCGACCATGGCTGGGCCGTCGCCGACCTGCCGCGCGTCGCGCCGCTGGTGGCCGAGGCCCAAGCGTTGGGCGTGCGCGTCAGCCTGTTCATGGACCCCGACCCCGCGGCCATGGCCGCCGTGGCCACGATCGGTGCCGATCGCATCGAGCTCTACACCGAGCCCTATGCCGCCGCGCATGGCACGCCGCGGCAGGGTGCCGAACTCGGGCGCTACGCGGCTGCCGCGCATGCCGCGCTGGCACTCGGCCTGGGCATCAATGCCGGCCACGACCTGAACCGCGCCAACCTCACCGACTTCCTGCGCGCCGTGCCCGGCGTGCAGGAAGTGTCGATCGGCCACGCACTGATCGCCGATGCGCTCGAGCGCGGCTACACCGAGACCGTGCGCGACTACCAGCGTTGCATCCAGAAAGCGTACGCGGCTTGATCTACGGCATCGGCACCGACGTCTGCGACATCCGCCGCATCGCGCGCGCACTCGAGCGCCATGGCGAACGCTTTGCCGAGAAGGTGCTCGGCGAGCACGAACTCGGCGTCTGGCACGACCGCCGGTCGCGCGTCGAAGCGCGCGGCCTGGCCTACCTGGCCACCCGCTTCGCCGCCAAGGAAGCCTTCTCGAAGGCGGTCGGCCTGGGCCTGCGCGTGCCGATGACCTGGCGCGCGTGCGAGGTGGTCAAGGCGCCGAGCGGCAAGCCCGGCATCCACTTGCACGGCGCACTGGCCACCTGGTTCGAGGCGCGCCGCCTCGTCGCCCATGTCAGCGTCAGCGACGAAACCGACTACGCGACCGCCTTCGTGGTCGTTGAGACTCAACAACCATGACCATCGCCCACGCCCCCGTCATCCTCGACATCGCCGGTACGGCACTGAACGACGACGACCGCCGCCGCCTGCAGCACCCGCTGACCGGCGGGCTGATCTTCTTCACGCGCAACTTCGAGAGCCGGCGCCAGATCACCGAGGTCTGCGCCGAGGTCAAGGCGCTGCGGCCCGACCTGCTGATCACGATCGACCACGAGGGCGGGCGCGTGCAGCGCTTCCGGCGCGACGGCTTCACCCACCTGACGGCCATGCGCACGATCGGCGAGCTGTGGATGACCGATGCCATGCGCGCGGTGGACGCCGCCACGGCTTCGGGCTACGTCATCGGTGCCGAACTGCGCGCCTGCGGCGTGGACCTGACCTGGGCCCCGGTGGTCGACCTGGATCACGCCCGCAGCGAGGTGATCGGCGACCGCGCCTTCCACCGCGACGCCCGCGTGGCGTCGCTGCTGGCGCAGAGCTTCATGCTCGGCCTGCTGCGTGCCGGCATGAACAACTGCGCCAAGCACTTCCCGGCCCATGGCTACGCGATCGCCGACTCGCATGTCGCTCGCGCGGTCGACACGCGTTCGCTGAAGGCCATCCTGGCCGAGGACGCGATGCCCTACGACTGGCTGTCCACCGCCATCACCTGCGTGATGCCGGCGCATGTCACCTTCCCCAAGGTCGACGAGTTCCCGGCCGGCTTCTCGTCGCGTTGGCTCAAGGACATCCTGCGTGGCCGCTACCGCTACACCGGCGCGATCTGCTGCGACGACCTGAGCATGGAAGGCGCGCGCATCGCCGGCAACCCGGTGGCCGGCGGCATTGCGGCGCTGAACGCCGGCTGCGACCTGGTGCTGCTGTGCAACCAGAGCAAGGTCGACAACGGCCGCCCGGTCGACGAACTCCTCGACGGCCTGCAGGCCGCGCTCGAGCAGGGCCGCTGGCAGGCCGACGCGGCCAGCGAGTCGCGCCGGCTCGATCTGCTGCCGCAGAGCGCTCCGAAGACCTGGGACGAGCTGATGCACGAGGCGGCGTACACGCACGCGCTCGAACGCCTGCCCTGAAGGGCAGCGCGACGGCCCGCCGCATCGGCGGGCCGTCGTTTCGCGATCACGCCCGGTCGAAGGGCAGTCGGATCTGCGACAGATCCTTCTTCGTTTCGACCAGGACCAGCGGGCCGTCGTCCAGCACCACCGGCGGCTTGGGCTCGCGCGGCACGTGGGCAGGCTTCGGCTCGGCGGCGATCGCGGCTTGCGCGGCGCGCACCTTCTCACCGTCCGAGTGCACCCACTCGAGCCCGGCCGAACTGGCCACGGCGTTGAGCTGGTCGATCGGCAGGGCATAGGGCTCGGCACGCGCTGCGGCCTGCGCCACCACGATGGGCTTGGCAGCGGCCGGGGCTGTCGGTACCGGGTCGACTCGCTGCATCGGCGCCGGTGCAACCACCGCGGCCGGCCGTTCTGCCGGCTCGGCGACCGCTTCGACCACCTCGCCGGTCGGCTGGGCGTCGTCGATGACTTCGTCGCCGGCCTCGGCCGCGCCGTCTTCCGGACGGCCCTGCATTTCGCCCGCAGCGCCCTCACCGCGATTGCGGCCACGGCCACCGCGACGGCGGCGACGGCGTGCACCGTCGCGTTCCGCGTTGTCGGCGCCATCGGCGGGCGGGGCGTCGCCGTTCAGCGGCACCGTGTCGGCCAGCGACTGCACGGGCATGGGGGTCTC
>JALHQP010000015.1 GCA_022841885.1 Aquincola sp. | reverse complement strand
CGGCTGGCGTGCACCGCGCGGCGGCGCAGGCCGCCGTGGCGAGCGCGACGGCAACGGAGCCGATCACGCGGCGATGTCGACCGAGTTCGTGCAGCAGGAAGTGCACGTGCCCGAGACGATCACCGTGGCCGACCTGGCGCACAAGATGAGCGTCAAGGCTGCCGAGGTCGTCAAGCACCTGATGAAGCTGGGCCAGATGGTCACCATCAACCAGTCGCTCGACCAGGAGACGGCGATGATCCTGGTCGAGGAAATGGGCCACAAGGCGCTGGCCGCCAAGCTCGACGACCCGGACGCGTTCACCGAGGAAGAACAGGCCGCGCAGACCGGCGAACTGCTGCCGCGTGCGCCGGTGGTCACCGTGATGGGCCACGTCGACCACGGCAAGACCTCGCTGCTGGACTACATCCGCACCGCCCGCGTGGCGGCGGGCGAGGCCGGTGGCATCACGCAGCACATCGGCGCGTACCACGTGCAGACGCCGCGCGGCATGATCACCTTCCTGGACACGCCGGGCCACGCCGCGTTCACCGCGATGCGCGCCCGGGGTGCCAAGGCCACCGACATCGTGATCCTGGTGGTGGCGGCCGACGATGGCGTGATGCCTCAGACCAAGGAAGCGATCCACCACGCCAAGGCGGCCGGCGTGCCGATCGTCGTGGCGATGAACAAGATCGACAAGCCCGAGGCCAACCCCGAGCGCGTGAAGAGCGAGCTGGTGGCCGAGCAGGTGGTGCCGGAGGACTTCGGCGGCGACTCGCCTTTCGTGCCGGTGTCGGCCAAGACCGGCCAGGGCATCGACGACCTGCTCGAGCAGGTGCTGCTGCAGGCCGAGGTGCTCGAGCTCAAGTCGCCGGCCGACGCCATGGCCAAGGGCCTCGTCATCGAAGCGAAGCTCGACAAGGGCCGCGGCCCGGTGGCCACCGTGCTGGTGCAAAGCGGCACCCTGAAGAAGGGCGACGTGGTGATCGCCGGCTCGAGCTACGGCCGCGTGCGCGCCATGCTCGACGAGAACGGCAAGTCCACCGACGAGGCCGGCCCGTCGATCCCGGTCGAAATCCAGGGTCTGTCCGAAGTGCCTCAGGCCGGCGACGAGTTCATGGTCATGTCCGACGAGCGCCGCGCCCGCGAGATCGCCACCTTCCGCTCCGGCAAGTACCGCGACGTGAAGCTGTCCAAGCAGCAGGCGGCCAAGCTGGAGAACGTGTTCGAGCAGGCCGGCGCGGGCACCCAGACGCTCAGCCTGATCGTCAAGGCCGACGTGCAGGGTTCGCAGGAAGCGCTGGCGCAGTCGCTGATCAAGCTGTCGACGCCGGAGGTCAAGGTGCAGATCGTGCACGCGGCGGTGGGCGGCATCAGCGAGAGCGACGTCAACCTGGCGATCGCGTCCAAGGCGGTCATCGTCGGCTTCAACGTGCGTGCCGATGCGCAGGCGCGCAAGCTCGCCGAGTCGTCGGGTGTCGATCTGCGCTACTACGACATCATCTACGACGCGGTCGACGAGGTGAAGGCGGCGATGGAAGGCATGCTGGCGCCGGAGCAACGGGAAGAGGTCATCGGCACGGCCGAGATCCGCACCGTGTTCGTGGCCAGCAAGATCGGCACCGTGGCCGGCTCGATGATCACCGCCGGCCGCGTGACCCGCAACGCGCGCTTCCGGCTGCTGCGCGACAACGTGGTCATCTACACCGGAGAGGTCGAGTCGCTGCGCCGCATCAAGGACGACGTGCGCGAGGTGGCCGAGGGCTTCGAGTGCGGCATCAAGTTGAAGAACGTCACCGACATCAAGGAAGGCGACCAGCTGGAGTTCTTCGAAGTCAAGGAAGTCGCCCGAACCCTCTAGGACGGGAACTTCGCCACTGAGTCGAAAGCCCCGTCCTCACCCGGCGGGGCTTTCTGGCTTCTGGGTAGACCACGATGACCAAACACAAACGCTCGATCCCCAACCGCAGCTTCCGCGTCGCCGACCAGATCCAGCGCGATCTGGCCGAACTGATCCGCGAGCTGAAGGACCCGCGCGTGGGCATGCTCACCGTCAACGGCGTCGAGGTGTCGCCCGACTATGCGCATGCCAAGGTGCGCTTTTCGCTCCTGGTGGGCGACCCGCAGGACTGCGAGGACGCACTCAACGAGGCCGCCGGCTTCCTGCGCAACGGCCTGTTCAAGCGCCTGGCGATCCACACCGTGCCGACGCTGCACTTCCAGTTCGACCGCACGACCGAACGTGCGGCCGAGCTGAACGCGCTGATCCGCAGTGCCAACGCCACGCGAGCGAAAGAGGACTGACGATGGCCCGCCGCGCCGTGCATGGAGTGCTCCTGCTCGACAAGCCGCTCGGCCTGTCGAGCAACCACGCCCTGCAGCGGGCGAAGCGCCTGTTCAACGCCGAGAAGGCCGGCCACACGGGCACGCTCGACCCGTTGGCCTCGGGCCTGCTGCCGCTGTGCTTCGGCGCCGCGACCAAGTTCTCGCAGGCCAGCCTGGACGCCGACAAACGCTACATCGCGACGCTGCACCTGGGTGTGACGACGACCACCGGTGATCTCGAGGGCGAGCGGCTCGAGCGGCGTCCCGTCGCGGTCGACCGCAGCGCGCTCCACGCCGTGCTGGCGCGCTTCACCGGCCCGATCGAGCAGCGCCCGCCGATGCACTCGGCGCTCAAGCACGAGGGCAGGGCGCTGTACGAGTACGCGCGGCGGGGCATCGAGGTCGAGCGTGCGGCCCGGCGCATCACGATTCACGCGCTCGACATCGTCGACTGGCAGGATGACCGGCTGACGCTCGACGTGCGTTGCAGCAAGGGCACCTACGTGCGCACCCTGGCCGAAGACATCGGCGCCGCGCTCGGCTGTGGCGCCCACCTGGCAGCGCTGCGCCGCACCGGCAGCGGCGCGCTGAGGGTGGACGACGCCATCACGCTCGACGCGCTGGACGCGTTGCCCGAGGCCGAACGCGACCGGCACCTGCTGGCGCCCGACGTGCTGCTGGCCGACTGGCCCGAGTGGCGCCTGTCGTCCGACGAGGCGGCTCGTTTCCTGACCGGGCTGCGGCGCCGCGTGCCGGCCCCCGATGCGCCGCGCGTGCGCGTCTACGGCCCCGAGGCGCGCTCGCTGCTGGGTGCTGCGCACATCGCCGCCGGCGAACTGATTCCCGACCGACTTCTTTCGCCTGCTGAAGTGCAGGCACTGCTGCCATGAACACCCAGATCCGCAACATCGCCATCATCGCCCACGTCGACCATGGCAAGACCACGCTGGTCGACCAGCTGCTGCGCCAGAGCGGTACGTTCCGCGAGAACGAGAAGATCGCCGAACGCGTGATGGACAGCAACGACCTCGAGCGCGAGCGCGGCATCACCATCCTGGCCAAGAACTGCGCCGTCACCTGGCAGGGCACGCACATCAACATCGTCGACACGCCGGGCCATGCCGACTTCGGCGGCGAGGTCGAGCGCGTGCTGTCGATGGTGGACGGGGTGCTGCTGCTGGTCGACGCGGTCGAAGGCCCGATGCCGCAGACCCGCTTCGTGACCAAGAAGGCGCTGGCGCTGGGCCTGAAGCCCATCGTCGTGGTCAACAAGGTCGATCGTCCCGGCGCGCGGCCGGACTACGTGATCAATGCCACCTTCGAACTGTTCGACAAGCTCGGTGCCACCGAGGACCAGCTCGACTTCCCGGTCGTCTTCGCCTCGGGCCTGAACGGCTGGGCCTCGCGCACGCAGGGCGAGGTCGGCACCGACCTGGCGCCGCTGTTCGACGCCGTGCTCAAGCATGTGCCGCCGCACGAGGGCAGCGAGACCGAGCCGCTGCAGTTGCAGATCTGCTCGCTCGACTACTCCAGCTACGTCGGCCGCATCGGCATCGGCCGCGTGCACAGCGGCATCCTCAAGCCGGCGATGGACGTGGCGGTCTACGAGGGCCCCGAGTCCACGCCGCGCAAGGCGCGCATCAACCAGATCCTCAAGTTCGAGGGCCTGGCGCGCGTGCCGGCCGACACGGCCGGCCCTGGCGACATCGTGCTCGTCAACGGCATCGAGAACATCGGCATCGGCATGACGCTGACCGACCTGGAGAACCCGCGCCCGCTGCCGATGCTCAAGGTCGACGAACCGACGCTGACGATGAACTTCTGCGTCAACACCTCGCCGCTGGCCGGTCGCGAGGGCAAGTTCGTCACCAGCCGCCAGCTCTGGGACCGGCTGCAGCGCGAACTGCAGAGCAATGTGGCGCTGAAGGTCAAGGAAACGGACGAGGACGGCATCTTCGAGGTCTCGGGCCGCGGCGAACTGCACCTGACGATCCTGCTCGAGAACATGCGCCGCGAGGGCTACGAACTCGCAGTGAGCAAGCCGCGCGTGGTGTTCCACGAGGAAAACGGCGAGAAGCTGGAGCCGATCGAGATGGTGACCGCCGACGTCGAGGACAGCCACCAGGGCGGCGTGATGCAGGCCCTGGGCGAACGCAAGGCCGAGCTGGTGAACATGGAAACCGACGGCATGGGTCGTGTGCGCCTGGAGTACCGCATTCCGGCGCGCGGGCTGATCGGCTTCTCCAACGAGTTCATGAACCTGACCCGCGGCACCGGCCTCATCAGCAACATCTTCGACGGCTACGAGGCCTACAAGGGCGAGATCGGCAGCCGCAAGAACGGCGTGCTGATCAGCATGGACGATGGCGAGATCGTCACCTACGCGCTGGGCAAGCTCGACGACCGCGGTCGCATGTTCGTCAAGCCGGGCGATCCCGTGTACGAGGGCATGATCGTCGGCATCCACAGCCGCGACAACGACCTGGTGGTCAACGCGGTGCGCCAGAAGCAGCTCACGAACTTCCGCGTCTCCGGCAAGGAGGACGCGATCAAGATCACGCCGCCGATCGACCTGACGCTCGAGTATGCGGTCGAGTTCATCGAGGACGACGAGCTGGTGGAGATCACGCCGAAGAGCATTCGCCTGCGCAAACGGCACTTGAAGGAACACGATCGAAAGCGCGCTTCGAGAGAGGCGGCGTGACGCGGGCCGTTTGCACGGGCGATTGCTCTTCGGCTGCGCCGTTCAATGAGCTCCCCCCTGCCCCCCGCCGAGCGGGGGGTGCTGGCTCGATCGTGACCCGGGTCGCCGCGCGACCCTCGAGCGCTCACTGACCCGCAACAGGTGACCAGAGCGTTGTTTCAGAGCATGTTCATGTCGATTGCCGCCGTCCTTCACGTGCCGCGGCTCCTTGCTGTCGTGGTCGTTGTGGTGCTTGTTGTTCTCGCGACCGCCACTTCAACACGGAGCCGGGTGCACGGCACTGTTGCCTTCACACGATGAGCCACGGTCGTGCTGTAGCACTGATGGTCGCCGTCACGCTGCTGTGGAGCATCGCGGGCGTGGTGACACGCTGGCTCGACGGCACCGCGCCGTTCGAGATGACCTTTTGGCGCAGCGCGGCCAACGCCGTGTCCCTGGTCGTGCTGCTGTCGCTGCTGCGCGGGCCGGCCACGCTGTGGCGCGCGCTGCGCGAGGGTGGCCGTGCGCTCTGGCTGTCGGGCGCCTGCTGGTGCACGATGTTCACGGCCTTCATGCTCGCGCTGACGCTGACCACGGTGGCCAATGTGCTGGTGACGATGGCGCTGGCGCCGCTGTTCACCGCGCTCGCGGCGCGCTTCGCCCTCGGCCACAAGCTCGCCGCGCGCACCTGGGTCGCGATCGTGCTGGCCGGTGCAGGTATTGCCTGGATGTACGGCCACGAACTGCAGGGCGGGCGACACCTGCTGGGCACCTTGGTCGCGCTCGCGGTGCCGATCGCCGCCGCGGTGAACTGGACCCTGATCCAGAGCCTGCGCGGGCAGGCCGATGCGCCCGACATGCTGCCCGCGGTGCTGCTGGGCGCGCTGCTGTCGTCGGCGATCACGCTGCCGCTGGCCTGGCCGCTCTCTGCCTCGGCGCACGACGTGGGGCTGCTGTCGATGCTCGGCCTGGTGCAGCTCGCGATCCCCTGCCTGATCTCGGTGACGGTGGCGCGCGTGCTGTCGGCGCCGGAGATTTCGCTGCTCGCGCTGTTCGAGGTGCTGTTCGGCGTGGCCTGGGTCTGGCTCGGCGCCGGCGAGGCGCCCAGTGTGGCGGTGATCGGTGGCGGCGCACTCGTGCTGCTGGCCTTGGCCGGCAACGAGGCCCTGGCGTTGAAGCAGCGCTAGGGTCTGCCCTTGTCCGGCGCCGCCGGGCGCCGCCTAGCATCGGGTGCATGAAACGCCTGTCCGGCCTCGACGCCACCTTCCTGCACCTCGAGACGCCGGAGATGCCGATGCATGTCGGCGCGCTGCACCTCTTCGAGCTGCCCAAGGGCTTCCGCGGCCGCTTCGCGGTGCGCCTGCGCAAGCACCTCGCCGAGCGACTTCCGCTCACGCCGCCGCTGCGCCGCCGCCTCTGGCGCATGCCGCTGGACCTGACCAACCCGGTCTGGGTCGATGCGCTGCCCGACCTGGAGCGCCATGTTGTCGAGGTCGCGCTGCCGGCGCGCCGCGGCCGGAAGCAGGCGGGCGACCTGGCCGCGCTCGAGGCCCTGGTCGGCAAGCTGCACGTGCAGCTGCTCGACCGCCGCCGGCCGCTGTGGAAGTTCCACGTCATCGAGGGCCTGGCGCCGGGCGACAACGGCCGCAAGCGCGTGGCGATGTACACCCAGCTGCATCACGCCGCGGTCGACGGCCAGGCGGCCGTGGCGCTGGCCAACGCGATCCTCGACCTCGGCCCCGAGCCGCGCGCGCTGGAGCTCAAGGCGTCGCAGCGCGAAAAGCGATTCAAGCTCTCGCTGGCGGAAATGATCTCCGGCGCGCTCACGAGCGAGGTGCAGCAGATCGCGCAGCTGATCCGTGCACTGCCCGGCGCAGCCGGCTCGCTCGGCGGCACCGCCAGCCGGCTGGTCGCGCGCAGCGAGCTGCTGAGTGGCCGCAAGCGTGCCGGCAGCCTGGGCCTCGCGCCGCGCATGGTGTTGAACACGCCGGTGACGGCCAAACGCGCGTTTGCCGCCGTGTCGCTGCCGCTGCCCGAGCTCAAGGCCCTGGGCAAGGCCCACGACGCCACGCTCAACGACGTCGTGCTCTGGCTCGTCAGCACGGCGCTGCGCCGCTTCTTCGGTGCCAAGGGCGGCCTGCCGCGCAAGTCGCTGGTGGCCGCGGTGCCGGTGTCGCTGCGGGCCAAGGGCGACACCACGGCCGACAACCAGGCTTCGATGACGCTGTTGAGCCTGGGCACCCATGTGGCCGACCCGGCCAAGCGCCTGGTCCACATCAAGGCCGCCACGAAGTCGATGAAGAGCACGCTGGCCGGCGTGAAGCACCTGCTGCCGACAGACTTTCCGTCGATCGGCGTGTCCTGGCTCACCGAGGCGGCGTCGGCCCTGTACCGCCGCGCCACCGAGAGCGAGCTGCTGCCGCCGGTGGCCAATGTGGCCGTGTCCAACGTGCCCGGTCCGCCGGTGCCGCTGTACCTGGCCGGCGCACGCATGCTGACCAACTACCCGTGCTCGATCGTCACGCATGGCCTGGCGTTGAACATCACGGTGCAGAGCTACGACCAGTCGCTCGACTGCGGGCTGATGGCCGATGCCAAGGCGCTGCCCGACGTGCGCGCGCTGGCCGACGCGATGGCCGAGGCCGTGGAGCAGTTGCGCACGCTGCCCCTGGACTGAACCCCGAGTCAACTCCGACTAGGGCAAACGCCCCAGGGTGGGGTCGGCGCAGCCGATAGGATGGCTGCCGATGAGATCGCGACGACAGACCAAGCCGGCCGGCCCGCCGCCGCTCTTTCACGAAGCCGACCTGCGCGCGCCGCATGCGCTGCTGATGCTGCTCGAGGGCCGCGCGCCCTGGGAGTACGCGGCGATGCTGGCGGCGATGCCGTGGCTGCGCCGCCTGCCGCGCGGCGACGGCCACCCGGTGATCGTGTACCCGGGCCTGGGCGCCACCGACATCACCACCGCGCCCTTGCGCGGCTTCCTGCAGGACCTGGGCTACAGCGCCTACCCGTGGAAGCAGGGCTTCAACTTCGGCCCGCGCCGCGGCGTGCTCGACGCGGTGCGCGAGCATGTGCAGCGCATCGCCGCGCGCCACGACGACAAGGTGAGCCTGATCGGCTGGAGCCTGGGCGGCCTGTACGCACGCGAGATGGCCAAGGAGTTCCCCCAGCTCGCGCGCTGCGTCATCACGCTCGGCTCGCCCTTCGCCGGCCACCCGCGCGCCACCAATGCCTGGCGCTTCTACGAGTGGGTCAGCGGGCAGGACGTGCACGACCCCGAACTGATCGAGCAGATCCGCGGCAACCCTCCCGTGCCGACCACCTCCATCTACTCGCGCACCGACGGCGTGGTGGCCTGGCAGTGCAGCCTCAACGAGGAGTCGCCGCGGGCCGAGAACATCGAGGTGCACGCCAGCCACATCGGCATGGGCATGAACCCGCTCGCGCTGTACGCCGTCGCCGACCGCCTGCAGCAGGATCCGAAGCGCTGGAAGCGCTTCGACGTGCAGGGCGCAAGGCGCTGGTTCTTCAAGACCACCGGCATGTCACCCTTCGAGGCCGCGAACAGCTGATGCAGTTGCAGGCCAACGGTCTGGCGATCGAGGTCGACGACCAGGGCCCGCCCAACTCGCCCGACGGGCCGCCGATCCTGATGCTGATGGGCCTGGGCATGCAGCTCATCGCCTGGCCCGAGCCGCTGGTGGCGATGCTGGTCGCGCGCGGGCGTCGCGTGATCCGCATCGACAACCGCGACGCCGGCCTGTCCGAGAGCCTGGACCGGCTCGGCATGCCCAACCTCGCCTGGGCCACGCTGCGCTACCTGCTGCACCTGCCGGTGCACGCGCCGTACACCATGGCCGACATGGCCGCCGACACGGTGGGCGTGCTCGACGCGCTCGGCCTGCCTGCGGTGCAGCTGGTCGGCGCGTCGATGGGCGGCATGGTCGCGCAGCATGTGGCCGCGACGCACCCGCAGCGCGTCGCGCGCCTGACGCTCGTGATGACCACCAGCGGCGCGCGCCACCTGCCGCAGCCCAGCGCCCGTGTGCGCGCGGCCCTGATCGACCGCCGCGCCGTCGCGCCGGGCGACCTGGAGGCCCTGGTCGACCGGCTCGAGCGTGTGTTCACGCTGATCGGCAGCCCGGACTATCGACCCCAGACCGACGACCAACGGGAGGCCTTCCGCGAGCGCCTGCGCGCGTCGGTGCAGCGCGCCTACCGGCCGGCCGGCGTGGCCCGCCAGCTCGTCGCGGTGGCCGCCGACGGCGACCGCTCTGCGCTGCTGGCGCGCATCACGGCGCCGACGCACATCGTGCACGGCTCGGCCGACCCGCTGGTGCCGGTGGCCGCGGCGCATGACCTGCACGCCAAGATCGCCGGCTCGACACTGGACGTCGTCGACGGCATGGGCCATGACCTGCCGGCAGCGCTGTGGCCGCGGCTTGCGCAGGCCATCCTGAGCGACTAGGACGACCGACGCCAGCGCAAGCCCCCCAATCGGGGGAGGTCGCCGCCACGCGTTCGGAACTACAAAATGGGCTGTCGCCGCGGGCTCGCGCAAGCGAGCATGGGTGTGCCCGACGGAGTTCACCGGCGCTGCGACCCCAACGGAGGTTCCATGGAGTCACAGTTGCCAACCGCGCGTCTTGGCGCGGCCCTCTTGCTTTGTGCCGTGCTCGGAGCCCCTGCCGCCGCACGGGCGAACAGCGCCGCACTGACGGCCGAGGTCACCGTCCTGTCCTCCACCGCCACCTACAGTACGCCCGGCAGTGCCGACACCCCGCCGCTGAACACCTACGTCGGGTATTCGGTGCGCGTCACGAATGTAGGCGGCGGCGCGGCCAGCAACGTGCACTTCAAGGCGACTGCACGCGCCACGGATGGTGACGAGGCGGTGTTGTTCGACTCTGCGGAAGGGGCCACCTGCACACCGCTCGCCGACGGGTCGATCGTCGACTGCGACATCGGCGCACTCGGCGCGGGGCAGAGCACGCCGACCTTCTTCGTCTTGTTCAAGGTGCCGGTCAAGGACACGCGGAGTCCTTTGCCCGACGGTGACGCATCGATGTGCGCGAAGACGGACTGCGTGTCGGTCGACGGCATCGCGTACACCACCGACGGCAGCGCCGGCGTCAGCGCCTGGTCGACCTCGCCGGTGACCTTGAGCAAGCCGAACCCCGCCGTGGTGCAGACCGTCGTGCCGAAGGCCGGCGGCACGCTGTTCACCGGCACGGGGGTCAGCCTGGGCACCGACCTGTTCACGACCCTGGTCACGGTGCCGGCGAGCGCCCAGTTCGCCACGGCGGTGATCAGCGAGTCACCGGACGCCACGGGCTGCACGAACAACTTCCGCACCTGCTTCCGCTCGGACGTCACGATCCCGGGCAGCTTCAGTCCGTACCTGACGATCGTGTTGCGACAGGATGCTTCGACGATCCTGAAGGGCACCAAGATCGACAGCGTGCTGATCGAGTACACCGGCGCCGCTGCCCCGGTGATCCTCGGTGAGTGCGCCAGTGCGACCACGCCGCGCAGCGACGGCATCCCCTGCATCGCCAAGCGCGTGCACTACGTGGATCAGAAGGGACGCAAGGGCAAGGGCGGCCCCAAGGACCACAAGTCGGTACGGGGCCGCAAGGACCACGGCGGTGGCCAGACACCGGGTTGGACGCCCGACCTGAACGGCGACTTCGAGTGGACGCTGATCAACCTCGGCAACGGTTCGTACAAGGTCTTCTGACCTGGCGCGAGATCCTCAGCCGAGGATCAATTCGGCCAGCGCCAGCGTCAGTGCGGCGTACAGCAGCCACTCGCCCGCCACGCGCGCCGCACGCCCCAGTCGCTGCTGGAGCGCAGGCCGGGGCGCGGGTGCGGTCATGGAGCGCAGCGTCATGCCGCCACCTTAAGCCGACATGAAGACAGCCGTGTGACCCGGGGGCCGCAGGGCCTGCGGCGACAATTCAGCCGTGACTACTGTCGACCCGGCGATCTCTCCCTGGCGTCTGTCCGTCGCCCCGATGATGGATCGTTGCGAAAACGCAGCATTGGCGCGGGTTGCGGCGGTGGTGTGTGCAGCGGCTGTGCACGCAGCTCGGAGCAGGGGGGCCAGCGGTGTTTGAACTCGGCAAGATCTCCGGCGGCGACGTGATCGTGGGCGTGCTGCTGATGGCGGTGGGCGCCTGGTTGGCCCTGGCTTTCAAGCGGCCCAAGCTGCGCTTGTCTGGGTCTTCAGGGAGCGGGAGCTGGGGAGTTGATGGCCAACGCTACACGCTCAGCCATATTGGGGTCGTGAACGAGGCTCGCGCCCTGTGGTTCAAGGCCTCACGCGAGCCATGCAAAGTCGAAGAGGCACGGCTCTTCGACCTTGAAGAGGGGCGCCATGTTGGCCCCAAGCTTCGGTGGGATCAACTTGACGAGCATGGCGCCTACAGCACGGCTCCTGTCCTAGAGGCTGGCGCGCGCGCTTCAGTCTTTCTCTTCTGCAAGCAGCACAACGCGAACACGTTGGACTACTCAGTGTTCGACCAGGATTCGCGGGCCAGCCCCTATCGCGCGCCGGCCCCCAATCACGTTTGGCAGCACCAGCGCCGCCGCTATGAGGTTCGAGTGCGCGACACCATCGGCAGGGAGACCCGGATTGGGCTCACGTTGGTGAACAACTCGGACAACCTCAGCGTGAGTCCGCACCTCGACCTGCGCATGCGTGTTGGGTTGGCGAGACTGGGTGCGAGGATGATCTGGACCGCGTTGACTAAGCGAAGCCGCTGAATGCTCTTACGCGTCCTCTTCCAAGGCAAAGCCCAGTCGCTCGCCGGCAATGTGCAGATTCCCACGCTCGCCGACTTCACGAGCGACGGCCAGGTCGTGCAGCCGACGAAGGGCGCCCGCGTCACGCTGCGCCGGCTCGACAGCGCCGAGGGCGCGTGGCTGCAGTGCACCGGCCGGCGCTTCGATCTCAACGAAGAGGGCGAGCCGGTGATCTACCTCGGGCTCGAGTAGTCAATCGCAATCCGCCGGCCACTCTTTCGGCAGCGGTCCCAGCTGCCCAAGCGTGGGGCACGGCTGTCCGAGCTTTGTCGACGCCCAGCCCTTGAACACGTCCCTGACGACCTGGTCGCGTCGCGCGAACAGCCCATCACCGAGCCTCAGGCGAAGATTCTCAGCCTGGGTAGCACAGTCTCCCTGCTCGGCAGGTGCTCGCTGCGCGCACGCAGCCTTCGCTTCTTCAACGCGGCGATGAATGGCGTCGAGCTCCTGCTTCCAGGTCGCTTCAGCTTGGGCCGCGTACTCCGGCACTGCGGCGATCAGAGCGCTCATGTCGCGCTGGAACAGCAGCGGTGCGAACTCGCCGGTTGTCACCGCTCTCGTGACGCACTCGGTTAGCTTGCGCGGCGAGTCGGGGCCTTCGATCCGGCACCGCACACTGAGGTACGCCGGCAGGGTCGAGACTATGCCGCCGCGAAGCGCGTGCTTCAAGCGAACCTTGTCGGCCCGTGCAATGTCTCGCGCAAGTTCGGCTTCTATCAACTCAGCCTGGGCCACCGCCAGCTTCTGCTCGGTGAGCTTGATCAGCTGCTCGGGCAGGAAGTACTTGCAGAGCGAATAGGCGGCAAGCCCGATTGCGGCCAGCTGAATGATGTTTGCCGCGGTGAACTCTCTGCAAAACCACGCAGCGACCGCGCCTCGCGGTTCGGGCTCGGGCACCTTTGCGTCTCGCCATGGTCGCCGGATCATCCGCATCCTCCCCAGTGGTGCCGGGGAAGTATGCGTCACCGGCCCAGCGCTGCCTCCAGGTCCGGTGCCCGCTCCGGCGCCTCTTCTCCCGGCGCCCACCACGTCGACCTCCACTGCTTTACCATGCGCGCGCGCACCTTGTCGAGGTAGCCCGGCGACAGGAACTCCTGTGGTCGCGCTACCCTGAGCGGACATGAAGGGAGGCCGGGGACAGGTACGGTGACAATTCAGCCGTGACTACTGTCGACCCCGCGATCTCCCCCTGGCGTCTGTCCGTCGCGCCGATGATGGACTGGACCGACCGCCACTGCCGCCTCTTCCACCGCCTTATCACGCGCCGCACGCGGCTGTACACCGAGATGGTGACCACCGGCGCGCTGCTGCATGGCGACCAGCCGCGCCATCTGAACTTCGACCCCAGCGAGCATCCGGTCGCGCTGCAGCTCGGCGGCAGCGAGCCCGAGGACCTCGCGGCCTGCGCGAAGCTGGCGCAGCGCTGGGGCTACGACGAGGTGAACCTGAACTGCGGCTGCCCGAGCGAGCGTGTGCAGCGCGGCGCCTTCGGGGCCTGCCTGATGGCCGAGCCGCGGCTGGTGCGCGACTGCGTGGCCGCGATGCGCGACGCGGTGGGCGGGGCCTTGCCGGTGACGGTGAAGCACCGCATCGGCATCGACAAGGGCGAGCACTACGAATTCGTGCGCGACTTCGTCGGCACGGTGGCCGAGGCCGGTTGCACGGCGTTCATCGTGCACGCGCGCAACGCGTGGCTGAAGGGCCTGTCGCCGAAGGAGAACCGGGAAGTGCCGCCGCTGCGCCACGAGTTCGTGTACCGGTTGAAGCGCGACTTCCCGGCGCTGACCCTCGTGCTCAATGGCGGCGTGACTGACGCAGCGCAGATCGCCGAGCACCTGCGGCACGTGGACGGCGTGATGCTCGGCCGCGAGGCCTACCACCACCCCTGGGTCATGCACGACTGGGACACGCGCTTTCTCGGTGCTGCAGCCGATCCGGCGGCCGACCGCGACGCGGTGGAAGCGGCGCTGGTGGCCTACATGGAGCGCCAGGCCGCGCAAGGGGTATCGTGGCCGCATGCGGCGCGCCACATGATGGGCCTGCGCAACGGCCAGGCCGGCGCGCGGCGCTGGCGCCAGGTGTGGAGCGACCACCGGCTGAAGGGCGAGGCGCCGCGCGTGGTGTCGCGCCAGGCTTGCGCGGCACTTGAACAGGCGGCGGCCCGCGAGGCACTGCCGGTGGACGCATGAACCGCACCGTGCTGCGGGTGCCCGAGCTGGCGCCATTGCCCGGCTACAGTGCCGCGCTCGAACGCGGCTGGTCACCGAACACGCTGCGCCCCGAGGCGGCGCAGGAGCAGCTGGCGGCGATCGCGCGCGACGCGGCTGCCTTCGTGGCCGGGCTCTCCGACCCCGAGGCGCGCGGCGGCCCGATCACGCTGCCCGACGGCTCCACGGCGGCGCGGCTGCCCGCGCGCACGTTCTGGATCTGGGACGCGGCCGAGGATGCCTTCTGCGGCAGCATCAACCTGCGCTGGCAGGCCGGCACGCCGACGCTGCCCGCGCATGTGCTCGGCCACCTGGGCTACACCATCGTGCCCTGGCAGCGCCGCCGTGGCCATGCCACCGCGGCCTTGCGCGCGCTGCTGCCGATCGCGCGCGCCGAAGGCCTGCCGTACGTGGAGGCGACGACCGACGAAGACAACTTCGCGTCGCAGCGCGTGCTCGAGGCCAACGGCGGCGTGCTGATCGACCGCTTGCAGCCGCCACCCGCGATGGGCAAGGGCGTGGTGCTGCGCTACCGGTTCACGCTCTAAGGCCGCCGTCAAACGTGCTTCCAGCGCATCCACGGCGCCGAGTTGAAGAAGCTCGCCACCACCGATCCCGGTGTGACGAGTTCGTCAGCGCCCGCGAGCAGCGCGGCGGGCAGGGTCAGCTCGGCGGCCGGCAAGGCTGATGCCACCTGCGCGACGGTCTTCGGGCCGATGATCGCCGCCGTGATTCCCGGCTGCGCTAGGACCCAGGCATACGCCGCCTGTGCCGGCTCGAGGCCGTGCTGGCGGGCGAGGGCGGTGAAGGCATTGCCGACGCGGATGCCGGCATCGGTGACGCGCTCAGCGTAGATGCCGCCGCGCACCGCCGCGCGCGTGTCACCCGTGCGGCCTTGTTCGTAGCGGCCGGCGAGCATGCCCATCGCCAGCGGCGACCAGCACATCACGCCCACGCCATGCGCCTGGCACGCCGGCACGAGCTCGTTCTCGATGCGCCGGTCGAGCAGGTTGTAGGGCGACTGTTCGGAAACGATGCGCTCGATGCCCAGGCGCTCCGACGTCATCACCGAGGTGGCGACGTGCCAGCCCGGCGCGGTCGACGAGCCGATGTATCGCACCTTGCCGGCGCGCACGAGATCTTCGAGCGCGCGCAGGGTTTCTTCTAGCGGCACGCTCATGTCGGGCCGGTGCGACTGGTAGAGGTCGATGTGGTCGCGGCCGAGGCGGCGCAGCGAGCCCTCGCAGGCGCGCACGATGGCCTGGCGCGAGTTGCCGCGGTCGTGCACGCCGGGACCGAATGGGTAGTGGAACTTCGTCGCCACCAGCACGTCGTCGCGCCCGAGCTTGCGCAGCGTGGCGCCGATGAGTTCCTCGGCGGCGCCGGCGGCGTACGAGTTGGCCGTGTCGATCAGGTTGATGCCGGCGTCGAGCGCGGTGGCGATGATGCGTTCGGACTCGTCGGCCGGCGTCGGGTTGGTGAAGTTGTCGGAGCCGAGCACCAGCGCCGAGATGCGCAGGCCGCTCGAGCCAAGGGCACGGTAGTCCATCAGCCCGCCGACCAGCCGCCGTCCACCGGCACCAGCGCGCCGGTCATGTAGCTCGCGGCGTCCGAGCACAGGAAGACCACCACGCGGCCGATCTCCTCGGGTTGCGCGAGGCGGCCGCTGGGCACCACGCGATCGGCCATCTCCGCGAGTTGCGCGTCGGTCAGCGGCACGGCGCGCCCGGCGCCGCGCAGCATCGGCGTCTCCACCTCGCCGGGGCACACGGCATTGATGCGGATGCCTTCGCGCGCATGGTCGAGCGCGAGCGATCGCGTCAGGTTGTGCACCGCGCCCTTGGCGGTGGCGTAGGCCACATGCCCCTTGCCACCGGCCGCGCCCCAGATCGAGCCGAAGTTGACGATCGCGCCCGAGCCCTGCCGGCGCATCTGGCGGATCGCGGCGCGGCAAAGGAAGAAGGTGCCGTCGACGTTGACCCGCATCTGCCGGTGCCACGCGTCGTCGTCGGTGGCCGGTGCGTCGGCGCGCACGATCACGCCGGCGGCGTTGACGACGATGTCCAGGCGGCCGTGCAGCGCGACGGCCCGCGCCACCGCGGCGTCGCAGAAGGCGGAGTCGGACACGTCACCGACGAGGGCGATGGCCGGGTGGCTCGCGATGTCGGCGCCGAGCACCGTCGCTCCGGCCTCGGCGAGCAGCCGCGCGGTGGCGGCGCCCATGCCGGATGCGGCGCCGGTGACGATCGCGATGCGGCCTTCAAGCATCATCGCCTCAGGATAGCGCGGGGTTGCGTGCACCGCGCTTGAGCAGCGCATGCAGGTCCTGGCGCACCTTCTCGATGTGGGCCACGAGGTAGTCGCAGGCCTGCTCCACCTTGCCTTGCTGGCACAGACGCAGCAACTGGCGGTGCTCCTTTTCGGCCCGCGTGAACGCAGGCGCGCGGTTCATCTGCAGCCGCGTGAAGCGGTCGCTGGTCTGCAGCAACGAGGTGACGATGGCCAGCGTGCGCGGCTGGCGCGCGTGGCGGTACAACGCCAGGTGGTAGCGCGCGTTCAGCTGCCCCCAATGCGCCACGTCCTGCGCGGCGATGGCGCTCGCGAACGCCGCGTCCAGGGCCGCGATCTCGGCATAGTCCGGCGCCGTCAGCAGCGGCGCGGACTGCGCCAGCATGCGCGGCTCCAGCAGTGCGCGCAGGTCGAACACGTCGTCGATCTCCTCCAGCGAAAACGCCGAGACGATCGCGCCCTTGTGCGGCGCGATCAGCACCAGGCCCTCGGCTTCCAGCTGGAACAGGGCCTCGCGCACAGGTATGCGGCTGACCTGGAAGCTAGCCGCCAGCGCGTCCTGCCGCAACTGATCGCCGGCCGCGTAAGTGCCGTCCAGGATGTCGCGCCGCAGCTGCTCGACGATGGCGGCGGACAGGGTGCGGTGGCCGAGGCGGGTCTTCAAGGGGGCGGGCGAGGAGGGTGTTCGGGCTTGACGTGTCGATTGTATAAAATATAAGTTCGCGCCCGGCGTCTGGCAAGTCATCGGAGGTCTTCGTGCAGGAAGGGGCATCGAGCGCAGCGCCTTGGCGCTTCGTCATGTGGCTGTCGGCCAGGCTGCTGGCCGCCGAACGTTTCGCGGTCGCAGGCTTCATGTTCCTGCTGACCGGCCTGATCCTGCTCAACGTGGTCACGCGCTACAGCGGCGTCGCGCTGTACTGGGTCGACGAGTCGGCGGTCTACTCGGTCGTCTTCCTGACCTTCATCGGCGCCTCGGCGATGACCCGCCTGCGCCTGGACTTCGCGGTCACGATCCTGACCGAGCGATTCTCGCCCCGCGGCGTGCGCATCGCCAAGGTGGCGGCGACGGCCATCGTGCTGCTGTTCGGCCTGACGCTGCTGTGGCTATGCGTGCTGTGGCTGGACCCGGTGGGCATGGCGCGCGCCGGGTTCGATGCGAGAGAACTGGCCGCCAGGACCTTCAACTTCATCTACACCGAGCGCACGCAGACGCTCGGTTGGCCGGTGTGGGCGCTGTACCTGGTCATGCCGCTCTTCGGGCTGTCGATGACGATCCACAGCGCCGCCAACCTGCTCGAGGATCTGGGGCTGGTGCCGCGCGCAAGCCAGGCCGCCTTCCTCGGCAACAGCCTGCAGGGTGTAGGCTGATGCTGACCGGCCTGACGCTCGCCCTGGTGATGCTGATCGGCGTGCCGATCGGCCTGTGCCTGTGCATCGGCGGCATCGCGTTCCTGGTCTCGCTGAACAACCCGGTGCTCTACCAGTCCTATCCGCTGCACATGTTCGGCGGGGTGGACAGCTACGGCCTGATTGCGATCCCGCTGTTCATCCTGATCGGCGAGATCATGAATGGTGGCGGCATCACGCGGCGCATCGTCGACCTGGCGATGGCGATCATCGGCTCGTTGCGCGCCGGGTTGGCCTACGTGAACATCCTGGCCAACATGTTCGTCGCCTCCATCCTGGGTTCGGCCACGGCGCAGGTGGCGATCATGTCGCAGATCATGGTCCCGGAGATGGAGAAGCAGGGCTACGACAAGGATTTCGCCGCCGGCCTGACCGCCTATGGCGGCATGCTCGGCCCGATCATCCCGCCGTCGGTCATGTTCGTCGTCTACAGCACCCTGGCGCAGGTGTCCGTCGGCGACATGCTGATCGCCGGCATCCTGCCCGGCATCCTCCTCACGCTGCTGTTCTTCAGCGTGATCGCGCTGCTGGGCTACTTCCACAACTACCCGCGCGGCGCCAGGAAGCCAGCGAGGGAGCGGATCGCCACGATCCTCAGGGCCGCACCGACGCTGCTGATCCCGGTGGTGATCGTCGGCTCCATCCTCAGCGGCCTGGCCAACGCCACCGAGAGCGCAGCGGTCGGCGCGCTGGCCGCCGCCCTGATCGGCAAGTACTGGACCCGGGAGTTCCACTTCTCGCGCCTGCCGCAGATGATGCTGCGCGCCGGCATCTACTCGGCAGTGGTGCTGTTCCTCGTCGCCGCCGCCGCCGTGTTCTCGTGGGTGCTCATCTACGGCAAGGTGCCGCAGGCCACGGCCGCGTGGGTGCAGACCGTGGCCAAGGACCCGGTCACCTTCATGCTGCTGACGATGGTCATCTTGCTGGTGATCGGCACCGTGATCGACGGCATTCCCGGCCTGATCATGACGGTGCCGATCCTGCTGCCGCTGGCCACCGATGTCTATCACATCGACCCGCGCCACTTCGGCGTGGTGGTCGTCATCAACCTCGTGCTGGGCCTGCTGTCGCCCCCGGTCGGCCTGTGCTTCTTCGTGGCCGCCGCTGTCACCGGCGCCAAGCCCGGCCGCATGTTCATGCTGACCTTGCCGTTCTTCGGCGTGGCCTGCGTGTTGCTCGTGCTGCTGTCGATCTACCCGCAGCTTTCGTTGGCTCTTTTGAAGTGACGTTCCTCAAGTGACCCCCCTCACCACCTCGGAGATTCAGACATGACGCTTTCCCGCCGCCACATCGTTGCCCTGGGTGCCTCGCTGCCGCTGGCTGCGCCGTCGCTTTCGCTGGCCCAGGCCAAGGAGCTCCGGCTCGGCCTCATCACGCCGGTGGGCCACTCCTGGAACAAGGCCGCGCTGGTGCTGGCCGACAAGCTCAAGGCCGCCACCAACGGCCGCATGACGATGACGGTGTTCCACTCCGGCCAGCTCGGCAACGAGTCGGCCATGATGCAGCAGCTGCAGTCCGGCGCGCTGGACATGGGCTTCATCCAGGCGGCGGAGCTGGGCTCGCGCGTGCCGCACCTGGCGGCCATCAACGCACCGTATCTGGTGCGCTCGACGCCGGCGGTGGCCAAGTTCGTTCGCCACCCCGAGGTGCTCAAGCTGTTCGACGTGCTGCCGGCCAGCACCGGCACCATCGGCCTCGGCTGGGGCATCACCGGCATGCGCGCGATCTTCTCGTCGAAGGACCTGAAGTCGCTGGCCGACATCAAGGGCATGAAGCTGCGCATCAATCCGACGCCGGTGTACCGCGACTTCTATCAAATCCTGGGCGCGGCCCCGACGCCCATCCCGACGCCGCAGGTGTACGACGCCATGGCCAACGGGCAGGTCGACGGCCTCGAGGCCGACCTGGAGTTCTCGTGGAACCAGCGCTTCGACAAGGTCTCGAAGGTCATCCTGCAGATGAACGCCGTCTTCATGCCCTTTGCCGCCATCGTCTCCGGACGCGTGTGGCAGGGCTTCTCGGCCGCCGACCGCGACCTGATCACCAAGCTGGTCAAGGAGACGCTCGACGAGCAGATCGACGGTCTGGCCGGCAACGAGCCCAACCTGATCGAGAACTTCAAGAAGGCCCCGATCCCCATCCGCCAGGTGGCCGTGGCGGACACCGAGGCGGTGATCGCCGCGTTCGACAAGATCTGGCTGCCGCAGGCGCCGGTGATCGCCAACCTGCGCAAGCTCGGCGCGTCGATCACCTGACCCTGCGCCCAAGGAGACAAACTCATGAGCAAGAACGTGTTCACCGGCGTCATGCCCGCCCTGATGACGCCCTGCAAGCCCGACCGCACGCCGGACTTCGATGCGCTCGCGCGCAAGGGCAAGGAACTGGTGGCCGCCGGCATGTCCGGCGTCATCTACTGCGGCTCGATGGGCGACTGGCCGCTGTTGACCGACGAGCAGCGCATGACCGGCGTGGAGCGCCTGGTGAAGGCGGGCCTGCGCGTCATCGTCGGCACCGGTGCGCAGAACCCGGCGCGCGCGGCAGCGCTGGCCGCGCACGCCAAGCGGGTCGGCGCGGCCGGCCTGATGCTGATCCCGCGCGTGCTGTCGCGCGGCTCCTCGGTGGCGGCGCAGTACGCGCACTTCGCCGGCATTCTCGAAGCGGGGGTGGACCTGCCGGCGGTGATCTACAACAGCCCGTACTACGGTTTCGAGACCAAGGCCGACCTGTTCTTCTCGCTGCACGAGAAGTACCCGCACCTGGTGGGCTTCAAGGAGTTCGGCAGCGCCGCGGCCATGAGCTACGCGGCCGAGCACATCACCGGCCGCTCGCCGGCGCTGACGCTGATGGTGGGTGTCGACACCGGCGTCTTCCACGGCTACGTGAACTGCGGGGCCAGGGGCGCCATCACCGGCATCGGCAACGTGCTGCCGCGCGAAGTGCTGCACCTGGCGGCCCTGTGCGAGAAGGCGGCCGAGGGCGACGCCACCGCGCGCCGCCAGGCCCAGGAACTCGATGCCGCGCTGATGGTGCTGTCCACCTTCGACGAGGGCGTGGACCTGGTGCTGTTCTACAAGTACCTGATGCTGCTGGAAGGCAACGCCGAGTACGAGCTGCACTTCAACCCGACCGACGCCTTGTCGGAAAGCCAGAAGACCTTCGCCAGAAACCAGCTCAAGCTCTTCAAGACCTGGTATGCGCAGTGGGCCAAGTGATGAAGATCACCGGCATCAAATACTGGCAGGTCGACCTGCCGTTGCGCGAAGGCCGCTACAGCTGGTCCAACGGCAACTTCGTCGAGGTGTTCGACTCCACCGTCGTCGCCGTCGAAACCGATGCCGGCATCACCGGCTATGCCGAGTGCTGCCCGCTCGGCTCGGCCTACCTGCCGGCCTATGCGCTGGGTGTGCGCTCGGGTCTGGCCGAGCTGGGCCCCAAGGTGATCGGCCTCGACCCGCGGGATCTGGGCACCCTCAACCGCCACATGGACGCGGTGCTGCGCGGCCACCCCTACGTCAAGGCGCCGATCGACATTGCCTGCTGGGACATCCTGGGCAAGGCGACGGGCCTGCCGGTCTACAAGCTGCTGGGCGGCGCGGCGCAGGACAAGATCGCGCTGTACCGCGCGATCTCGCAGGAGTCGCCGCAGGCCATGGCGGCCAAGATCGCGGGCTACCGGCGCGAGGGCTACACCAAGTTCCAGCTCAAGGTGGGCGGCAACGCCGACACCGACATCCTGCGCATCCACGAGACGCGCGCCATCCTCGATGCCGGTGACATCCTGGTGGCCGACGCCAACACCGGATGGACGCGCGCCGAAGCCGCGCGCATCGCCGCCGCGGTGGCCAACGTGGATGTCTACATCGAGCAACCCTGCATGACCTACGAGGAGTGCCTGTCGGTGCGCCGCCGCACCGTGCGCCCCTTCGTGCTCGACGAGGTGATCGGCGACATCGGTGGCCTGATGAAGGCCCTGGCCGACGACGCGATGGACATCATCAACCTGAAGATCAGCAAGGTGGGCGGCCTGACCAAGGCGCGGCTGATGCGCGACATCTGCGTGGCCAGCGGCACGCCGATGACGATCGAAGACACCTGGGGCGGCGACATCGTCACCGCGACCATCGCGCACCTCGCACGTTCGACGCCCGAGGAGTTCTGCTTCTCTGCCACCGACTTCAACAGCTACGGCACGGTGACCATCGCCGCCGGCGCGCCGCAGCGCGTCGACGGCTTCATGACCGCATCGGACGCACCCGGGCTCGGCATCACGCCGCACCTGGAGGTGCTGGGTCAACCCGCCGGCGTCATCCAGTAGGGCAGGGCGCGCCCATGACGGCCACCCCATGACGGCCGCGCCCGGCACCACGGTGATGAGCGTCGCCGAGGCGGAGGCCTTCGCGATGCGCATCCTGCGCGCCAACGGCCTGGCCGAGCACCAGGCCGGCCCCATCGCGCGGGCGATGGCGGCGGCGGAAGCGTCGGACTGCCGCTCGCATGGCCTGTACCGGCTGATCGGCTATGTGGGCAGCCTGCGCAGCGGCCGGGTCAGCGCTGCGGCGCAACCGCGGCTGGAGCGCGTGGCCGGCAGCTTCCTGCGCGTGGATGGCGACAACGGCTTCGCGCCGGCGGCCCATGCCGCGGGCGTGGCCGCACTCATCGATGCGGCCCAGCACAACGGCATCGCCGCGCTCGCGCTGACGAACTGCTATCACTACTCGGCGCTGTGGCACGACCTCGACCCCATCGTCGATGCCGGCCTGGCGTGCTGGGCCTTCACGGTGGGCCAATGCATCGTGGCGCCGCACGGCGGCAACCGCCGCCTGATGGGCACCAACCCGATCGCGTTCGGCTGGCCCAGGGCAGGGCAGCGGCCCTTCGTGTTCGACTTCGCCACCAGCGCCGTGGCGCGCGGCGAGATCGAGCTCATGGGCCGCGCCGGCAAGGCGCTGCCGCCCGGCTGGGCCATCGACGCGGCCGGCGAGCCCACGCTGGATGCGGCCCAGGCGCTGGCGGGCGCGTTGCTGCCGTTCGGCGGCCACAAGGGAGCCGCCCTGTCGATGATGGTCGAGCTGATCGCCGGGCCCTTGATCGGCGAGCCGACCAGCCGGGCGGCTGCGGCGCTCGACAACGGTGATGGGGGGCCGCCGCTGGGGGGCGAGTTGCTGATTGCGATGAGCCCTGAGGTCTTCACGTCTGGCTTGGCCAGCGACTGGCATCAACAGGCAGAGGCCTTCTTCGCACAGGCCCGCGAGCAACCGGGCGTGAGACTGCCGTCCGACCGCCGTCACGATGCGCGTCGACGCAGCGAGGAATCCGGTGTTGGGGTGCCCGACATGCTCCTGCAGGAGCTCGCTGGCCTGTCACTTTGCACCTGATCGGACCCGGACGCGAAGCTCGCGAGGGGCGGCCTGAGCGTCTGGTACTACCGCATCGGGAACGCTCGACGATCTCAAGCGATGGTCGGCAGTGCGGCGTTAGGCGACGCACGTTGTCGCTCGTTTGAGCGGCGGGGCCTGCCGAAACGCAGACTTGGGACCAACACGGCTAGGTGGAGCACGTCGTCAACTCAAGAGCTTAGAGCAGTGGAAGTGAGCCGCTTTGGCGTGTCGCACTCGAAGTCATGTCCGACGCACTGCTCGTCGTGGCTGCACTGTCGTTTTGGCACGCACCGTTGAGCGCCTCGACTTCGTGCGACCGGCTCATGCTCACCGAGAACGGGACGCTGTAGCGCGCGATTCACGAGGCGTACGAATGGATCGACACGACAAACGCCCGGCTCGGCGCCTGGGAGGCTCAAGACCCCGGCGCGGCTGAGACGCTGCCTTGGTTCAAGAGCCGAACGGCGTGGAAGGGGGCAAGACGCCCGAAGGTCGAGCGGTACGAGGCGCTTCGGCTGACACAGGGCACACGGGCGCTACGATCCCGCGATGCGCCTCTACTACATGACCCCGCTGAAGACCGCCTTCGAGCGCATCTTGCCCGAGTGGCGCATGAAGCTCTCGACGTTCGACACGGTCAACGACCCGTTTGAGCTGCTAGGTGCAACCCAAGGTGATCCAGTTCAAAAGCGCGTGCTCAAAATTCTTCGAGACCACTGGACCGGGCGCCTTGGGATGATCTGCTTGGCTCCAACGTGGAAGAGCCCGCTGATGTGGGCGCACTATGCGGACGGGCACAAGGGAGTCTGCTTGGGCATTGACGTGGTCGAGGAGGACAAGATCAAGAAGGTGTTCTACGCGTCTGATCGACTTGAGGGGCTATTCGATGCTGCGAAGCCGAACGCTGGCGCCACTCATGCCACGCTGCTGCAGGTGCTGACCACAAAGTACAAGCAGTGGGAGTACGAGGAGGAGCACCGCGTATTCGCAGCCCTTGATGACCGCGACCCACTGACCGGCCACCACTACGTTGACTTTGACGACAAAGTGGTTCTACGCGAGGTAATCGTAGGGGCGCGCTGCAAGAAACCCGTCGGTGAGTTCGCGAAGGTCATTAGGGCTACCGGCAACGCCCTGAGGCCTATCACGATCATCAAGGCCCGAGCCGCGTTTGAAACCTTCACCATGACTCGGCAGAAGCGCGTCACGCCGATCACCGTGCGACCAACCGGCTTGAAGCGCTAGCATCTGCTCTGCGTTCAACGACCACGGAATTCACATGCTGGCCAAGAAGACCTACCTGGCGACCGCAATCGGAGGAACCGGGACCATGAGCTATTCGGGCATGACTTCTTTCGGCAGTGGCGGCGCTCCGGACGCGGTATACGAGGCATTTGCCGTCGAATTCGCAGAGCTAGAGGACATGGAGTCCCAGGGGCTCGTGACGATTACGTACCGGCATGAGGAGAGCCAGACTGGCAAGCACTACATGGACCTCGTCAAGTTCCTCAAGATCAAGTAGTCGCCAAGGACCGAAGTCCCACTGTCCTACCAGGAGGAGGAGTTTTCATGGCACTTGTTCATCGCTGTGTTGTCGTGCTTGCCTCTGCATCACTTACCGCGTGCGGTGCTGGGCAAGACCCCAGAATTCCGGAGCTCGAAGCCAGGATCGCTGCCCTTGAGAGCAAGCAAAAGTCCCTTGCTGACGACCTCACGCGCACCAAGTTTCAGCAGGAGTTGGAAAAGTTGGATGGCGTCGCGTTCCTCACTCCCGATCAAAAGGGGTACGCGGCAGTCAAGTTCGACCTCGGATACCTCACAGTCTCACTTGAAGACATCAAGCCGTATGCAAACGGAAGCAAGGTAAGACTGCACATCGGCAACCTCACGGCAGCGAGGGTCAACGGCTTGAAGGCCAAGATCGGTTGGGGCTCGACGGACAAGGCGGGCATTCCGAACAACGCGTCGGCCAAGTCACGAGAAGTGGCCCTCGAAGAATCACTGCGATCGGGCGCATGGACATCCATCGAACTCGTGCTCGATGGCGTGCCGCCGGCCGAATTCGGCTTCCTGCGAGTTAGTGACGTGGGGCACCGTGGCATCGGGCTGAGCAGGTAGTTGGCCCGGGGCACGTAGTACCCCCAGGGGTCGATTGCGCCGCCTGTAAACGACGCCGCCCCGAAAGCGCGGCGGTGTCTTCTCTACTGCCCCTCCGCCCACAGGACACCCCCTTCGACCTCCGTACCATGACGGCAGCACATGAGGTACGCGTCATGAAGATCACGGTCGAGATCAGTCACTTCGCCGAGGTGCGCGAGCTGGTCGCCGCTCTCGACAGGCACAGGGTGGGCGCGGTCATCCTGCTAGTCGCGGTGGTGATCGTCTTCGGAGCAGGAGCAGTCGTGTGGCACGTCCTGAAGTGAGCTGCAGGGACGCCGACGGCGTTCGTTGAGTTCTACGTTTTTCGATCAACAAGTCGCCAGAGAAGACGCTGACCGACCTCTACAAGATCACGGTCGTCTCATCGAGAACGTGCAGGTCTTGGACCCATTCGCCGGTGGCGGCGGGTTCGGTAGGGTTTACGGACAAGCCCAAGGTTCGGCTGCGTCGTTCAGGCATCGAATGGCGGCGCAGGGTCGAGAGCGCGCATTGGTCGACTGCGATCGAGCGCTCGCTATTTAGCCAGAAGGCGATGGTCGCAGCCCGACGCTCCGTCACTGCACCGTCGTCCCGCTGACCCCCCACGTGTCGGCCAGCACATAGCCCGTCGGGTACGGATCGCCCGGATCGAGCATCTCGCTGGCCAGCCCGGTGATCCACGCCCGGCCCTCGATGGTCGGCAGGATGGCCGGCTTGCCGGCCACCGTGGTGGTGGCGGCGATGCGGCCCGTGAAGCGCGAGCCGATGATCGATTCGTGGACCATCGAGTCGCCGACCTGCATGGCGCCGCGCGCGTGCAGCACCGCCATGCGCGCGCAGGTGCCGGTGCCGCACGGGCTGCGGTCCGAGCGGCCGGGCGCGACGATGACGGTGTTGCGCGTGACCTGGCCCACGCCGGCGAACGGCCGGGTGAACTGCACGATGCTGACGCCGGCGATGTCGGGGTTCTCGGGGTGCACGACGTCGAGTTGCTCGCGTGCGGCCCGGCGGATCTTCTCGCCCGCGATGGCCAGCTCGCGCCCTTCGTGCGGCTCGATGCGAAAGCCGAGTTTGGTGGCATCGGTGATGGCGTACCACATGCCGCCATAGGCGATGTCGACGACCACGCGGCCGAGCCCTTCGATCTCCAGCGTGGCGTCCAGCCGGTCGACGAAGCTCGGCACGTTGGCGAACTCCACCGACACGCACTTGCCGTCGCGGCAGGTGGCGCGCGCGCGCACCGGGCCGGCGGCGGTGTCGACGCGGACGATGGTCTCGGGCTCGTGCATCGGCAGGATGCCGGTCTCCAGCGCCACCGTCACGGTGCAGATCAGGTTGGAGCCTGACATCGGCACGAACTCGGTGGGCTCCATCGTGATCATGCCGATGTCGCAATCGTCGCGCGCCGGCGGCGTGATCAGGTTGATGTGCCGGGCCACGCTGCCGCGCGGCTCGCACAGCAGCAGGCGGCGCAGGCCGTCCTGCTCGCGCTGCATCGCGCTCATGCGCTCGAACATCGTGCGCCCGGGCGGCGGCAGCACGCCGCCGACGATCACGTCGCCGACCTCGCCCTCGGCGTGGCAGCGGACGATGGAGATCACGCGCTGGGTCTTCATGGCGGGTCTTTCGTATCGTGCATCAGCGGGCGAACCGCTGCGGTCGGAACGGCGACAGGTCGAGCGCGCTCGGGCGCCCGGCCACGAGGTCGGCCACCAGCCGCGCGGTGGCAGCGGACTGCGTCAGGCCCAGGTGGCCATGGCCGAAGGCGTAGGTCACGCGGGCGTCGCGCGCGGCGGGGCCGATGGCCGGCAGGCTGTCGGGCAGCGAAGGGCGAAAGCCCATCCACTGGGTGCCGCCCGTGGTGTTGAGGCCCGGCATGAAGCGCTTGGCCTTGGTCAGCAGTGCCTCCGAACGCCCGTAGTTGGGCGGTGCGTCGAGGCCGGCGAATTCGACCGCGCCGCCCACGCGCACGCCGCAGGCAAGCGGCGTGACGACGAAGCCGTGGCCACCGAAGGTGAGCTGGCGCTGGAGGTCGAAGGCCGTCACGGGCAGCGTGGTGTTGTAGCCGCGCTCGGTTTCGAGCGGGATGCGTTCGCCCAGCGTGCGGGCGAGGCGGTGCGACCACGCGCCCGCGGCCACGACGACGTTTTGCGCCGACATGCGCTGCGCTCCTGCCACCGGCACGAAGACACCGTCATTGGCCGGCTCGAGCGCCAGCGCCTCGCCTCGGCGCAAGCGACCCCCCAGTTCGGTGAAGCGGCGCGCGATGGTCAGCGTCAGGAGCAACGGATCGGCGATCGTCTTCCAGGCCGGCAGGAAGGTGGCCGCCACCAGCGTGGGGGACAGCCCCGGTTGCAGCTCGGCGATGGCCGGCGCGCCGTGCAGGTGCGTGAAGGCGATGCCGTGGTCGGCGCGTGCCTGCCAGCCGGGCAACGAGGCCGCGAGTTCGACCTCGCTCTCGTACAGGTGCAGCACGCCGTCGCTGCGCAGCATGTGGGTGGCGCCGGCGGCGGCCAGCATCGCGTCGGTCTCGCCGATCGACAGGTCCATCAGCGCGGCCTGGGCGGCGGCGCTGGCCTTGACGCGCGCGGGGAAGCTCGCGCGCCAGAAGTGGAACAGCCAGGGCGCGATGCGTGGCAGGTACGCCGGCGCGATCGACAGCGGGCCCAGCGGGTCGAGCAGCCAGCGCGGTGCCTGGCGCAGGATGCCGGGCGAGGCCAGCGGCAGGATGTCGGTGAAGGCGAATGCGCCGGCGTTGCCGCGGCTGGCCTCGGCCGCGACCCCCGTGCGATCGATCACCGTGACCTGGCGACCCTCGCGCTGCAGGCGCAAGGCGATGGCGAGGCCGACGATGCCGGCGCCGATCACCAGCACGTCGCAGGCCCCGTCGGCCGCGGCGAGCGGCGGCAGCGGCAGGTCGTCGTCGGCGGGCATCAAAGCACCGACTTGAGGAACTCGACGGTCTCGGGCTCGCGCGGATTGCCGATCACCTGCTCGGGCGGGCCGATCTCGTGGATGCGGCCGGACTTGAAGAACGCGACGCGGTGCGAGACCTCGCGTGCGAAGGCGATCTCGTGCGTCACGACGATCATCGTCATGCCTTCGGACGACAGCACGCGCATCGTGTCCAGCACCTCGCCGACCAGTTGCGGATCGAGCGCGGAGGTGACCTCGTCGAACAGCATGTAGTCGGGCGACATCGCCAGCGCGCGCGCGATCGCCATGCGCTGCTGCTGGCCGCCGGAGAGCTTGGACGGGTAGACATCCAGCTTGTCGCCCAGGCCGACATGGCGCAGCTTGGCGCTGGCGATCTGGTCGGCCTCGTCGGTGCTCTTGCCCAGCACCTTGCGCGGCGCGAGCATCACGTTCTCGCGCACCGTCAAGTGCGGGAAGGCGTTCCATTGCTGGAAGACGATGCCGATGCGCTGGCGCAGGCGGTTCAGGTCGGTGTTGCGGGCGTGCACGTCGGTGCCGTCGACCAGGATGCGCCCGGCCTGGATCGATTCGAGCCCGTTGATGCACATCAGCAGCGTGGACTTGCCCGAGCCGGAGCCGCCGATCACCGACACCACTTCGCCCTTGCTGACCGTCATCGAGACGCCGCGCAGCACCTGGAGGGCGCCGAAGGACTTGTGCACGTCCTGGATTTCAATCATCGTCGCGCCAGCGGGATTCGAGGTACGCGCCGAGGCGCGAGATGGGGTAGCTCATGAGGAAGTAGATCAGGCCGCACAGCATCAGCACCAGCAGCGGCTCCTGGATGCGGGTGACGATCACCTGCGAGGCGCGCAGCAGCTCGACGATGCCGATCCACAGCACCAGCGAGGTGTCCTTCATCACGCCGAGCGTGAGGCCGACCCACGAGGGTAGCGACACGCGCAGCGCGATCGGGTAGACGATGTAGCGCAGGTCCTGCCACCAGGTCATGCCGAGCGAGCGCGCGGCGCGGCGCGTCGTGGAGGGCACGGCCAGCATGCCGGCGCGCACGATCTCGGCGCAGTAGGCCGAGGTGTAGATCGCCAGCACCACGCAGGCGACGGTGAACGCGGACACGTCGAGGCCGACGATCGACTTGAAGGAGTTGGCGAGGATGAACTGGATCAGCAGCGGGATCGAGCGGAAGACGTCGAGCACCGCGCCCAGCAACGCGTTGATCCATGTCGGTGCGACGGCACGCAGCACGCCGAACACGAAACCCATCGCCGTGCCGCCCAGCACGGCCCAGAACGTCAGCGTCAAGGTCATGCCGGCGCCCCGCAGCATGAACCACAGGTCGGTGCGCGCGAAATCGGTTTCGATCATCGCGGCACCCTAGTAGCGGAACAGCCGCGCGGCGAGGAGCCGCGCCGACAGCGTGACGACCTTGGTGATGAGGTAGTAGATCACCGCGGCCATGACGAAGAACTCGAAGGTGCGGAAGGTGCGCACGTTGAGCTCCTGCGTGACCCCGGTCAGGTCGGTGTTGAGCCCGACCACGACGCCGAGCGAGGTCATCAGGATGGCCCACACCATCTGGTTGGTCATCGGGTGGAACACAGTGCGGAACAACTGGGGCAGCGCGATCAGGCGGAAGGCCTGCGGCGCACTCATGCCCAGCGAGCGGGCGGCGCGCACCTGCGTCGGCGGGATCGCGCGCAGGCCGCCGCGAAACGTCTCAGCCAGGTAGCCGGCGTTGTTGAACGCGATGCCGACCAGCAGCGCCGGGAACGAATCGACGAAGATGCCGAACGAGCCGAGCCCGAAATAGATCATGTAGATCTGAAACAGCGCGGGCGTGTTGCGCGCCGTTTCGATCCACACCGTGGCGAATCCGCGCGCCAGGCGGTTGCCGGCATTGCGCGCGAGCGCCAGCCCGATACCGCAGACCGTCCCGATCACCATCGACAGGACGGCCACCTCGATCGTGACCAACGCGCCGCCCAGCATGGACGGCAGCGCCTGGAAGGCCTGGTGCCAGTGGAACGTGTAGTTCATGGTCAGGCCTGGCGGGCCAGGGCCCGCCGGCGTTCAGCGATAGACGCCCTTCACCGTGAGGTCGGGCATCGTGCCGCCGACCCACTTGTTGTACAGCTCCTGGGCGCGGCCGGTGCGCGTCTGCAAGTGCACGAACAGGTCGAGGTATCTGAGCAGCCCGTATTCCTGGCGCAGCGCGATCAATGAGACGTAGTCGAGGTCGTACGGCGCGTCGCCGCCCATCTGCAGGTCCTTGTACTTGCCGGCCTTGATGGTGGCGGCCGCGACGGTGGAAGTGACCACCGTGGCCTCGATCTGGCCTTGCGACAGTGCGAGGAACACGTCGGCCTGCGTCTGGTAGGCACGGAACGAGCCCTTCGGGTCGTTCCACTTCTTGATGTCCTTCTCCAGCGCGATCGCCTCGTAGGTGCCGGTCACCGAGCCGGTCTTGCGGCCCTTGAGCGAGGCGTAGGAGTTGATGTTGGTGCCCTTCTTGGTCAGCACCACCATCTTGAAGACGAAGTAGGGGACCGAGAAGCCGATCGTCTTGGCGCGCTGCAGCGTGTCGGACGTGGAGGCGATGCCGACGTCGGCACGGTTGGAGACGAGGGCCGGGATGCGGTCGGGGAAGGGCGTCTCGACGATCTCGGCCTTCACGCCGAGCGCCTTGGCCAGGTCGTTGCAGGTGTCGACGTCGAAGCCGATCGGCTCGTTCTTCTCGTCGCGTGATCCCATCGGCGGGAAGTCGAGCACCACGGCGCAGCGCAGCTTGCCCGAGGCGATGATGTCGTCGAGCTTGTCGGCGCGGGCGGCGGGCGAGAGCAGCAGGCCCAGGGCCCCTGCGATGACGATCAGTGTTCTTGCAATCACGGTCGATCCTTTCGTTGCTGGGGCGGGTGGCGGCCTGCGCGGGGACGCTGCGCAGGCTCGAATGATTATTGCGGATTGGATCCAATATGCAATACGCGCAGGCTCGGGTAGATTCCCGATGCATGCGAATCAAGAAGTCGAACCTGGGCGACGGCCCGTCGGCAGCCGACAAGATCTTCGAGAGCCTGCGCCGGGCGGTGATCTCGGGTGCGCTCAAGGACGGCGACGCGCTGCGCCAGGAGGAGATCGCGCATCACTTCAACACCAGCCGCATCCCGGTGCGCGAGGCGCTGACGCGCCTGGAGCAGCACGGGCTGGCGCAGGCGCGCCGCTTCTACGGCTACACGGTGGCGCAGATGTCGCGCCAGCAGATCGAGGAGATCTGCCGCTTCCGCGCGCTGGTGGAGGGCGAGGTCGTGGCCTGCGCGGTCAGACGGGCCTCGGAGAAGTCATTGGCGCAGGCGCGCAAGGCCTGCGAGGCCTTCGCGCGCGAGCGCGATCCGGTGTTGTGGGGCGAGCGCAATCGCGAGTTCCATTCGGCCTTGTATCGCGAGTGCGGGATGCCGTATCACCTCGAGGCGATCCACGCGGCGCTCGACAAGACCGAACGCTATCTGGTCGACCAGCTGGTACTGACCTCGGGCATGCGCCGCGCGCGTGCCGAACATCAGGCGATCTTCGAGGCCTTCGAGGCGCGCGACGCGCGGCTGGCCGCCAAGCTCACGCGCGAGCACATCCTCGGCGCGCTCAGCCTGTTCTGCGAGTACATGGACTCGCACCCGGCGGGGGCCGAGGCAAGCGTCAGCCCAGGCCCCACGCGAAAGGGTCCGCCGGGTCGAAGACCAGCGTCGCGTCGAGCGTGACGTGCGCGCGGCCCTGGATGACCGGCAGCACCGCGTCCGAGGGCAGGCCGGCGACAGGCGGCTCTACTCGCGCGTAGGAGCCGCTGAACACGCTGCCAATCACGCTTTCCTGGCGCCAGAGCGCGCCTGGCGCCAACTTGCCGTCAGCCGCCAGGCAGGCGATCTTGGCGCTGGTGCCGGTGCCGCAGGGCGAGCGGTCGTAGGCACCGCCGGGGCAGAGCACGAAGTTGCGTGCATGGTTGGCCGCGTCGGCGGGTGGGCCGACCAGTTCGATGTGGTCGATCTCGGCGCCGTCGCGCCCGGTCACCCCTTGCCGCTGCAAGGCAGCGCGCACGCGCAGGGCGAGGCCGGTCAAGCCGGCGGTGGCGTCGGGCGCGAGGGCCTTGCCATGGTCGTGGCAAAGGAAGAACCAGTTGCCGCCCCAGGCCACGTCGCCATGCACGACGCCGTGGCCGGCCACCTCGACGGCCACGTGCGCGGCATGCCGGTAGGAGGGTACGTTGGCCACGCTGACCGAGCCATCCGGATGCAGCGTTGCGGTGACCGTGCCGACCGGCGTTTCGATGCGGTGCTCACCGGGCGCGATGCGGCCGAGGTGGGCGAGCGTCGCGATCAGCCCGATCGTGCCGTGGCCGCACATGCCCAGATAGCCCACGTTGTTGAAGAAGATCACGCCGCAGGCGCTGGCGGGGTCGAGCGGCGCGCACATGAGCGCGCCGACGACCACATCGGAGCCGCGTGGCTCGCAGACGAGGGCCCGCCGCCACGCGTCGTGCTCGCTGCGAAAACGGTCGCGCCGGTCGGCCAGCGAGCCGCTGCCGAGGTCGGGCCCGCCGCTGACGACGCAGCGGGTCGGTTCGCCTCCGGTGTGCGAGTCGATGACGCGCGTCGGCACGGGCGGTGGTGTGGCCATGGGACCTTGGGTACCGGGGCTAGAAGGCGGTAGCGTAGCGCTCGAGTTCCCAGTCGCTGACATGGCGCGCGTAGGCCAGCGCCTCGTCGCGCTTGAGCGCGACGAACTCGCGCGTGAGCGTGTCGCCAAGGGCCCCGGTCACGACGGCGTCGGCTTCCAGCGCGTCGATCGCCTCGGCCAGGTTCTGCGGCAGCAGCGCGATGCCACGCTCGCGGATCTGCGCCAGCGACAACGCGAACAGGTCGTCGGCACAGTCGGGGCCGGGGTCCAGACCCCGATCGATGCCGTCCAGGCCGGCGGCGATCAGGCCCGCGAGCATCAGGTAGGGGTTGGCCGAGGCGTCGGGCGCGCGCCACTCGAAGCGCGAGGGCAGGGTGCGCAGCAGGGCGGTGCGGTTGTTGTAGCCCTGCGCCACGTAAGCCGGAGCCCAGGTGGTGCCGGTGATCGACTCGCCGACCGTCAGGCGCTTGTAGGAGTTGACCGTCGGTGCGGCCAGCGCCGTGAGCGCGGCGGCGTGGGCCATCACCCCGCCGACGAACTGGCGCCCGATCGGTGACAGCAGGGTCTCGGTGTCGAGCGAACCGTCGGCGCGGTGCGGCGCGAAGGCGTTGCGCGCGTTGTCGCCCTTGCCCTCCCAGAGGCTGACGTGGCAATGCATGCCGCTGCCCGGCTGGTCGACGAAGGGCTTGGCCATCATCGAGAACACGGCGCCACGCTGCTCGGCGACGGCATGCGCGGCGAGCTTGAACAACATCAGGCGGTCGGCACTGGCCAGCGCGTCGGCAAACGCGAAGTTCACCTCGTACTGGCCGTGTGCGTCCTCGTGGTCGATCTGCAGCACGTCCAGACCGCAGCGCTGCAGCGTGTCGCTCAGTTGCGTCAGGAAGGGCGCCTGGCGCACCAGGCTCTTGAGGTCGTAGCTCGGCTTGTCGAGGCGGTCGAGGTCGTCGGCCGGCCGCCAGCGGCCGCCCTCGCGCTTGAGCAGGAAGAATTCGGGCTCGATGCCGACCTGCAGCGTCCAGTGCTTGTGCGCCAGGCGCGCCGCCTGACGCGCCAGCACCTGGCGTGGGCAGGCGTCGAAGGGTTCGCCGGCGACGAAGCCCTCGCCGACGATGCGCGCCACGCCGGGCATGAAGGGCAGGGCCTGCGCCGTGCTCGCGATGCCACGCGCGTAGTACTCCGAGCGTGCGCCGGTGCGCGCCAGGCCGGTGCCCCAGATCGACGGGCCCGAGAAGCCGGCGCCGATGGCCAGCACGTCGTCCAGGTGCGTCAGCGGCACCAGCTTGCCACGGGCCACGCCGTGGATGTCGGTGAACTGCACCAGCAGGCTGTGCACGCCCTGGGCGGCGAGCTGGTCGTGGAGCGCTTTCATAGCGAGCGCCGGGCCGTCCCCAGCGAGCGAGCGCCCCCTCGGGGGGCCGCGAACGAAGTGAGCCGGGGGGCGTTCATTCGGGCTCGATGCGAAGCCAGGTCGTCTTCAGCTCGGTGTACTTGTCCAGGGCGTGAAGACTCTTGTCGCGCCCGTTGCCGCTTTGCTTGTAGCCGCCGAAGGGCACGGTGATGTCGTCTTCGTCGTACTGGTTCACGTGCACGGTGCCGGCACGCAGCGCGCGAGCGACGCGGTGCGCGCGGTTGACGTTGTCGCTCCAGACGCTGGCCTGCAGGCCGTAGCTGCTGGCGTTGGCCAGCGCGATCGCCTCGGCCTCGGTCTTGAAGCGGATCACGCTCATCACCGGGCCGAAGATCTCTTCGCGCGCGATGGTCATGCCGTTGTCGACGCGGTCGAATACGGTGGGCTCGACGTAGAAGCCGCCGCTGGCCTCGCGCGCACGGCTGCCACCGGCGACGGTGCGCGCGCCTTCACGTTTGCCGGCCTCGATGTAGCCCATCACGGTGCGCAGCTGGCCCTCGTCGACCAGCGCGCCCATCTCGGTGCCGGCGTCGAGCGGGTCGGCCGCGGCGTACTTCGGTGCCTCGGCGGCGACGATCTCGACGAAGCGCTCGGCGATGCTCTCGTGCACCAGCACGCGCGAGGGCGCGTTGCAGCTCTCGCCCTGGTTGAAGAACAGGCTGCCGGCGGCGGCCTTGGCGGCGCGCTCGACGTTGGCGAAGTCGTCGAAGACGACGAAGGCACTCTTGCCACCGAGCTCGTTGTAGACGCGCTTGAGGTTGCTGCGGCCCGCGTACTCGAGCATCTTGCGGCCCACGCGCGTGCTGCCGGTGAAGCCGATGGCGTCGACGTCCATGTGCAGCGCGAGCGCCTCCCCGGCCTCGCCACCGTAACCCGGCACGACGTTGAACACGCCCGGCGGGATGCCAGCCTCGACGGCCAGCTCGGCCAGGCGCAGCGCGGTGTAGGGCGACTTCTCGCTCGGCTTGAGCACCACCGAGTTGCCGGTGGCCAGCGCAGGCCCCAGCTTCCAGGCCGCCATGATCATCGGGTAGTTCCAGGGCACGATGCAGCCGATCACGCCCATCGGCTCGCGCGTGATCAGCGCCAGGGCGCTGGCCGGCGTCGGCGCGATCTCGTCGTACACCTTGTCGATCGACTCGGCGTACCAGGCGATCGTGCGCGCCGTGGACGGCACGTCGACCGACAGCGAGTACTGGATCGGCTTGCCCATGTCGAGCGTTTCGAGCAGGGCCAGCTCGTCCCTGGCAGCGAGGATCTTGTCGGCGAAGCGCTGCAGCAGCTTCTTGCGCGAGGCCGGCGACTTGCCGGCCCAGCGGCTGTCGGCGAAGGCGGCCCGCGCGCTCTTCACTGCCGCGTCGACGTCGGCCTCGCGGCCGCGCGCCACCGGGCCGAGCGTGCGGCCGTCGATCGGCGAGGCCTTGACGAAGGTCTCGCCGCCGGCGGCGTCGCGGCGCACGCCGTCGATCAGCGCGCGGCCGTCGAAGGCGGCCTCGCGAGCCCTTGCGAACCAGTCCACGGCGCCCATCGCTGACCTTCGCTCAGAAGGCAACCACGACCGACGTGCCGAAGATCTGGTTGCTCTTGCGGTAGTCGCCGCTCTTCACGTCATAGAACACCGGCAAGTTCGCCCGGTCGATGCGGTACTCGGCCTTGAAGGTGGTCTCGAGGTTGATCGCGTAGGACAGGCCGAGCGACAACGCGCTGCGAGTCGCACCCTTGTTCAGGTCGCCGTTGATGTCCGGCCCGATGCCGTTGCGGTCGTCGGCGGAGGTGTAGCCGAGCAGGCCGCCGCCGTTCTTCTTGTTGTTGAGGTAGTCCACACGGACGACGCCTTCCAGGCGGGGATCGAACTTGTAGGCGGCCAGCACCGACAGGCCCCACCAGCGCGAGTCGCGCAGCGATCCATCGGCCGCCGGCGTGATCGAGGCCTTCTTCTGCTGGCCGAAGCTCACCTGGCCCTGAACGGTCACGTCGCCGCGGATGAAGTAGGCATCGAACTCGAACAGGTCCAGTCTGGAATTCGGCTGGCCGATCACTTCGCCGGTCCCTGGGTCCACGACGTTCTCGGTGAAGTTGGCCGCCTTGCCATGAACCCCTGCGAAGCCGAAGCCCTGGAACTCGCCGCGAGAGTAGTCCACGCGGTAGGCCAGCACCGGCGCCTTCTCGCCGGCGGCGTTCTTCGACGCATTCATGTTGGCGATCATGGCGCGGTACCACCACTTGCCGCGCGTGATGTCCACGCCGGCGCCGGTGTAGGCGGTGGGCAGCGTGAAGTCGAACAGCAGGTTGTGCGTGATCAGCTTGTTGAGCGTCGGCTGCAGGTACTCGTAGCCGCTCCAGTCGGGCATGTGGCCCGCGATGAAACGAGTCTGCAGATCGGACATCGGCACCGAGATCGTGGCTTCGTGGACGATGCCGCCGTTGCCGATCACCGAGTCCGTGCCCCGGTTGGGCACCAGGGTCAGGCGATAGCGCGTACCCGAGTCGGTCTCCTTCTGGAAGTCGAGTGCCACCGCGCCGAAGTAGGAGTTGTCGTAGTTGTAGCCGTCGTCAGCCACGCTGTTCAGGAACTGGAAGCCGCCACGGTTCTGGCGCCGGTTGTAGATGTAGGTGGGGTCGGCGTAGCCACTGATCGTGAGGTTCTTCAGTCCCTGAGCGTCACGAGAGTCCTCGAGGGCCTCGGTCTTGACGGTGACGCGATTCAGTTCGCGTGCCTGCTCGGGCGTCATGCCCCACTGGCCCTCCTTGGGCTTGGCGGCCTCGGCGGCCTGGAGCTTGCGCTCCAGGTCGGCCACCCGGTCGCGCAGCGCCTTCAGCTCGTTGAGCACCTCGGCATTGCTTTGCGCGTGCGCCGGGAAGGCGCAGGCCAGGGCCAAGGCCAGGGCGGTGAGGGACAGTGTGTTCTTCATGTCGGTCTTTCCTCGGTGGCGGGTTGGGTGGGATTGCATGTCAGCTGCGGAATGCCGCGGCCATCTCCTGCTGGCGACGCCGTTCCGCATTGGCGATCAGGTAACTGGCGATCAGCACGCCGATGGCAACGATGACGACGGTGACGGTGGCCACCGCATTGACGGTCGGGTTCAGACCAAGCTTGGCGCGCGAGAAGATCACCAGCGGCAGCGTCGTGGCGCCGGGGCCGGTCAGGAAGGCCGAGAGCACCACGTCGTCGAGCGAGATCGTGAAGGTGAGCAGCCAGGCCGAGGCCAGCGACTGGCCGATCATCGGCAGCGTGACGAGCCAGAACACCTGGTGCGGCTTGGCGCCGAGGTCGAGCGCGGCCTCTTCGAGCTGCGGGTTCAGGTCCTGCAGGCGGGCCTGGATCACCACGGTGGCGTAGGCCATGCCGAGCAGCAGGTGGCCGATCCAGATGGTCAGCGCGCCCTTCTCGGGGATGCCGAGCACGTTCTGCACGCTCACCAGCATCAGCAGCAGCGACAGACCGACCACCACCTCGGGCATCACCAGCGGCGCGTTGACCATGCCGGAGAACAGCGTGCGGCCCTTGAAGCGGTGGTACTTGACCAGCGCGAACGCGGCCAACGTGCCCATCACGACCGAGCCGCACGCGGTGAAAAAGGCGATCTTCAGGCTGATCCAGAAGCCGCGCAGGATCTCCTCGTCCTGCACCAGCGCCGCGTACCACTTGAGCGTGAAGCCGCGCCACACGTTGGGCAGCTGCGAGTCGTTGAACGAGAATAGCACCAGCGCCACGATCGGCAGGTACAGGAAGGCGAAGCCGGCGGCGAGCCAGGCGCGGCCGAACCACACGCCGGGCTTCATCGTCTGGCCTCCTGCGCCTCGGCCTGGTACTTGTTGAACACGGCCAGCGGCACCAGGATCAGCAGGATCATCGACACCGCGAGCGACGAGGCGAGCGGCCAGTCGTTGTTCGAGAAGAACTCGGTCCAGACCACGCTGCCGGTCATCAGCGTCTCGGGGCCGCCGAGCAGCTCGGGGATCACGTATTCGCCGACGCAGGGGATGAACACCAGCATCGAGCCGGCGATGATGCCGGCCTTGGACAGCGGCACCGTGACGGTCCAGAACGCGACCCAGGGCGACGCGCCGAGGTCCCTGGCGGCCTCGAGCAGGCGCAGGTCCATCTTCGACAGGTTGCCGTACAGCGGCAGGATCATGAACGGCAGGTAGGTGTAGGTCATGCCGAGGACGAGCGAGAACGGCGTGTTCATCAGCTTGCCCGGCGTGGAGATCAGTCCGCCCGCCAGCAGCAACTGGTCCAACCCGAGGCCGATGATGATGTCGGCCACCCAGCCGTCGGTGGTGAGCAGACCCTTCCAGGCGTAGACGCGCAGCAGGAACGAGGTCCAGAACGGCAACATCACCAGCATCAGCAGGGCCGGCTGCAGCGTGCGCCGGGCGCGTGCCATGAAGTAGGCGAAGGGGTAGCCGATGGCCAGGCACAGCAGCGTGGTCCAGGCCGCGTACTTCAGGCTCGACAGATAGGAGCTGTAGTACAGCGGGTCGCTGGTGAGGAAGACGTAGTTCGAGAACTTCAGCGTCAGCGTGGCCACGCCGTCCTTGATGGCGACGATGTCGTTCGGGCGCACGATGCCCATCTCGGAGACGCTGATGTTCACCAGCACCAGGAAGGGCGCAAGGAAGAACACCAGCAGCCACAGGTAGGGCAGGCCGATCACGGCACTGCGCCCGCGCAGCAGGGAGGCCAGTGCTTTTTTCATTGCGTCAGCACCACCTGGGCCCAGCCGTCCCAGTGGGCCCAGGCCTCGTCGCCCCAGGACAAGCGCTCGTGCGGATGGCGGTCCACGTTGGCCTGGCTCACCTTGAGCGAGCCGCCGCTGGGCAGCGCGAGGTGGAACACCGTAAAGCTGCCGAAGTAGCTCATCTCGCGGATCGTGCCCTTGACCGCGTTGACGCGGATGTCCTGCGGCGCGCCGCGCGACAGGCGGATCTTCTCCGGCCGCAGCGCGACGGTGACGGCCATGCCCTGCGTGCCGGTGATGCCGTGGCCGAGGTAGTGGCGCACGTCGGTGCAGGCGATCTCGCAGTGCGCCTCGGCGTCCACCTCGAGCGTGCCGTCCATCAGGTTGACGTTGCCGATGAAGTCGGCGACGAAGCGGGTGGCCGGTGTCTCGTACATGTCGGATGGTGCGCCCACCTGCAGGAAGCGGCCTTCGCTCATGACCGCGATGCGCGAGGCCATGGTCATGGCCTCCTCCTGGTCGTGCGTGACCATCACGCAGGTCACGCCGACCTGCTCGACGATGTTGACGAGTTCGATCTGGGTCTGCTCGCGCAGCTTCTTGTCGAGCGCGCCGAGCGGCTCATCGAGCAGCAGCAGCTGCGGCCGCTTGGCCAGGCTGCGCGCCAGGGCGACGCGCTGTTGCTGGCCGCCGGAGAGCTGGTGCGGCTTGCGCTTGGCGTACTTGCCGAGCTGCACCAGTTTGAGCATGGCTTCCACGCGCTCGCCGAGTTCGGGCTGGCGCACGCCTTCGCGCCGCAGCCCGAACGCGATGTTGTCCCACACCGTCAGGTGCGGGAACAGCGCGTAGCTCTGGAACATCATGTTGATCGGGCACTTGTACGATGGCACCTGGGCCAGGTCCTGGCCGTCGAGCACGATGCGCCCGGAGGTCGGCGTCTCGAAGCCCGCCAGCATGCGCAGCAGCGTGCTCTTGCCGCAGCCCGACGGGCCGAGCAGGGCGAAGATCTCGCCCTTCTCGATGTCGAGGCTGACGTTGTTGACGGCCTTGTAGCCGTCGAAGTCCTTCGTCAGGCCCTCGATCTTCAGGAAGCTCATGACGCGGCCGCGCTACAGGCCGGTCTTGAATGAGGTGTAGGTGCGCGTCATCAGCCTGCGCAGGTCGTTGTTCAGCGCATCGGGCGGGATCATCTTGGCCATCTCGGCCGCGGGCAGGAAGACCGTCGGGTTGTTCGCCACCTCGGCGCGGATGTTCTTCTTCGACTCCGGCACTGCGTTCGGGTAGAAGACCTTGTTGGTGTTGGCCGCCGCGTTCTCGGGGCGCAGCATGAAGTTGATGAACTTGTGCGCGTTGCCGGGGCGGGCCGCGTCGGCCGGGATGACCATGGTGTCGAAGAACAGCAGGCCGCCGTTGCTCGGCAGCAGGGCCTGGATGTTCTGGCCGGTCTTGCCGTCGATCGCGCGCTGGCGCGCGATGTTGATGTCGCCCGACCAGCCGAGCGCCACGCAGATCGAGCCGCCGGCCATGTCGTTGATGTAGCCCGACGAACTGAACAGCGTCACATGCGGGCGGATCGCCTTCAGCACATTGGCCGCGGCGGTGTAGTCGGCCGGGCTCTTGGAGAACGGCGGCTTGCCGAGGAAGTGCAGCGCGGCGGGCACGACCTCGGTGGCCGAGTCGAGGAAGGAGACGCCACAGCTTTTCAGCTTGCTGATGTACTCGGGCTTGAAGACGAGGTCCCAGGCGTTGGCCGGCATCGGCGTGCTGCCGAGCGCGGCCTTGACCTTGTCGACGTTGATGCCCACCGTGGTGAAGCCCCACAGCCAGTTGACCAGGTAGTCGTTGCCCGGGTCCATCTTCGACAGCTGGGCGTTGATGGCGGGGTCGACGCCCTTGAGGTTCGGGATCTTGGCCTTGTCGAGCTTTTGCAGCAGGCCGCCGTCGATCTGCAGCTTGGCCCAGTTCGACGATGGCACGATGATGTCGTAGCCCGTCTTGCCCGCCACCAGCTTGGCGTGGACGATCTCGTTGTTGTCGAAGTTGTCGTAGCGGACCTTGATGCCGGTCTCGGCCTCGAACTTCCTGATCAGGTCCTCGCCGATGTAGTCGGACCAGTTGTAGATGTTGAGGACCTTCTCCTCCTCCTGGGCACGCAGCCCGGTCGAAGCCAGGGCGAGCGCAACGGCGCAGGCGGCCGTGAGCAGGGACGAGAGCGGTTTGGCCATGGTGCGAGGACCTCCGGTGGGATGAAGGGGGTGGACAGGGGGAGTCAACGGGGCAGTCTAGGTCGTGGCCGACGGACAGGCATCCGGGTGAATGCTCAATGGTCCCAGCCGTTCTTGCGAACGTCGGCCAGCGTCAGGTCGAGACAACGGCGGATCAACACGAGCATTTCGTCGATCTGCGCGCGCGTGATGATCAGCGGCGGCGCGATGATCATGCGGTCGCCGACGGCGCGCATGATCAGCCCCTCGCGGAAGCAATGGCCGCGGCAGACCATGCCAAGCTCCAGCTCGCCCGGGAACGGCGCGCCCCCGCGCGGGCCCGACTTGTCTTTGACCAGCAGCAGGGCGCCCATCAGGCCGCAGGTCTGGGCCTCGCCGACCAGTGGGTGTTCGGCCAGTTGAGCGTAGGCCTCGGCCAGGTAGGGGCCGACGTCCGTTCGCACGCGCTCGACCAGGTTTTGCTCGCGCACCAGGCGAATGTTGGCCAGCGCCACCGCGCAGGCCACCGGGTGGCCGGAGTAGGTGTAGCCGTGGTTGAACTCGCCGCCGCGCTCGATGAGCACCCTGGCCACGCGTTCGCCGACCATCACGCCACCCAGCGGGATGTAGCCGCTGGTCACCCCTTTGGCGAAGGTCAACAGGTCGGGCTTCGTGCCCATGGTTTCGCAGCCGAACCAGCGCCCGGTGCGGCCAAAGCCGGTGATGACCTCGTCGCTGACGAGCAGCACGCCGTACTGGTCGCAGATGCGCTGGATTTCGGGCCAGTAGGTCGCGGGCGGGACGATCACGCCGCCGGCACCCTGGATCGGCTCGCCGATGAAGGCCGCCACCTTGTCGGCACCGAGTTCGAGGATCTTGGCCTCGAGCTGGCGCGCACAGGCCAGGCCGAATTCGTCGCGCGACAGGTCCGCACCATTTTCAAACCAGTAGGGCTGGTCGATGTGCACGATGCCGGGAATCGGCAGGCCGCCCTGGGCATGCATGCCGGCCATGCCGCCGAGCGAGGCGCCGGCCATCGTGCTGCCGTGGTAGGCGTTGTGGCGGCTGACGATCACCTGGCGCTCGGGCTGACCCAGGATGTCCCAGTAGCGGCGCACCATGCGCACCACGGTGTCGTTGCCCTCGGAGCCGGAGCCCGAGAAGAACACGTGCTGGAACTGCGGCGGCGTCACCTCGGCCAGCAGCTCGGCCAGTTCGATGGCCGGCGGCGTGGCGGTCTGGAAGAAGGCGTTGTAGAAGGGCAGGGTCTCGAGCTGGCGCGTCGCCGCGTCGATCAGCGCGCGCTGGCCATAGCCGACGTTGACGCACCACAGGCCGCTCATCGCGTCGAGGATCTTCTTGCCGTCGGTGTCCCAGAGGTAGATGTCGCTGGCGCGCTCGATGACGCGCGAGCCCCTCTTCGCCAGCGACTGGAAGTCGGTGAAGGGGTGCAGGAAGTGGGCCGCGTCGGCGGCCTGCCATTGTTGGGTGGTGCGGGTGCTCATGCGGTGGCCTCAGACATGGAGCAAGAGGTGTTCCCGCTCCCAGGGCGAGATCACTTTCATGAATTCCGCGTACTCGACTTCCTTGACCTCGGTGTAGACGGTGACGAACTCCTTGCCGAGCACCTCGGCCAGGTCGGTCTCGGCGCGCAACGCGGCCAGCGCCTCGCCCAGGCTGCGCGGCAGCTGGTGGGCGCCCAGGTAGGCGTCGCCCTTGCACTCGGGCGTCGGCTCGATGCGGTTCTGGATGCCGAGCCAGCCGCAGGCCAGGGTGGCGGCCAGCGCGACATAGGGGTTGGCGTCGGCGCCGATCACGCGGTTCTCGATCCGGCGCGCGGCCGGTGTCGCCACCGGCGAGCGGATGCCGACGGTTCGGTTGTCGGTACCCCACTGGATGTTGATCGGCGCGGCCGAGAAGCGCGCCAGGCGGCGGTAGCTGTTGACGTAGGGTGCGAACAGGGCCATGGCCGCCGGCGTGTAGCGCTGCAGGCCGCCGATGTACCAGAAGAACTCCTTGGATGGCGTGCCGTCCTCGTTGCTGAAGATGTTGAGCCCGCTGGCCCGGTCGACCAGGCTCTGGTGGATGTGCATCGCGCTGCCCGGCTCGCCGGCGATCGGCTTGGCCATGAAGGTGGCGAACATGTCGTGCCGCAGCGCTGCCTCACGCACCGTGCGCTTGAACAGGAATACCTCGTCGGCCAGGCCGAGCGGCGCCCCGTGGAAGAAGTTGATCTCCATCTGGCCGGCACCGACCTCGTGGATCAGGGTGTCGACGTTGAGCTCCATCTTTTCGCAGTACTCGTACACGTCCTCGAACAGCGGGTCGAACTCGTTGACCGCGTCGATCGAGTAGGCCTGGCGCGAGGTTTCGCTGCGGCCGCTGCGGCCCACCGGCGGCTTGAGCGGCACGTCGGGGTCGGTGTTGCGCGCCACGAGGTAGAACTCGAGTTCGGGCGCGACCACCGGGTCCCAGCCCTTGGCGTCGAACAGGCCGCACACGCGCTTGAGCACCGAGCGCGGCGCGTAGGGCACGAGCACGCCGTCGCGGTCGTAGCAGTCGTGGATCACCTGCGCCGTGGGGTCGACCGCCCAGGGCACGATGCGCACCGTGCTCGGGTCGGGCCGCAGGTGCATGTCGCGGTCGGTCGGCGTGATGACGTCGTAGTACGGGCCTTCCTCGGGGAACTCGCCGGTCACGCCCATCGCCACCACCACCTCGGGCAGGCGCATGCCGCGGTCCTCGGTGAACTTCTCGCGCGGCAGGATCTTGCCGCGCGCCACGCCGGTGAGGTCGGGCACCAGGCACTCGATCTCGGTGACGCGCCGCTGGTTGAGCCAGTTCTCCAGCTCGCTGAATGTGAATTGCTCTCGCACGACCATGGGGTCACCTGTTTCTTTGGTCTCGACGCGCGGCACAGGCCGCGCCGAAAGCCGACAGCATCGCCATCGAGACCGGATTGCTCGCCGCCTGCCACTCCGGGTGCCATTGCACGGCGAGGTTGAAGCCGGGACTGTCCGGCTTGGAAAACGCTTCGATCACGCCGTCGGGCGCGCGCGCCTCGACGCGCAGGCCCGGGGCCAGCCGGTTCACGGCCTGTCCGTGCAGCGAGTTGACCTGGATTCGGTCGCGCTGCAGCAGGCGGGCCAGCACGCCGCCGGGCATCACGTCCACCGAATGCGCCGGCGCGTATTTCACGTCCAGCGGTTCATCGTCGGGGTCGCGGTGGTCGAGGTGGCCCTCGACCTCGTGCACCGCCTGGTGCAGGCTGCCCCCGAGCGCCACGTTGGTCTCCTGGGCGCCGCGGCAGATCGCGAAGAAGGGCAGGCCACGCTCGAGCGCCTTGGGGATCAGCGGCAGCGTCCAGGCATCGCGCTCCGGGTCGAGCGGCAGCGACGCATCGTGCACGGCCTCCTCGAAGTGGCTCGGGTGCACATTCGACGGCGAGCCGGTCAGCAGCAGGCCGTCGGCCGCGTCGAGCAGGGCGTCGAAGTCCTCGGGCTCGGCACCCGGCACCACCAGCGGCAGGCAGCCGGCCAGACGCACGGCGTCGATGTACTTCTTGCCGGCGATGTGGAAGGGGTGCTGGCCGACCCTGCGGTTGCAGGCCGGCACGATCACGATCGGCTTGGGTGAATTCATCGCGGTCACAGCATGTCTCGCAGCCGGTAATACGCCATCCCCAGCACCAGCGCCGGCGTGCGCAGCGCCGCACCACCCGGGAAGGGGCGGTGCTTCAGGCGCGCGAACACGTCGAAGCGCGAAGCGTCTCCCGCCATCGCCTCGGCCACCAGCTTGCCCGCCAGCCCCGTCAGCGCCAGGCCATGCCCGGAGAAGCCTTGCAAGTAGTAGACCCGATCGCCGAAGTCCGCGAGACGGCCGAAGTCCGGCGCGCGGCTCATCGAGATGTCGACGAAGCCGCCCCAGGCGTAGTCCACCTGGCGGCCCCGCAGTTGCGGGAAGGTGCCGCTCATGCGTCGCGCCATCGAGCGCGCCAGGTCGGTCGGCGTGCGCGTGCTGTAGCTGACCCGGCCGCCGTAGAGCAGGCGATGGTCCGCGGTGGTGCGGAAGTAGTCGAGCACGAAGTTGTTGTCGCACACCGCTGCGCCACAGGGGATCAGCGAAGCCGCGAGTTCGGTCCCCAGCGGCTCGGAGCAGACGATGTAGGTGCCGACCGGCATGATGCGCGCGGCCAGGTTCGGCGCCACGCGGGGCGCGACGGCGCCGAGGTAGACGTTGCCAGCCAGCAGCGCGTGGCGGGCCTTCACACCGGCGCCGCCGTCTGTGCGCAAATGCACGCCGCCTTGCGGTGTCGGTGCGAGTTGCGTGATCGCGCTGTGCTCGTGGATCCGCACGCCCAACGCGGCCGCTGCCTGGGCCAAGCCCAGCGTGTACTTCAGTGGGTGGAGGTGGCCCGAGCGCGGGTCATGTGCGGCTGCCACGTAGCGCGGGCTGGCGATCCAGCCGGGCAGGTCGGGCCCCTCGATCCAGCGCAAGGGATGGTCGTAGCGCGCGGCCAGCAGTTCGACCTCGTCGCGCAGCGCACGGGCCTTGCGCGCGCCGGTGGCCACGCCGAGGTAGCCGTCGCGCCAGTCGCAGTCGATGCCAAAACGTGCGATGCGTTCGCGGATCAGGTCCAGCGCCTCGATCGACATGCCGAAGACCCGGCGCGCTGCGTCGCGGCCCAGCTGGTCCTCGATCGTCGTGATGTCGCAGGCCAGGCCGTAGATCGCCTGGCCACCGTTGCGTCCGCTGGCGCCGTGGCCGATGTCCTGCGCCTCGAGCAGCAGCACGTCGAAGCCGCGCTCGCGCAACTCCAGCGCCGCCGACAGCCCGGCGAGTCCGCCGCCGACCACCGCGACATCGCAGTCGTGCGTTCCCGCCGGCAGGGGCGCGAACGCCGTCGTGCGCGGCGCGGTGGCGGCGTACCAGGAACGCCGCGTCAACTCGCGATCGGTGTCGAGCAGGGACATGGGCGAGGTATGCGCTAGGCAGCGTCCTTCGGTGCGCGCGTGCGAGGTGGTGGGTTCAGGCGTTCTTGCGGATCGCCTTGCCCACGACGTCGACGATGCGCTCGATCTGCGACTTCTCGATGATCAGCGGCGGCGACAGTGCGATCGTGTCGCCGGTGGTGCGGATCAGCACGCCCTGTTCCCAGCACTCGAGGAAGACGTTGAACGCGCGCTTGGCCGGCTCGCCCGGCAGCGGCGCGAGCTCGATGCCGCCAACGAGGCCGAAGTTGCGGATGTCGATCACGTTGGGCAGGCCCTTCAGCGAATGCACCGCGTCGGCGAAGGTGCCGGCCATCGGTTGTGCGCGGGTGAGCAGCCCCTCGTCGGCATAGGTTTCCAGTGTCGCCAGGCCGGCGGCGCAGGCCAGCGGGTGGGCCGAGTAGGTGTAGCCGTGGAAGAACTCGATCAGATGCTCGGGGCCCTGCATGAAGACGTCGTGGATCTTCTGCTGGCAGATCACCGCGCCCATGGGCACTGCGCCGTTGGTGATGCCCTTGGCGGCGGTGATCATGTCCGGCGTCACGCCGAAGGTCTGCGCCGCGAAGGGGTTGCCCGTGCGGCCGAAGCCCGTGATGACCTCGTCGAAGATCAGCAGGATGCCGTGCTTGTCGCAGATCGCGCGCAGGCGCTCGAGGTAGCCCTTGGGCGGCAGCAGCACGCCGCTCGAGCCGGAAATCGGCTCGACGATGACCGCGGCGATGGTGCTCGCGTCGTGCAGTGCGACCAGGCGCTCGAGGTCGTCGGCGAGCTCGGCACCATGCTCGGGCTGGCCGACCGAGAACGCATTGCGCGCCGGGTCGTGCGTGTGCCGGATGTGGTCGACGCCCGCGAGCAGGGTGCCGAACATCTTGCGGTTGGCCACCATGCCACCCACCGAGATGCCGCCGAAATTGACGCCGTGGTAGCCGCGCTCGCGACCGATCAGGCGCGTGCGTGACGCCTCGCCGCGCACGCGGTGGTAGGCAATCGCCATCTTCAGCGCCGTTTCCACCGCTTCGGAACCCGAGTTGGTAAAGAACACCTTGTTCATGCCGGCCGGCGACAGCGCGGCCAGCTGCTCGGCCAGCGCGAACGCCTTTGGGTGTGCCATCTGGAACGGCGGCGCGTAGTCGAGCTCGCCCGCCTGCTGCGCGATCGCCTGCACGATCTTCGGCCGTGCATGACCGGCGTTGACACACCACAGGCCCGCCACGCCGTCGAGGATCTGCCGCCCCTCCGGCGTCCAGAAGTACATGCCTTCGCTGCGGGCCAGCAGGCGCGGCGCCTTCTTGAACTGGCGGTTCGCGGTAAAGGGCATCCAGTAAGCGTCCATGCGCTCGGCCATGGCAGAACTCCGATCGGTGGGTGGCCGCAGTGTGCGGCGGCATCGACAGCCAGTCTAGGCAGTCGGGTGCGCAATAGGGTTGCGCAATCGCTGTGGGCTTACCCTTCTGGCTGCAATATCATGCCGCATTCATGTGAATCGACGGCATTTCATGCGAAGCAAGAGCAGTGTGGCGCAACTCGATGCGATCGACGTGTCGATCCTGGAGGTGCTGCAGGAGGATGGGCGGCTCTCGAACCTGGACCTCGCGCAGCGTGTCCACCTGTCGCCATCGGCCTGCCTGCGGCGAGTGAAGCAGCTCGAGGAGTCGGGCGTCATCGCGCGCTACGTCGCACTGCTCAACCCGAAGGCCGTGGGTCAGCACGGCACCAGCTTCACGATCGTGAACCTCGAAACGCTGGGCGGCGACGCGCTCGAGCGCTTCGAGCAGGCCGTACGCGCCGAGCCACGCATCCTCGACTGCTACTACGTCGCCGGCGCGAACGACTACCTGATCCGCTTCACCTACCGCGACGCGGAGGACCTGGAGCGCTTCCACACCGAGGTGCTGATGCGCCTGCCTGGCGTGGCGCGCTCGAACTCGATGCTGGTGCTGCGCACGGTCAAGCGCACGACGGCCGTGCCGCTGTCGGCGGGCTGAGCCGCGGTGATCGCATCAGCGCCGGCGTGCGAGCTGGCTGCAGAGGTAGGTCCAGGCCAAGTGGGCCGCCGCGTAGCTCGTCAGCTCGGCATGGTCGTAGGGCGGCGCCACTTCGACGCAATCCATGCCAACGCAGGGCAGGTCGGCCAGGCCCTCGAGGATCGACAGCACCTGGTTGGTCGACAGGCCGCCGGGCTCGGGCGTGCCGGTGCCCGGAGCGAAGGCCGGGTCGAGGCAGTCGATGTCGAGGCTGACATAAAGCGGCGGCATGCCGTGCCGTTTGAGGCGGGCGCGCAGGTCGGCAAGCAGCGGTGCGAGCTGCGCCGGGCTCTCCAGGCCGCGCAGTTCGCGCGCCGTGTGGATGGCGCCGCCCTGGTCACGCACATACTCGCGCGCGCCACGTTCGCCGGCCGAGCGGATGCCGGCCTGCACGAAGCACTCCTTGACCACCAGACCTTCCTGGATGGCCTCGTAGACCCAGGTGCCATGCCCGCTCGGCTCACCGAAGTGGTCCGTCCAGGTGTCGCAGTGGGCGTCGAAGTGCAGCACCGCGAGCGGGCGGCCGAGCTGCGTCCGGTAGGCGCGCAGCAAGGGCAGCGTGATCGAGTGGTCGCCGCCGAGCCAGACCATGTGGTGGCGCGCGATCAGGGGTGCCGCCAGCGGGGCCAGCGCCTCGCGCATCGCGGCGAGTCCGGTGTTGGGCAGGGTCAGGTCGCCCGCGTCGCCGAGTCGGCCGAGCGGCGACACGTCGAAGTGCGGGTGGGTGCCGTCGCACAGCATGTGGCTGGCGGTGCGGATCGCGCGCGGCCCGAAGCGCGCGCCGGGGCGGTTGGTCGTCGACCCGTCCCAGGCAATACCGGCCACGGCGAACGGCTGGGTGGCCGCCACTGGCGCCTTCAGGAAGCGCGTGTCGGAGAGGAAGGCGAACCCGGTCATGAGGCAGTCATCTTATTGATCAGGAAGTATTTAACTTGAACTATTCGATTGCGCCATCATCTGACGGTGATGCAAGCAACCGACATGAGAAAGCTCTCGCGCGACGCGCGGCACGAGAGGCGCGTGCAGGTC